>NZ_JBYTBK010000021.1:0-91870 GCF_058789115.1 Pseudomonas sp. FW300-N1A1 | reverse complement strand
CAGCCCCAAAACAGGGCCGCTTTGCGCCCCAGCGGGAGCAAGCTCCCTCGCCACGGGTTTCGTGTTCGGCTTTATTTTTCTTAACTGACCGGCATTAGGCTTAGGCCGGGTTTTTGTTACCTTTCAGGGCCTCTTCGCGGGCAAGCCTCGCTTCTACGGTCAGCGTTTTAACTGTAGGTGAGAAGCGTGCTCGCGATGGCGATTTCAGACCCTGGCACTGACCTCGCTGCGATTGACCAGGCCTGCTAGCGCCTCACTCAAGCTCAGTGCCTTGTCGCCCACCACCAAGTGCCACACGCCGCCTTCCAGCGGACTGACACCTTGGCAACCCAGTTCCTTGAGCTGATATTCCGACAGTGCCTTGCCATTGGCCAGTTGCAGGCGAATGCGGGTCATGGCGACGCAGTCGAGTTGCAGGACGTTGTCGCTGCCGCCCAGGGCGTTCAGCCATTTCTGGGCTTCTGGAGCGGCCACTGGGGCAGCAGTCGGGGCCGTGTCGGTCATCACCGCGGCTGCCGTGACGGCTCTGCCGGCAGTCGGCATCGCTTGGCGAATTTCATCGGCAATGCTGTCCGCCAGCGGACCGACCACCACCTGCAAGCTGCCGCCTTTGCCGGGACGCACCACGGCCATGGCGCCGAGGGCCTTGAGTTTGTTGTCGAAAACCTTGTTGCGGTCGACCATTTCCAGGCGCAAGCGAGTGGTGCAGGCGCCGACGGTGATCAGGTTGTCGGTGCCGCCCAGGGCCAGGATGTAGGCCTCGGCGCGCTGGTTTTCGCTCAGCACGGTTTTTTCACCGGCAATGGTGTCTTCGCGGCCCGGGGTTTTCAGGTTGAAGCGTCGGATGCAGAAGTTGAACACGGTGTAGTAGATCACCGCGTAGGCCAGGCCCACCGGGAACACCATCCAGCCATTGGTGGACTTGCCCCAGCCGAGGATCATGTCGATGAAACCGCCGGAAAAGGTGAAGCCCAGGTGGATGTTCAGCGCGTTGGTGATGGCCATTGAAAAGCCGGTCAGCAGCGCGTGGACCAGATACAGCAGCGGCGCAAGGAACATGAAGGCGAACTCGACTGGTTCGGTCACGCCGGTGAGGAACGAGGTCAGGGCCATCGACAGGAGGATGCCACCCATCACCTTGCGCCGCTGGGGCAGGGCGTTGCGGTACATCGCCAGGCATGCCGCCGGCAGGCCGAACAGCATCACCGGGAACATGCCGGTGGTGAACTGGCCGCCTTTTGGGTCGCCGGCAAAATAGCGGGCGATGTCGCCAGTGACCAGGGCGCCAGTGGTCGGGTCGGTGAAGTTGCCGAACACGAACCACGCCATGTTGTTGAGGATGTGGTGCAGGCCGGTGACGATCAGCAGGCGATTGAGTACACCAAAGATGAACGCGCCGTAGCTGCCGCTCTCCAGCATCAAAGCGCCGAAGCTGTTGATGCCGTGCTGGATCGGTGGCCAGATCAGGCCGAAGACCACGCCCAGGCCGACGGCGGCGAACCCGGTGACGATCGGCACGAAGCGCCGGCCACCGAAGAACGCGAGGTATTCCGGCAGCTTGATGTCCTTGAAACGGTTGTATAGCGCACCGGCCATCAGACCGCTGACGATGCCGGCGAGCATGCCCATGTTGATGCTCGCGTCGAGGACCTTGAGCGTGGAAACCATCACCAGGTAGCCAATGACGCCGGCCAGGCCGGCGGTGCCGTTGTTGTCCCTGGCGAAACCGACGGCGATGCCGATGGCGAAGATCATCGCCAGGTTGGCGAAGATCACTTGCCCGGCGTCGTGGATGATCGCGATGTCCAGCAGGTCGGTGTCACCCAGGCGCAGTAACAGGCCGGCAATCGGCAGGATTGCAATGGGCAGCATCAGTGCCCGTCCGAGGCGTTGCAAGCCTTCGATGAAGAGTTGGTACATGGCGTGTCTCCCTGGATTTTTTGTTGTTGTTCAGCTCAGAGGCCAGTGTTGATGACAGGCGTGGCGCACGGCGGCGGCGCTGCCGAGGTCGAGCAGGCTGGTGCTCAAGCGTTGGCACTGGGCGGCATCCAACTGGCGCACCCGCTCCTTGATTTCGCCGATTTGCGGCGGGCTCACCGACAGCTCGCGAATTCCCAGGCCAATCAGCACCGGGGTGGCCAGCGGATCGGACGCCAGCGCACCGCAAACACCCACCCAGCGCTGGTGTTTGGCAGCACCGCTGCAGGTCTGGGCGATCAGGCGCAACAGCGCCGGGTGCAGGGCGTCGACCCGCGCGGCGAGGCCGGCGTGGTCACGGTCCATGGCCAGGGTGTATTGGGACAAGTCATTGGTGCCGATCGACAGAAAGTCCGCGTGTTCGGCCAGTTGCTCGGCCAGCAAGGCAGCGGCCGGAACCTCGATCATTACGCCCAGCTCCGGACGCAGGGCTATTCCAAGTTCGACGCACAGGGCGTCGAGGCGCTGGCGGATGTGCAGCAGTTCATCCACCTCGCTGACCATCGGCAACAGAATCCGGCATCGGTTCAGGGGGCTGACCTGTAGCAGTCCGCGCAGTTGTTGATCCAGCAGTTCCGGTCGGACCTGGGCCATGCGGATACCACGCAGGCCCAGCACCGGGTTGGCTTCGGCCGGCAAGGGCAGGTAGTCGAGCTGTTTGTCGCCACCGACGTCGATGGTGCGGATGATCACCGACTTGTCGCCCATGGCATCCAGTACGGCTTGATACGCCTGGCGCTGCTCTTGTTCGTCGGGCGCGGTCTGGCGATCGACGAACAGAAACTCGGTGCGCAGCAGGCCGACACCGTCGGCGCCGCCCTTGAGGGCATCGGCCGCTTCGCTGCTGGAGGCGACATTGGCGGCGACTTCGACGCGCAGGCCATCGAGGGTCAGTGCCGGATGGTGCGCGTGCAGTTGCTGGCGTGCCCGGCGTTGAAGGTGTTCGCGCTGGGCGTGCGCCACCTGCTCCAGCCGTTCGCTATCGGGGATCAGTTCCAGCCGCCCGCCGTCCGCGTCCAGGACCATGACTTGGCCTTGGGGTTGCTCGAGCAGGGATGAGCCGAGGGCGACCAGGCACGGCAAGCCTTTGCCGCGGGCCAGAATCGCCACATGGGACGTCGCGCCACCCTCGGCCATGCACAAGCCGGCGACACCTTGTTCGCACAGTTGCAGCAGGTCTGAAGGGGTCAGCTCATGGGCGGCGGCGATGGCTCCGGCCGGCACGTCGTAGTGCCAGTCCTGGCCAAGCAGGACGCGCAGTACACGTTGCTTGAGATCGCGCAGGTCGTTGGCGCGCTCGGCCAGCAGCGGGTTGCCGAGTGTTTGCAGAACCTTGCACTGCGCCTCGATCGACTGACTCCAGGCGTGGGTCGCGGCGCTGTCCTGGTCGATGGACTGGTGGGCGGCCTCCAGCAGCGTCGGGTCTTCGAGAAACGCCAGGTGGGCGGCGAATATCTGTTCTTCTTCCAGGTTGTTTTGTTTTCTGGCGTGCGCCAGGGTGCCGCGAATTTCACTGCGTACCTGCTCCAGCGCCGTGTTCAGCACCTGGTGTTGGGCTTCGGCCATGTGGCCGCCAGTGTCTTCCGGCAATTGCAGGGCTGCCAACTGGAACAATGGCCCGCCCACCAGTCCGGGGGCGGCGCAGACACCATGCAACACGCCGGCTTCGGCGACGCGCGAGCGTTGGACAATTGGCGTGGGGGCGGCAGCGTGGCGGTCGTCGTTGACCGCGCTGGACAGGGCGTTGAGCAAGGCTTGCAGCGCCGCGTTGGCATCCGCGCCGCGGCTGCTGACTTGCACCTCGTCCTGCTCGCCAATGCCCAACCCCATCAAGCCGGTCAGGCTGTCGCACGACGCGGATTTTTCGGCGAAATGCAGCTGGGATTTACTGGTGAACAGTTGCGCGGTCTGGCGGATCAGGGCCGCCGGTCGAGCATGCAGGCCGCCACGATGGGTGATGCGTATCTGACCGCGGACTTCGTCGCCCAAGCCTTGTTCTTCGGCCCGGGCTCCGTTCACCGCCTTCGGCACGATATGCAGCAGAGGCTCGCCGACCTTGACCGATTTCAGGGTGATCGGCAGTACCTGGAAGTCCTGGCTGTTGGTCAGGATCAGCAGGCTGACCAGGCTTTTACAGCTCCGGGCGACCAGGTCCTGATCAAAGCGCAGCAGTGCATCGCCATTGCTGACTCGTGCGCCTTCCTCGACCAGTATCGAGAATCCGCTGCCTTGCAAGTCGACGGTGTCCAGCCCCAGGTGCAACAGCAGTTCGGCACCGTTGTCGGCGCGCAGGGTCACGGCGTGGCCGGTGCGGGCGACATGCACCACCACCCCGGCACAGGGGGCGTGCAGGGTGTTGTTCAGCGGGTCGATGGCGATCCCGTCGCCCATGGCGCCGCTGGCGAACACCGGGTCCGGGACTTTGGCAAGCGTGAGCACAGGACCGCTGAGCGGGGCACTGAGGATCAGTTCGTTATTGTTGTTGTGCATGGCTCGGTACTCGATTCAGGCGTGTTAGTGGGTGCGGGTCACTTTGCTCAAGTGGCGTGGCTGGTCAGGGTCCATGCCACGGGCTTGCGCGAGGCCTGCGGCCATCACGTAGAAACTCTGGATCGCCAGGATCGGGTCCAGCGCCGGGTGTTCGGCGCGGCTCAGCGTCAGGTCGCGTTCGCTGACGTCATCGGGGGCTGCCAGCAACACATGGGCACCGCGTTGGCGCATCTCGGCGGCCAGGCTCAACAGGCCAGCCTGTTCGGCCCCCCGGGGAGCGAACACCAGCAGCGGGTAGTGGTTGTCGATCAGGGCCATGGGGCCGTGTTTCACTTCGGCACTGCTGAAGGCTTCGGCCTGGATCGCCGAGGTTTCCTTGAGTTTCAGGGCGGCTTCCTGGGCGATGGCAAAGCCGGCGCCACGGCCGATCACCATCAGCCGCTGGCAATCGCGCAGGGCATCGACGGCCAGGCTCCAGTCCTGGGTTGCGGCTTCGCGCAGCCCCTGGGGCAGGGCGAGGCCGGCTTCCAGCAACTCGGCGTCCTGCTTCCAGTGGGCAATCAAGCGTGCACTGGCAGTGAGGGTGGCGATGAAGCTTTTGGTCGCGGCCACGCTGCTTTCAGTACCGGCACACAGAGGCAGGCTGAACTCGCACGCGGCCTCCAGTGGCGAGTTCTCGGCGTTGACCATGGCAATGCTCAAGGCGCCGCGCTTGCGCAGCAGGCGCAGGCTGTTGACCAGGTCAGGACTCTGCCCTGACTGCGAGAATGCGAATACCGCCTGGCCGCTGACCTTCAGCGGCGCCTGCTGCAGGGTGACCACCGACATCGGCAGCGATGCCACCGGCACGCCTATATGCTGCATGGCCAGATAGGCGAAGTAGCTTGCGGCATGATCGGAACTGCCACGGGCGACGGTCATCGCCACTTGCGGTGGCTGACGGTTCAGGCGCCCGGCGATCTCGATCATCTGTGGATCGAGTTGCTGCAACTGGCTTTCGACGGCCTTGTACGAGGACAGGGCCTCTTCAAGCATTTTTGAAGTCAATGTCTTCTCCTTCGACCATCACGGCGGTCAGTGTGAGTGAGCGATCCAGGCGTACACAGTCGGCCCAGGCGCCGGGTTGCAGGCGGCCGCGCTCCGGGAGACCGAGGTAGTCGGCGGGAAATTGCGAAAGGCGTTGCGAGGCCTCGCACAGTGGCAGGCCGATCTTCACCAGGTTGCGCAGGGCCTGATCCATGGTCAGGGTGCTGCCGGCCAGGGTGCCGTCGGGCAAGCGCACGCCGCCCAGGCATTTGGTCACGGTGTGGCTGCCCAGCTTGTACTCGCCATCCGGCATGCCAGCGGCGGCGCTGGAGTCGGTGACGCAATACAGGCAGGGGATCGAGCGCAGGGCCACGCGGATCGCCCCGGGATGCACATGAAGCAGGTCCGGAATCAATTCGGCGTATTGGGCATGGGCCAGTGCCGCGCCGACGATCCCCGGTTCGCGGTGATGCAACGGGCTCATGGCGTTGTAGAGGTGGGTGAAGCTGGTGGCGCCGGCCTCAAGTGCCGCGACGCCTTCCTCGTAACTGCCCAGGGTGTGGCCGATCTGCATGCGTACGCCACGGTCGCTCAAGGCACGGATCAGTTTGTCGTGACCGGCGATTTCCGGAGCAATAGTGATCACCCGGATCGGCGCCAGTGTCAGATAGGCCTCGACCTCGGCCAGCAGCGCGGTGTGAGCGAAGTTCGGTTGGGCGCCCAGTTTTCCGGGGTTGATGTACGGCCCTTCGAGGTGCACGCCCAGGACCCGGGCACAGCCTTCGAGACGCTGTTCGCAAAATTCACCGACCTGCTCCAGAACGCGAGCGATCTCTTCGTTCGGCGCGGTCATGGTCGTGGCCAGCAACGACGTGGTGCCAAAGCGAACATGGGTGCGGGTAATGGTTTCGAAGGCGGGCGTACCTTCCATGAGGTCCCGGCCCCCACCTCCATGCACGTGCAGGTCGATAAAGCCCGGCAGCAGGTATGGCAAGTCGTTGTCCGCCGGGTCGCAGGGCTGGCCTTCGATGCGCACGATCCGGCCGTGTTCATGGGTCAGGCGACCGCGAATCCAGCCTTGGGCGGTGAGGATGTTGTCTTCGGACATAGGGCAGCTCTCAGGTGCTGACGGCGCGTTTTTTAGCGACGCAGTTCGGCTACAAAGTCGTAGTAGTCGTTGCGGCAATAGGTGTCGGTGACTTCGATCGGGGTGTTGTCTTCCAGGTAGCCGACCCGGGTCATCAGCAGCATGGCGGTGCCAGGTGCGATGCCGACCAGGGCGGCGAACTCGTCGGAGGCATTGATCGCCTGAATGTGTTGCAGGGCGCGTACCACCGGCTTGCCGATACTGTCGAGGTATTGATACAGCGAATCGCCGATGGCTTGCGGCTGGGCAATGATCGAGGCGGGCAGGGTGCTCATCTCGATGGCCATCACGGTGTCGTCGGCTTTGCGCAAGCGCTTGAGGCGCGCCACTTTGTCGTAGGGTGACAGGGCGAGGCGGATCAGTTCTTCGTGGGTCGGCTGGGTGATTTCCCGCTCCAGCCATTGCGAGCTGGGCACGAACCCCTTGAGGCGGAGCATCTCGCTGAAGCCGGACAGCCGCGACAGCGGTTGTTCCAGGCGAGGCGTGATGAAGGTCCCCGAACCTTGGCTACGGCGGATCAGGCCTTGTTCGAACAGCACTTCCAGGGCTTTGCGGGCGGTCACGCGGGAGATGTTCAGTGTTTCACTGAGGTTGCGCTCCGACGGCAGCGCCTGCTCGGCTTTCCATAGGCCGGCATGAATCGCGGCTTCCAGGTTGCGCGCCAGTTGCAGGTACAGGGGGGTGGGCTGGGTGTCGTCAGGGCGCAGGGCCAGGATGTGATTCATGTGAGGTTTCCGATGCGGATATTGGAGTGTTGTCGCCCGGTAGTGGTGAAAAACTAATACCACTTAAATACCATGTCAACGCTGGTGGTTCGCTCCGGGCGAGCAAAAGCTCGCTCCGCTGGAAGGTGCGGTGGCGTTGGGTTTGAAGTGGTATTAGAGGTGGCGGGGGCAACGGATCAGATCGCGGTCTGCGCCGGTGATTTTGAAGGGCGGTGGTATTGCAGGTGGGTTGTTGGTTGGGGCTGAATTTTTTTTGAATTATTTTTGATAAATGATGAAGGGGGAGATCGTTTCCACGCTCCTGCGTGGGAATGCAGTCCGCGACGCTCCGCGCCACATCAACAGCCGAACGCGGAGCGTCCGTAGAGGCATTCCCACGCGGAGCATGGGAATGATCAGGGGGGAAGAGGGGGTTATGGGCGGATTTCGATCATCGTGCCGTCCGGCACCAGGCCCCAGACTTCGCGCATGTCGACGTTGCGCATGGCAATGCAGCCGTCGGTCCAGTCCAGGGTGTGGAACAGATCCTCGGGATCGTCTTCGGTGTCGGGGGTGCCGTGGATCATGATCATGCCACCGGGGTCCACACCTTCACGGCGCGAGCGAGCGGCGTCGCTGATGTTCGGATAGGAGATGTGCATGGCCAGGTTGAAGCGGTCGCTGACCTTGCGCCAGTCCAGCCAATAGAGGCCTTCGGGCGTGCGGCGGTCGCCAGCCATGAGCTTTTGGCCCCTGGGGTTTTTGCCCAGGGAGATGCGGTAGGTTTTGATGGTCTGTCCGTTATTGATCAGTTGCAACTGATGGGCGGATTTGAGCACCAACACTTTGTCGATGATTTTGCCGTCCAGGGTTTCCAGGGTGGAGGCCTGTGAAACAGCGACGAACGACAGACAGAAGAACGCGAGCAACCAGCGCATTGACACGATATCCCTGAAAGTACGGCGTACTTTTTGTTGTTTAAGTGATCGCAGGCTGAGCAAGCGGAGGAATGGATTCGCAGCGCACCGGAAATTCCCCTGTCCGGCGGTCAGCGAAGAAGCATTCTAGAGTACGGCCCACGGTGCGGAAAGCCAGCTCGGACCAAGGGATGTCTGCTTCTTCGAAAAGCTGCACTTCCAGGCTTTCCTGGCCGGCGGCGAAGTCCAGGTCCGCAAGCTCTGCACGGAAGAATACATGCACCTGACTGATGTGTGGCACATCGATCAGCGTATAGATCTTCAGGTGGCGCACACGGGCGCAGGCCTCCTCGAAGGTTTCCCGAATGGCAGCCTGTTCCACGGTTTCGCCGTTTTCCATAAAACCGGCGGGCAAGGTCCAGTAGCCGCGGCGCGGCTCGATGGCACGGCGACATAGCAGCACCTGGCGGCCCCAGGTCGGCAGGCAGCCGGCGACAATGTTCGGGTTCTGGTAGTGAATGGTCTGGCACTGGTCGCAGACGTAGCGCAGGCGGGAGTCGCCTTCGGGAATGCGTTGGGTGACCGGGTTACCGCACTGGCTGCAGAATTTCATGCTGGGATTCCGTAGAGGCTGCGCCTATCTTGGCGTGCAGCGGTGTCTGTCGGCAAGTTGTCGTTTAGCGACATGCCGCCGTTCAAGGGCTTGGGCGCTCTGTGCGTTTGGTGCATGATGCATGGTAGCCAACAGATCGAGAGCACTCATGCTGGACGAGCTACTGCAGCGGGTCATCAACCATACGCCACGTACGCTGGAAACCGACCGGCGTTTCCCCGAGGCCGCGGTGTTGGTGCCGATTACCCGCAGCGACGAACCTGAGCTGATCCTGACCCTGCGCGCCAGTGGGCTCTCGACCCATGGCGGTGAAGTGGCCTTTCCCGGCGGACGCCGCGACCCTGAAGACCCCGACCTGGTGTTTACCGCCTTGCGCGAGGCCGAAGAAGAAATCGGCCTGCCGCCTGGCCTGGTTGAAGTGATCGGGCCCTTGAGCCCATTGATTTCCCTGCACGGTATCAAGGTGACGCCTTACGTCGGGGTGATTCCCGACTTCGTCGAGTACCGCGCCAACGATGCCGAAATTGCCGCTGTGTTCAGCGTTCCGCTGGAATTTTTCCGCAAGGACCCCCGCGAGCATACGCACCGCATCGATTATCAGGGGCGCAGTTGGTACGTGCCCAGTTACCGTTACGGTGAATACAAGATCTGGGGGCTGACGGCGATCATGGTCGTCGAGTTGATCAATTTGCTCTATGACGCGAAGATCAACCTGCATCAACCTCCCCACAGCTTTATCAATATTTGAAGCCATCGCGCGTAGGGCGTGAACCTGTCTTGCAAGTGAAAACCTGCCCGAGCCTTGAGGAAAACCACCATGAAATACCGTCTGGGCGACGCCCGCGTCGAAACCCATCCACAGAGCTGGGTTGCACCCAATGCCGTGCTGGTGGGCAAGGTCAGGCTGGAAGAGGGAGCCAATGTCTGGTTCAACGCGGTGTTGCGCGGTGACAACGAACTGATCCTGATCGGCAAGAACAGCAACGTACAGGACGGCACGGTGATGCACACCGACATGGGTTACCCGCTGACTATCGGCACCGGTGTGACCATTGGCCATAACGCCATGCTGCATGGCTGTACGGTGGGCGATTACAGCCTGATCGGGATTAACGCGGTGATCCTCAATGGCGCGAAAATCGGCAAGAACTGCATCATCGGCGCCAATTCGCTGATTGGTGAAGGCAAGGAAATCCCCGACGGTTCGCTGGTCATGGGCTCGCCCGGCAAAGTGGTGCGCGAACTGACCGAACAGCAGAAGAAAATGCTCGAAGCCAGCGCCGCGCACTATGTGCACAATGCCCAGCGTTATGCCCGCGATCTGGTCGAGCAGGAGCAATGAATACCGCCGAACGCCCCGTGCCATCGCCCTGCGTGAGCATCTGCGCGCTGGACGAACAGGATATCTGCACCGGCTGTCAGCGTACGGTGGAGGAAATCACCCGCTGGAGCCGCATGGACAATGACGAGCGCCGCAAGGTGTTGGGGTTGTGCCATGAACGGGCGAAATCGAGTGGATTGCTCTGGATGTTGCCTTCGAAATCCAGTTCCTGAATCTGGCGAGCTTTTGTGGTGAGGGAGTTGCGCCCTCGCCACAGGTTATCTGTGCATCGAAGATGAAGTACCCTGTGCGCCAATTTCGACAGGTATTCCCCGCGTCCCATGCTCTTTCTCATCGCCTACATCAGCAGCGTGGTGCTGATCAATTACGCCTTTTCCACCGCACCGCACCTGGACATCATCTGGTCGGCGTGGGGCGGGTTGGTATTCGTGTTGCGCGATATGGTGCAAATCCGCTTCGGCCATGGGGCGATCATTGCCATGCTGGCGGCACTGGCGTTGTCCTACATCACCTCCGATCCGTCAATTGCCCTGGCCAGCGCCACGGCGTTCGCCGTTTCGGAATGCATCGACTGGCTGGTGTTCAGTATCACCCAGCGGCCGCTGCATGACCGGTTGTGGATAAGTTCGGCGCTGAGCATTCCCCTGGATACCTTCATTTTCTTCGGCATGATCGACGCCCTGACACCGGGGGTGATCCTCACGGCCATGGGGTCGAAATTCGCCGGTGTGACGGTGGTCTGGCTCGCCATGGCCTGGCGTTTGCGCAAGAGCGCGCTGGCGAGCTGAGCCAAAGCCTGCGGTTCATGTAAAATGTCGCGCTTTCTCCCTATGGGAAGCGCGCGGCAGGCCAGGCAGGCCAATCACGCAGCATCCTTCGATGATCTGCTCCATTGAGGACCTTCAGATGACTCGTATCGGAACTCCATTGTCGCCAACCGCGACCCGCGTTTTGCTGTGTGGCTGTGGTGAGTTGGGCAAGGAGGTGGTGATCGAGCTGCAACGCCTGGGCGTTGAAGTGATTGCCGTGGATCGTTATGCCGATGCCCCGGCCATGCAGGTGGCTCATCGCAGCCACGTGATCAACATGCTGGACGGTGCCGCGCTGCGTGCAGTGATCGAAGCCGAGAAGCCGCACTTCATCGTGCCGGAAATCGAAGCCATCGCTACGGCCACCCTGGTCGAGCTGGAGGCCGAGGGCTTCACGGTCATCCCGACGGCGCGCGCCGCCCAGTTGACCATGAACCGTGAAGGCATCCGTCGCCTGGCCGCTGAAGAGCTGGACCTGCCAACATCGCCGTACCACTTCGCCGATACCTTCGAAGACTACCGCAAGGCCGTCGACGACCTGGGTTTCCCCTGTGTGGTCAAGCCGGTCATGAGCTCTTCCGGCAAGGGCCAGAGCCTGTTGCGCAGCGTCGATGACGTGCAGAACGCCTGGGATTACGCGCAGGAAGGCGGTCGTGCCGGCAAGGGCCGGGTGATCATTGAGGGCTTTATCGACTTCGACTACGAAATCACCTTGCTCACCGTGCGTCATGTCGGCGGCACCACGTTCTGTGCGCCTGTCGGTCACCGTCAGGAGAAGGGTGACTACCAGGAGTCCTGGCAGCCACAGGCCATGAGCCCGATTGCTCTGGCGGAGTCCGAGCGCGTTGCCAAGGCCGTGACCGAAGCCCTGGGTGGCCGTGGCCTGTTTGGCGTGGAGTTGTTCATCAAGGGTGATCAGGTGTGGTTCAGCGAAGTGTCGCCGCGTCCCCACGATACGGGCCTGGTGACCCTGATTTCTCAGGACCTGTCGCAGTTCGCCCTGCATGCCCGGGCCATTCTCGGGTTGCCGATCCCGTTGATCCGTCAGTTTGGCCCGTCGGCCTCGGCGGTGATTCTGGTGGAAGGGCAGTCGACCCAGACCGCGTTTGCCAATCTGGGCGCCGCACTGGCTGAGCCGGACACGGCGTTGCGCCTGTTCGGCAAGCCTGAAGTCAACGGACAGCGCCGCATGGGCGTGGCCCTGGCGCGCGACGAGTCGATTGAAACGGCTCGTGCCAAGGCGACCCGCGCGTCCCAGGCGGTCGTTGTAGAGCTGTAACCGCGTCGCGACATTCGCGAGCAAGCCCGCTCCCACATTAGTTTTGCGCCGATCACAAAATGTGAGCGACACAGATCAAGTGTGGGAGCGGGCTTGCTCGCGAAGCTTTTACTTTAGGCAACCTGATTCAGGTCGTTATTGCGCGTTTCCTTCAGGCACAGCACAGCAATCAGGCTGAGCACCGCTGCCGCAGACACATAGCCGCCCACCCAACTCAAGCCGCCCATCGCTACCAGCTTCTGCGCGAAGAACGGGGCTGCCGAGGCACCCACGATACCGCCCAGGTTGTAGGCCGCTGACGCGCCGGTATACCGCACGTGGGTTGGAAACAGCTCGGGCAGCAGCGCGCCCATCGGGGCGAAGGTCACACCCATCAGAAACAGCTCGATGCACAGGAACAGGGCGACGCCCCAAGTCGTGCCGTGGGTCAGCAGGGGTTCCATGGTGAAGCCCGAGAGCACGGCCAGTACGCCGCCGATGATCAACACCGGTTTACGTCCGAAGCGGTCACTGGCCCAGGCTGACAAGGGCGTGGCCGCGGCCATGAACAACACGGCAAAGCACAGCAGGCCGAGGAAGGTTTCGCGGCTGTAACCCAGGGTCGATACGCCGTAGCTCAGGGAGAATACGGTGGAGATGTAGAACAGCGCGTAACAGACCACCATCGCCGCCGCGCCCAGCAGGGTCGGTGCCCAATACTGGCTGAACAGCTCGACCAACGGGATTTTCACCCGCTCCTGGCGCGCAACCGCATTGGCGAACACCGGGGTTTCGTGCAGTTTCAGGCGTACATACAGGCCCACCATCACCAGTGCGGCGCTCAGCAGGAACGGAATGCGCCAGCCCCATGAACGGAACTGTTCGTCGTCCAGGGTCAGGGCCAGGGTCAGGAACAGTCCGTTGGCGGCGAGAAAACCGATCGACGGACCCAGTTGCGGGAACATGCCGAACCAGGCGCGCTGGCCCTTGGGAGCGTTTTCGGTGGCCAGCAAGGCCGCGCCACCCCATTCGCCGCCCAGCCCCAGGCCTTGCCCGAAGCGCAGCACACACAGCAGGATCGGCGCCCAGGCACCAATGCTGTCGTAACCGGGCAACACGCCGATCAGCGTGGTACAGACGCCCATCAGCAGCAGCGAGGCCACCAGGGTGGATTTGCGCCCGATACGGTCACCGAAGTGGCCGAACAGTGCAGAGCCCAGGGGGCGGGCTAGGAAGGCGATGCCGAAGGTCAGGAAGGCCGAGAGCATCTGTGCCGTGCCGGAAGTCTGCGGAAAGAACACCGGGCCGATCACCAGGGCCGCCGCCGTGGCGTACACGTAGAAGTCGTAGAACTCGATGGCGGTCCCGATGAAGCTGGCCGTTGCCACGCGGGTGGCGGAGTTCGTCGGTTGGGCGGGTGCGGTTTCGCTATAAGTCGTGCTGGTCGTCATGCAGTAATCCCTGACAGTCATGTGCTCCGTTGGAGCGAATTATTGTGGTTGAAACACCCAGGGATGTGGGTTGGGGCGCGGCGGGCGCTCAAGGTAGGAGCAGTCGCCGGAAGGTCGCGAGTCGTGCCGATAGACTGGCCGCCGGACGCTGAGTGCGGGTAGCACGGCCCGGGGCGGGGCTTGGGTAAGCGTTTCGATTATAGGAAGGAGGCTAACGATTCAACAAGGGGGCTCAGCTGATGCGCTGAAATTCGTGGCGAGGGAGCTTGCTCCCGCTCGGGTGCGAAGCGCCCGCAATACCGTTGAAGGCGTTTCGTCGGAATGATCACGGTGTCCGGGGTCGGGGTTGCTGCGCAACCCAGCGGGAGCAAGCTCCCTCGCCACAGGGGGTCAGCGTACTGTCGGCACCGATGAGGTCAGCCAGATCAGTACCTTGCTCACACGGTTGTCTTCGGTTTCGAGGATTTCCAGGCGATAGCGGCCGATTTTCAGGCACACCGGGCAGTCCGGGATACTTTCCAGCGCCTCGGTCACCAGGCCATTCAGGGTTTTCGGACCGTCGCTTGGCAGGTGCCAGCCCAGGCTCTTGTTGAGCTCGCGGATGGAAGCCGCGCCGTCGATCACCAGTCGGCCATCGGCCTGGGGGTGAATGTGTGGGTTGTCGAGGCTGTGCTGGCTTTCGAATTCACCGACGATTTCTTCGAGAATGTCTTCCAGGGTGACGATACCTTCCACTTCACCGTATTCGTCGACCACCATGCCCAAGCGGCGCTGCTGTTTGTGGAAATTCAGCAGTTGCAGTTGCAGCGGTGTGCTTTCCGGAACGAAGTAAGGTTCGTGGCAGGCCGCCAGCAAAGCATCCTTGGTCAGGCTGGCGTCGGCCAGCAAGTGACGGATCTGCCGGGTGTTGAGCACGGCCTCGACCTGATTGATGTCACTGTGAAACACGGGCAGGCGCGTGCGTTTGTTGGCGCGCAACTGTTGGATGATCTCTTCGATCGGGTCGTCCAGGTTGATGCCGTCGATTTCGCTACGGGGCACCAGAATGTCATTGACCGTAATGTTGTCCAGCGCATGAATGCCGGCCAGCGCGTGCGGACGGCATGCCGGGTGCTCCTGCTCGCCGTCGCTGTTCTGTGGTGCGGCCGGTTCTTCATCGCTTTGCTGGACAACCTTGGCCTTGCGGGCGAAGGGCTTGAGCAGCAACAGGCTGATACCGCTGAGCGCCCAGGCGATCGGGTAGATGATTTTCAGGGGCGTGGCCAGCAGGGTGTTACCCAGCATCAGCACGGTGTCCGGGTAGCGGCTGGCGAGGGTGCGCGGCAGGTAATCGGCGAACACCAGCAAGGCCGCGGTGGCACTCAGGCAGGCCAGCCACGGACCATTGTCTGCCCAGCCGAACACGGCCAGCAAGGTGCTGATGACCACGACCAGCGAGCGACACAGGGTATTGCACAGCAGCAGGCTGCTGAGCGGGAAGCGGAGTCTGGCGACCGGCTTGTCGCTTGAGCGTGAGGCCATGCGCTGGGCCTGCAGGTACTGGTGCGCGGCCTCGATGGCGGTGAACAGGCCCGACCAGAGGATCAGCAGGGCCAGCACGGCGAGCAATGGCCCTATGGGCAGGTTATCCATAACGAATGCCCGTCAGATGTGCAGGATGAATTCGCGGACCAGCTTGCTGCCGAAGTAGGCCAGCATCAGCAGGCAGAATCCGGCCAGGGTCCAGCGAATGGCCTTGTGCCCGCGCCAGCCCAGGCGAGTACGGCCCCACAGCAGCACGCTGAACACAATCCAGGCCAGGCAGGCCAGTAGGGTTTTATGCACCAGGTGCTGGGCGAATAGGTTGTCGACGAACAGCCAGCCGGAGATCAGCGACAGCGACAGCAGGGTCCAGCCGGCCCAGAGGAAGCCGAACAGCAGGCTTTCCATGGTTTGCAGCGGCGGGAAGTTCCTGATCAGGCCGGACGGGTGCTTGTGCTTGAGCTGGTGGTCTTGCACCAGCAGCAGCAGGGCCTGGAACACCGCAATGGTGAACATGCCGTAGGCCAGGATCGACAGCAGGATATGCGCGAGAATCCCCGGCGCCTCGTCGATCACCTGCACAGTGCCCGACGGCGCGAACTGCGCCAGCAGCACCGTCGTCACCCCTAGCGGGAACAGCAGCAACAGCAGGTTTTCCACGGGGATGCGCGAGCAGGCCAGCAGTGTCAGGGCGATCACGGCGGCGGCAATCAGGCTGGCGGCGCTGAAAAAATCCAGGCCCAGGCCGATCGGCGTCATCAGGTGGGTGAGCAGGCTCGCGCTATGGGTCAGGACGGCGAGGACGCCGAGCGTGACCAGCAGGCGTTTGTTCGCCTTGGCGCCTACGGCCAGGCGAGAGCCTTGGTAGAGGGTCGCAGCGGCGTACAAGCAGGCGGCGGCGAGGGTCGTGAGTAAACTGGGTGACAAGGGGAGCATAAATCCTGTTAGGCAAGCCCGAAAGAGAATGAGTTTGGCATACAACCCTTGTCGCATGAAAGACCGCACAACCAGACGGCGGGTGTGCGCCAGACGCAGTCTTCGCTATAATCCGCGACCTGCCCACGCCGCAGGCTCGCCGAGCACATGTTTTTCACGGTCTGGGCCGCCATTACCTCGGTCTCCATAGGGCCTGAAAGGATCGCGCATGTTTGAAAACTTAACCGACCGTCTCTCGCAGACGCTGCGCCATGTCACCGGCAAGGCCAAGCTGACCGAGGACAATATCAAAGACACCCTGCGTGAAGTGCGCATGGCGTTGCTCGAAGCCGACGTCGCCTTGCCGGTGGTCAAAGACTTCGTCAACTCGGTCAAGGAACGCGCTGTCGGCACCGAGGTGTCGCGCAGCCTGACGCCAGGCCAGGCCTTCGTGAAGATCGTCCAGGCCGAACTCGAAAGCCTGATGGGCGCGGCCAACGAAGACTTGAACCTGAGCGCCGTGCCACCGGCCGTCGTTTTGATGGCGGGCCTGCAGGGTGCCGGTAAAACCACGACCGCTGGCAAGCTCGCGCGCTTCCTTAAAGAGCGCAAGAAGAAGTCGGTGATGGTGGTGTCCGCGGACGTTTACCGTCCCGCGGCGATCAAGCAGCTGGAAACCCTGGCCAACGACATCGGCGTCACCTTCTTTCCGTCCGACCTGAGCCAGAAGCCGGTCGACATCGCTGAAGCGGCGATTAAAGAAGCGAAGTTGAAGTTCATCGACGTGGTCATCGTCGATACCGCCGGTCGCCTGCACATCGACGAAGAGATGATGGGCGAGATCAAGGCCCTGCATGCCGCGATCAATCCGGTCGAGACCCTGTTCGTGGTCGACGCCATGACCGGTCAGGACGCGGCCAACACGGCCAAGGCCTTCGGTGAGGCGCTGCCGCTGACCGGTGTGATCCTGACCAAGGTCGACGGTGATGCCCGTGGCGGTGCCGCGCTGTCGGTGCGTGCCATCACTGGCAAGCCGATCAAGTTCATCGGTATGGGCGAGAAGACCGAAGCGCTCGAACCCTTCCACCCCGAGCGTATTGCTTCGCGCATCCTGGGTATGGGCGACGTGCTCAGCCTGATCGAGCAGGCCGAACAGACCCTCGACAAGGACAAGGCCGACAAGCTTGCCAAGAAATTAAAGAAGGGCAAGGGCTTCGACCTCGAAGACTTCCGCGATCAACTGCAACAGATGAAGAACATGGGCGGCCTTGGCGGCCTCATGGACAAGCTGCCAAACATCGGCGGTGTGAACCTGGCGCAAATGGGCAATGCCCAGGGTGCGGCAGAGAAGCAGTTCAAGCAGATGGAAGCCATCATCAACTCCATGACCCCGGCCGAACGCCGTGACCCTGAGCTGATCAGCGGTTCGCGCAAGCGCCGTATCGCCATGGGTTCGGGTACCCAGGTGCAGGACATCGGTCGCTTGATCAAGCAGCACAAGCAGATGCAGAAGATGATGAAGAAATTCTCCGCCAAGGGCGGAATGGCCAAAATGATGCGCGGCATGGGCGGTATGTTGCCCGGCGGCGGCATGCCGAAAATGTAAAGATTTCGCGTCGACATACCTGTCGGCGCGGTCCCCACACGGACGTGGGACCAGCAGTGGCCCGCCTTGGCGGGCGCTGACTCGCCGTTGTTCGCAACGGCTCTATCGCAAATCTGGATGGCATGCCTATAGGCGCCGGAAAAAGTCATTTGCAAAAGTCCGGATATTCCTTAGAATATGCGGCCTTTCGGGCACCTATGCCCGCTGTGCATTTAGATTTGCAGCACCGACTACAGGAACTATGTTCACATGCTAACAATCCGTCTTGCCCTTGGCGGCTCCAAAAAGCGCCCGTTCTACCACTTGACCGTAACCGACAGCCGCAACCCGCGCGACGGTTCGCACAAAGAACAGGTTGGTTTCTTCAACCCTGTTGCTCGTGGTCAGGAAATCCGTCTGTCCGTGAACCAAGAGCGCGTAGCCTACTGGCTGAGCGTTGGTGCACAACCTTCTGAGCGCGTTGCTCAGTTGTTGAAGGAATCTGCTAAGGCTGCGGCCTGAGCAATATGAACGCGACGCCAGCCATTGCTGATGATTTGATCGTTATCGGCAAGATTTACTCAATACATGGCGTTCGCGGCGAAGTGAAGGTCTTTTCCTTTACTGATCCGATTGGAAACCTGTTGGACTACAAAACCTGGACGCTGCGGCGCGAAGGCGATGTACGGCAGGTAGAGCTGGTCAGCGGCCGTGTACAAAACGGCAAGTTCCTGGTCACAAAGCTCAAAGGTCTCGATGACCGTGAAGAAGCTCGTCTTCTGGCCGGTTTTGAAATCTGCGTGCCGCGTAACCTGTTTCCTGATCTGACCGACGGCGAGTACTACTGGTACCAGCTGGAAGGTCTGAAGGTCATCGACCACCTTGGGCAATTGCTCGGGAAAATCGATCACCTGCTGGAGACTGGCTCGAACGATGTCATGGTGGTCAAGCCTTGCGCTGGCAGCCTGGATGATCGCGAACGCCTGTTGCCCTATACGGAGCAATGCGTGTTGGCTGTCGACCTGGCGGCGGGCGAGATGAAGGTGGATTGGGACGCGGACTTCTAAACGTGGCTAACTTGCGCGTCGAAGTGATCAGTCTGTTTCCCGAGATGTTTTCCGCCATCAGCGACTACGGCATCACCAGTCGTGCGGTGAAACAGGGGCTCTTGCAGCTGACCTGTTGGAATCCGCGAGACTACACAACGGATCGACATCACACTGTGGACGATCGCCCATTTGGCGGTGGCCCGGGCATGGTGATGAAGATCAAGCCCCTGGAAGATGCTCTGGTTCAGGCCAAGGCAGCAGCCGGGGAGGCGGCGAAGGTAATTTACCTGTCGCCCCAAGGCCGTCAACTGACTCAGTCGGCGGTACGCGGGTTGGCGAATGAGGAAGCATTAATCCTGATTGCCGGCCGCTATGAAGGCATTGACGAGCGGTTTATTGAAGCTCATGTCGATGAAGAGTGGTCGATTGGTGACTATGTACTGTCTGGCGGCGAGCTGCCGGCGATGGTCCTGATTGACGCGGTTACGCGACTGCTGCCTGGAGCTTTAGGGCATGCGGACTCCGCCGAGGAAGATTCCTTTACGGATGGTCTGCTGGATTGCCCGCACTACACCCGACCGGAGGTGTATGCGGATCAGCGTGTTCCCGACGTGTTGCTAAGTGGCAATCACGCGCACATCCGGCGTTGGCGTTTACAGCAGTCCCTTGGTAGGACCTTTGAACGACGCGCCGATCTTCTGGAAAGCCGCTCGCTTTCTGGAGAAGAGAAGAAGCTGCTCGAGGAATACATCCGCGAGCGGGACGATAGTTAACAACGTATCGATGGTAGATCCGACGATTTACCTTAGGAGCACAGCATGACTAACAAAATCATCCTTGCACTCGAAGCAGAGCAGATGACCAAAGAGATCCCTACCTTTGCCCCGGGCGACACCATTGTCGTTCAGGTGAAAGTGAAGGAAGGCGACCGTTCGCGTCTGCAAGCGTTCGAAGGCGTTGTAATCGCCAAGCGTAACCGCGGCGTTAACAGTGCATTCACCGTTCGTAAAATCTCCAACGGTGTTGGCGTAGAGCGTACTTTCCAGACCTACAGCCCGCAAATCGACAGCATGGCTGTCAAGCGTCGCGGTGACGTACGTAAAGCCAAGCTGTACTACCTGCGCGACCTGTCGGGTAAAGCAGCTCGCATCAAGGAAAAACTGGCTTAAGTCCAGCTTCCGATGCAGAAAAAAGCAGCCTACGGGCTGCTTTTTTGTTGTCCGCAATTTATTCACAGCACCTCTGTACCAGGCCAGACTCATGACTCCCCGTGAACTAGAAATCGAACGTCGCACCGAGCTCTCGGTAACCCGTGTCACTAAAGCCGTCTTTCCGTCAACCACCAACCACCACAACACCCTGTTCGGCGGTACTGCACTGGCCTGGATGGACGAGGTCTCGTTCATCGCCGCCACCCGCTTCTGCCGGCTGCCACTGGTGACCGTATCCACCGATCGCATCGACTTCAATCATGCGATTGCGGCCGGTTCCATCGTCGAGTTGGTGGGGCGAGTGATCAAGGTCGGCAACACCAGCCTCAAGGTCGAGGTCGAGGTGTTTGTCGAGAGCATGAGTTGCGACGGTCGGGAAAAGGCCATCCATGGCCAGTTCAGCTTTGTCGCGATCGATGAGGACAAGCGTCCGGTGCCCGTGTTGCCCGGATTTGCGGTCTGATCCGAGACTGCGCGGCAATCAGTCAGGCGTTGCTGGTCTCGGGTTGGATCAAGGCCACCAGTGTCCAGCCGGCTGCCGGTTTGAGCAGGCTGTCGGGTGTCACCACATGCACCCAGCTAGCGGCGTCGCGGGTGAACAGCAGTGTGGCGCGATCGCCGTGCAGCGCCTGGTAGTCCGCCCAGCCGAAGCCTTCCGTCAGTTGAGTGGTGTAGAGTTCGGCGCCCTGGCCGAGCAGGCTGGCCAGCTTGGTGTACGTCAGCACCTGGCTGCCCAGCAGTTGCCCGCGATGTTCGTGACTGGCCCGGTGCTTGTCGGTGCGTCGGCTTTCCTGGCCGCTGGCCAGGGAAAACATGCGCTGATGGCCGAACTCATGGCGAAAGCGCATGGACGCCAGGGTGTTCAGTTCCCCCGAGGGGGACAGCGCCAGCAGATGACCGAGGCCGACCAGGTCCAGGTGGGCATCAGCGTGTTGCGAGGCCGGGTTGCCGAAGTAGGTAGGCAAACCTTCCATGCGTGCCGCGCGAATGTTTTCCCAGCTTGAGTCGGTCAGCAGCACCCGACACCCCAGTTGTTGCAAGGCTTTGCCGAGGGTTCGCGCAGGGCTGTTGGCGCCCACGATCAGGAAGCCGCTCGGAGCAGGCTCGGCGACTTTGAGCAAACGAGCGAGCGGGCGGGCAGTGGCGCTTTGCAGCACCACCGTGCCGATGATCACGGCAAAGGTCAGGGGAACCAGCAGCAGGGCCCCTTGATGGCCGGCTTCATGCAGGCGGATGGCAAAGATCGCCGACACGGCCGCCGCGACAATCCCCCGAGGGGCAATCCAGGCCAGCAGGGCGCGCTCGCGCCAGTTCAGGTTTGAGCCAAAGGTCGATAGCACAACGTTCAACGGTCGGGCGATAAACTGAATCACCAGCAGCAGGATCAGCACGAACGGCCCGAGGGCGATCATCGCGTATAGGTCCAGGCGCGCCGCCAGCAGAATGAACAACCCCGAAATCAGCAGGACGCTGAGGTTTTCTTTGAAGTGCAGGATATGCCGTACGTCCACCCCCTTCATGTTGGCCAACCACATGCCCATCAAGGTCACCGCCAGCAAGCCTGACTCATTCATCGTTTCATTCGCGGCAATGAATATCCCCAGTACCGCTGCGAGCGCCGCCAGGTTGTGCAGGTATTCCGGCAGCCATTGCCGACGGATGACGGTGCCCAGCGCCCAGCCACCGCCGATCCCGAACAGGCTGCCACACAGAATGACTCCGCCGAACGTCAACAGGCTCTGCTGGAGCCCTTGGCCTGCACCGCTGGCGATGATGAAGCTGTAGACCACCACGGCGAGCAGCGCGCCAATCGGGTCGATGACAATGCCCTCCCAGCGCAGGATGTTGGCAATCGAGGCGTTGGGGCGCACCACGCGCAGCATCGGCACGATCACGGTAGGGCCGGTGACCAGGGTCAGGCTGCCGAACAGAATGGCCAGCAGCCAGTCGAAACCCAGCAGCCAGTGGGTGGCGACGGCGATCACGACCCAGGTCGACAGTGCGCCAAGGGTCACCAGGCGGTGCACGACGCTGCCGATTTCACGCCACTGCGACAGGTGCAGTGTCAGGCTGCCTTCGAACAGAATCAGCGCCACCGCCAGTGAAACCAGTGGCATCAGCAAGGGGCCGAACATCTCCTGCGGATCCAGCCAGCCCAGCACCGGACCTGCCAGAATGCCACTGAGCAGCAGAAACAGGATGGCCGGCAGTTTCAGGCGCCAGGCCAGCCATTGGCAGCCTAGCGCCGCCGCGCCGATGCCACCGAAGGCCAATAGAATTTGCTGCTCGTTCATTGATACTCCCTGTTCCTTGAGTTCGCCGGCTATGAAAGACTAGCGGTGGTTTTTTATCGTTCATTCTTTTTTGCGCGCAGCCCTGGCCTGCGTGTCTTGAGTACCCATGCCCGCCATCGAACACCCATTGATAGACCAGTTTCTCGACGCCTTGTGGTTGGAAAAGGGACTTTCCGATAACACCCGGGATGCCTATCGCAGTGATTTATCACTGTTCAACGGCTGGCTTCAGGAGCAGGGGATTGAACTGCCCAGCGCGGGTCGCGAATTGATTCTCGATCACCTGGCCTGGCGCCTCGAACAGCACTACAAACCCCGGTCCACGGCTCGATTTCTCTCCGGGGTGCGTGGATTCTATCGTTATCTGTTGCGCGAAAAGCTGATCGTGGTGGATCCGACATTACAGGTCGACATGCCACAGCTGGGCAGGCCGCTGCCCAAGTCGTTGTCCGAAGCCGATGTGGAGGCCTTGCTGGCGGCACCTGACTTGAGCGAAGCGATCGGTCAGCGTGACCGCGCCATGTTGGAGGTGCTGTATGCCTGTGGCTTGCGCGTCACCGAGTTGGTCAGCCTGACGTTGGAGCAGGTCAACCTGCGCCAGGGCGTGCTGCGGGTCATGGGCAAGGGCAGCAAGGAGCGCCTGGTGCCGATGGGGGAGGAAGCGATAGTCTGGGTCGAACGCTACCTGCGCGATGGTCGTGGCGAAATGCTTGGCGGGCGTCCCAGTGATGTGCTGTTCCCCAGTCTTCGCGGTGAACAGATGACCCGGCAGACGTTCTGGCATCGCATCAAGCACCAGGCCCAGGTTGCCGGCATCGGCAAATCCCTGTCGCCCCACACCTTGCGCCATGCCTTTGCCACCCATTTGCTCAACCACGGCGCCGACCTGCGGGTGGTGCAGATGTTGCTCGGCCACAGCGACCTGTCGACCACGCAGATTTATACCCATGTTGCACGGGCACGCCTGCAGGATCTGCATGCCAGGCACCACCCCAGGGGTTAGTCTGGTCGTTGTGGCAAGGCTTGGATTGCGCCTGACAAGGGTCTTGCATCGGCCACAGTCGGCCACGCTGGCCTTATGTGATAGGCTTTGCCGGTTTGCACGATGGACGGTTATGACCCGGTGTCCCGCTACGGGCGTTCTAACCGATCCATTTGTCCGCCTTCAGGAGTTCTCATGCGTCTGACCCAGATATTCGCCGCCGCAATCATTGCGTTGGTCAGCACCTTTGCCGTCGCCGATGATGCGGCCGACAAAGCCATTCGTAAAAGCCTGGAAAGCCTTGCGCTCGACACGCCGATCGAATCCATCACCGCCAGCCCGCTGGCCGGTCTCTATGAAGTCAAACTCAAGGGCAGCCGTGTCCTGTACGCCAGCGCAGATGGCCAGTACATTGTTCAGGGCTACCTGTTCCAGCTCAAGGACGGCAAGCCGGTCAACCTGACCGAGAAAACCGAACGCCTGGGTATCGCCAAGCTGATCAATGGCATTCCGGTTGCTGAAACCGTGGTTTACCCGGCCATTGGTGAAACCAAGACGCACATCACCGTGTTCACCGATACGACGTGCCCTTACTGCCACAAATTGCACGCTGAAGTGCCGGCCTTGAACAAAATGGGCGTCGAAGTGCGTTATGTTGCATTCCCGCGCCAGGGCCTGGGCTCGCCGGGCGACGAACAGCTGCAGGCCGTCTGGTGCTCTGCTGACAAGAAAGCCGCCATGGACAAGATGGTGGAAGGCAAGGAAATCAAGGCCGCCAAATGCGCCAACCCGGTTTCCAAACAGTTCGCCCTGGGGCAGTCCATTGGTGTGAACGGTACACCGGCCATCGTTTTGGCCGATGGCCAGGTGATTCCGGGCTACCAGCCAGCGCCACAAATCGCCAAACTGGCGTTGGGTGCGAAATAATCCTGTGTCGTCACGGTAAGCCTTTGACGATCATGGTGCGACGACAGAAGTCGGCGTTCCATTAATAGAGAGCCGCACATCGTGTGGCTGTTTTCCACGGCCGACCTTGAGTCGGCCGTTTTATGGGGAGTTCACAGTGAAACCGGTCAAAGTAGGCATCTGTGGGTTAGGGACCGTCGGTGGCGGTACCTTCAACGTACTTCAGCGCAACGCCGAGGAAATTGCTCGTCGTGCCGGGCGTGGAATCGAAGTGGCACAAATTGCCATGCGCACGCCAAAGCCTCAGTTCCAAACGACCGGTATTGCGATTACCAACGATGTCTTCGAAGTGGCCACGAACCCTGAGATCGACATCGTCATAGAGCTGATGGGCGGCTACACCGTTGCCCGTGAGCTGGTACTCAAGGCCATCGAGAATGGCAAGCATGTGGTCACCGCGAACAAGGCATTGATTGCCGTTCACGGTAATGAAATTTTCGCCAAGGCGCGCGAGAAGGGCGTGATCGTGGCTTTCGAAGCGGCGGTAGCCGGTGGCATTCCAGTGATCAAGGCGATTCGTGAAGGCCTGTCGGCCAACCGCATCAACTGGGTCGCAGGCATCATCAACGGCACCGGCAACTTTATCCTCACCGAAATGCGTGAGAAAGGCCGTACCTTTGAAGACGTGCTCGCCGAAGCCCAGGCCCTGGGTTATGCCGAAGCCGATCCTACCTTCGACGTCGAAGGCATCGATGCCGCGCACAAGCTGACCATCCTGGCGTCCATTGCCTTTGGTATTCCGCTGCAATTCGACAAGGCCTACACCGAAGGCATCACCAAGCTGACCACCGCTGACGTGAACTACGCCGAAGCCCTGGGTTATCGCATCAAGCACCTGGGCGTGGCGCGCAGCACCGCCAGTGGCATCGAGCTGCGTGTACACCCGACCTTGATCCCGGCCGATCGCCTGATCGCCAACGTCAACGGTGTGATGAACGCGGTGATGGTCAACGGCGATGCGGCCGGTTCGACCCTGTTCTACGGCGCCGGCGCCGGCATGGAGCCGACCGCTTCGTCGGTGATTGCCGACCTGGTGGACGTGGTTCGTGCGATGACCAGCGATCCTGAGAACCGTGTGCCGCACCTGGCCTTCCAGCCGGATTCGCTGTCGGCTCACCCGATCCTGCCGATCGAAGCCTGCGAGAGTGCCTACTACCTGCGTATCCAGGCCAAGGATCATCCAGGCGTACTGGCCCAGGTGGCGACCATTCTGTCGGAGCGTGGTATCAACATTGAATCGATCATGCAAAAGGAAGTCGAAGAACACGACGGTCTGGTGCCCATGATTCTGTTGACGCATCGTGTGCTGGAACAACACATGAATGACGCGATCGCGGCCCTTGAAGCGCTGCAGGGCGTGGACGGTCCGGTCGTACGGATCCGCGTCGAGCATTTGAACTGAAGCCGCTGCAGCGTCTAGCTCCAAGCTGCAAGTAAACGCAATCAACACAGCGGCAAGCTACAAGCCGCAAACTGCAAACAAAAGGCGAGTCGCTTTTAACGTGCAGCTTGCAGCTTGCAGCTTGAAGCCCAAACCGAAGGTTTGATCTTATGCGCTATATCAGTACCCGCGGCCAGGCACCGGCCCTGAATTTCGAAGACGTATTGTTGGCTGGCCTGGCCAGCGACGGCGGCCTGTACGTGCCGGAAAACCTGCCACGCTTCACCCAGGAAGAAATCGCTTCCTGGGCCGGCTTGCCGTATCACGAGCTGGCTTTCCGGGTGATGCGCCCGTTTGTGGCCGGCAGTATTCCGGATGCCGACTTCAAAAAGATTCTGGAAGCCACCTACGGTGCCTTCTCCCATAACGCGGTAGCACCGCTGCGCCAGCTGAACGGCAACGAATGGGTGTTGGAGCTGTTCCACGGCCCGACCCTGGCATTCAAGGACTTTGCCCTGCAGCTGCTCGGTCGCCTGCTTGACTACGTGCTGGAAAAACGCGGCGAGCGCGTGGTCATCGTGGGGGCTACCTCGGGTGATACCGGCTCGGCGGCCATCGAGGGCTGCAAACACTGCGAAAACGTCGATATCTTCATCCTGCATCCGCACAACCGTGTCTCGGAAGTGCAGCGCCGGCAGATGACCACACTGTTCGGCGACAACATCCACAACATCGCCATCGAAGGCAACTTCGATGACTGCCAGGAAATGGTCAAGGCCAGCTTCGCCGACCAGAGCTTCCTCAAGGGCACGCGCCTGGTGGCAGTGAACTCGATCAACTGGGCGCGGATCATGGCCCAGATCGTTTACTACTTCCACGCCGCCCTGCAACTCGGCGGCCCGGCGCGTTCGGTGTCGTTCTCGGTACCGACCGGTAACTTCGGCGATATTTTCGCCGGCTACCTGGCACGCAACATGGGGCTGCCGATCAACCAGTTGATCGTCGCCACCAACCGCAACGACATCTTGCACCGCTTCATGAGCGGCAACCAGTACGTCAAGGAAACCCTGCACGCCACGCTGTCGCCGTCCATGGATATCATGGTGTCGTCGAACTTCGAACGCCTGCTGTTCGACCTGCATGGTCGTAATGGTGCAGCGATTGCGGGCTTGATGGACACCTTCAAGCAAGGTGGTGGTTTCAGCGTCGAAGAGGAGCGCTGGACCGAGGCGCGCAAACTCTTCGATTCCCTGGCCGTGGACGATGCGCAAACGTGCGAAACCATCGCTGAAGTCTTCGCCCAGACGGGCGAGCTGCTGGACCCGCACACCGCCATCGGCGTCAAGGCCGCCCGTGAGTGCCGTCGTAGCCTGGATATTCCGATGGTGGTCCTGGGCACCGCCCATCCGGTCAAGTTCCCGGAAGCGGTCGAAAAAGCCGGCGTAGGAAAAGCGCTTGAACTGCCTGCTCATCTTTCTGATTTGTTCGAGCGGGATGAGCGCTGCACCGTTCTGCCAAATGACCTGAAAGCCGTGCAGGCCTTTGTCAGTCAGCATGGCAATCGCGGCAAGCCACTCTGATCGGTAAAAACCTGTCACATTTTGAAGCCCGTCTCCTGACGGGCTTCTTCATTTCCGCATGCCACACTGATCAAAGTTTCGCCCCTCAAGGACGGGTGAGTGATTGAGAAGGAAGTGGGCATGTCGGTTATCACAGGATCAAACCCCGTCTGGTGTTGGGCATTGCTACTGGCTGCTCTTGGATGGAGTCCATGGGGCTTGGCCGGACAGCCAGGGGCCTTGGACGTCGGCACGTCAGTCGGGCAAAAGCCCTTTGTGCTGGCGCCTCGGGAGCTTCAATGGATCGCCGAAAACCGCCAGGTGATCGTCGCATCGGTGCAGGCCCCGGTGTACCTGTTCAAGGATGAGCAGGGGCAATGGAGCGGTCTGAACAACGATATCCTCACGCGCCTTTCACGGATGACCGGGCTGCTGTTTGTTCACGAGGAGTCCTTTTCCACCGAGCATCTGCTGGGGTTGCTGGAAAGCGGTCGGGCGGACATGAGTACCACGCTGGCCGAAACCGACGAGCGCAGGGACTTCCTCGATTTCAGTCACGCCTTTGGCGACGCTGGCTGGATGTTTGTCAGGCAGGCGGGAACTCTCCCGATCCAATCGCTGGAAGCGCTCTCAGGCAAGGTCCTGGTGCTGCCGGCCCGACATGCCCTGGAAGCCGGCATCCGGCGTGATTACCCGCAGATTCGCTTGCACTCGGTCAAAACCTACGCAGAAGCCCGTGCATGGGTGGAAAGTGGCGAAGCCTACGCAACCATCGAAAATGCAAGCAGCGCCTACCTGTTCCCGGCCGGACGATTGGCGATAGGCTCAAGCCTTGAGGGTAAATGGGAGGCCGACCACTTGGCCTTGCGCAAGGGCCAACCGCAACTGTTGGGCATCCTCAACAAGGCCCTCGAGGCGTTCCCGCCCGCCGAGTTGCGGGCTATCCGCATGAAGTGGCTGGGTGGCGTGGTCCCCGGTCCGGCGCCATCGCCGTGGCAGCGGTTTTACCAGTGGGGCGGCTGGGGGCTACTGTCCATCAGCCTGTTCGGATTGATTTCATGGTTGTGGGGGCGGCGTCTACACCAGCAGGTCGAGCAGCGACTCACCGCCGAACGAGCGCTCAGCGACCAGCTCGCCTTTCAGCGCGTCTTGATCAATGCCATGCCCGATCCGGTTTTTGTACTGGATCTGCAGGGGCGGTTGATCCTGTGCAACAAAAGTTATGAGGAACAGCTGTCGACCCGTTTTGACCGGGTGCAGGGCAAGCGGCTGACCGAGGTCGATGTGTTGCCAGCCTCGACCGCCACCCTGCTGCACGCCGAACTCATGGAGCAGCTCAGCAGCCGCAAGGGGCGTTTTGTCGAACGCGACGTGTTGTTCAAGAGCGGTAACAGAAGTCTCTATCAATGGACTGTTCCGTTCTACGGCGCCGATGGTGCGCTGCGAGGTGTCGTGGGGGGGTGGACGGCTCCTCGCGGACCTCGACGTCATGAGTCCGCCTGACCGCAGGGGCGTTTTTTTACTGTCATCTTTTCCGTGCATGCTCTGACGACCAGGCACTTCGTTTGCGGACTATTGAATGGTGATCGAGATGGAAAGTATCAGCCTGTTGATGGGTGAAGCGCTGAGTCCGTATCAGGTGACTTTGACGCCGTCGGGGACCCACGGCCAATGCCTGGTGACCTTGAAGAGTACCGTTGGCGCCATCGTGGTGGAACGTGTGTTCAACCAGGTGCAGTTCACCGACAAGCGCTTGCTGACGGACGTCGTCGATGGTTTGCACCGTGATGTACTGATCGCCGAAGGGCGACTGGAGCCGTGCGTCATTGCAGCTACGCGCACCGCTACGCAAGACGGGCGTCCTGCTGTCAGAAGTTGAATGTTTTTTTGCGGGAACCTTCTCGCCATCCCGTTAGTCAGACCCGTATCAACAAGATCAAGCATTGTGCTCCGGTGCTTGTCACTTGTTGTACGGGTCCTTGTAGGTCACGTTTAACCCCGAGTTGTCTCCCCACTGCTCGGGGTTTCTTTTTGTCCGGCATTTACTCAGGGCGTTTGCTCCTGAAAAAAGGTCCTGGCGTCTTCCCGGTATTCGTCACGCATCTGCGGGTCGAGCCACTGCGCGTAAAATTCCACCAGCCGGTTCTGCCTCAGATCCCGTAGGGTCGCGTTGATACCCTGGATGGCCTGACGACCCAGCGGGGTGTCCGAGCATGCAATGTGGATCGATTGGTATTTGTCTGTGCCGCGAATCCCGTAGAACTCCAGCTCATCGGGCGATATGCCTTGCTGTTGCGCCTGATAGCGGATTTCCGGCCAATAGCCCAGCAACACAGACAAACGCCCTAGGCGCTGCATTTGCAGAAGGCTACCCAAGGCATCGTTGCCGTAATGGGATGACAGGCTGTTGTTCGGCGCCTGTTGCAGGATGCGATCGACCACCTGGCCATAACTACGCTCGGCGACCACGCCGAGCTTGCCGTTTTCACGCACCAGTAACAGCGTCAGGTCGACCTGGTTGTCGATGAGGTACGGGGCGAGTACTCCACGGTCCTGATGGCGTATCACAATGCCGTTGCTGCGGATTCGATAAGCCGGGATGGAGAAGGCAAGCCGTTGCGCCCGCTCCGGGCTCCAGAGCAGGGAGGGGTCGCAGGTGAACCCTGGCTCCAGCAGCATTTGCATGCCACGTGCACGATTGACCCGCATGATCCGCTGTTCATATTCGGGCAGGCCGGCAATCAACAGCGGCATGAACCGGTCAATTGCGCCCTGGTTTTTCTGGGGGCCTTCGAAAATCGTCAGCGGCGGTAAATCCCGCAGCAACCAGGTCAGCGTCTCCCTGGCGTGCACCGCACCGGAAAAAACCAGTAGGCCCGCCAGGAACGCGGCCATGCCCGACACCCGCAGCCCCCGGCAGATCGATGGCACCCTGTTCAGGCTAGATAGCCCCGTCTTCGCGCAGTCGCGCGATCTGTGCCGCATCATAGCCAAGCTCGCACAGTACCTGCGCATTATGTTCGCCCAGCTCGGCGCCGACCCACTCGCACGTCCCCGGCGTTTCCGACAGCTTGGGCACGATCCCTGGCATCTTGAAGTCCTTGCCATCGGGCAGCTTGGCTTGCAGGAACATTTCCCGGGCGAGGAATTGCGGGTCGCTGAACATGTCCTCGGCGCTGAAGATCCGGCTGGCGGGGACTTCGGCCTGGTTCAACTGTTCGATCACGTGATCGAGCGGCAGCGAGCCGACCCACCGGTCAATGACCCCATACAGTTCGTCACGACGGCTGTCACGGCCATCGTTGCTGGCCAGGGCCGGATCCTTGGCCAGGTCGTCGCGGCCGATGGCCTGCATGAAACGCTTGAAGATCGCATCGCCATTGGCGCCGATCTGGATGTGTTTACCGTCGGCGCTAGTGTGGATGGAAGAGGGCGTGATGCCGGGCATGATGTTTCCGGTGCGTTCACGGATGAACCCGAACACGTCGAACTCCGGCACCATGCTTTCCATCATGGCAAAGATCGCTTCGTACAGTGCCACGTCGACGACCTGCCCCTGGCCGCCGTTGACCTCGCGATGACGCAAGGCCATCAGCGCCCCGATCACGCCCCAGAGCGCGGCAATCGAGTCGCCGATGGAGATCCCGGTACGTACCGGTGGGCGGTCTTCGAAGCCGGTGATGTAGCGCAACCCGCCCATGGACTCACCGACTGCGCCAAACCCCGGCTGGTCTTTCATCGGTCCGGTTTGCCCGAAACCCGACAGGCGAACCATCACCAGTTTCGGGTTCAACGCGTGCAGGACGTCCCAGCCAAGGCCCAGCTTTTCCAGCACGCTGGGGCGGAAGTTTTCGATCAGGATGTCGGCGTCGCCGAGCAACTGCTTGAGGATCGCCAGGCCGTCCGGGTGCTTGAGGTTGAGGGTGAGGGACTTCTTGTTACGCGCTTGGACAAACCACCACAGCGAGGTGCCTTCGTAGAGCTTGCGCCACTTGCGCAACGGGTCACCGCCGTCCGGGGACTCGATCTTGGTCACATCGGCGCCGAACTCGGCGCAAATGCGCGAAGCGAAGGGTCCGGCAATCAAGGTGCCGAGTTCGATGACTTTCAGGCCGGCAAGCGGTTTGGCGGTGAGCGGCATGGGTGATCCTGTAGGACAAAGACGGAGTCGATGAAGCGTTTTAACATAGCCCGGCCCTCATCGCCCACGCATCGGTTAGACTTGCCGCCTTTCCTCGTATCAAGAAGCCCGTTCATGGCCCAGCCGTCCACGACCTACAAGTTTGAACTGAACCTCACCGACCTCGACCGCAGCGTGTACGAGAGCGTCAAGCAGACCATTGCCCGCCACCCTTCGGAAACCGAAGAGCGCATGACCGTGCGGTTGCTGGCCTACGCCCTCTGGTACAACGAGCAGTTGTCCTTTGGTCGTGGTCTGTCGGAAGTGGACGAGCCTGCCCTGTGGGAAAAGAGCCTGGACGACCGTGTACTGCACTGGATCGAAGTCGGCCAGCCAGACGCCGATCGCCTGACCTGGTGCTCGCGTCGTACCGAGCGCACCAGCCTGCTGGCTTACGGCAGCCTGCGTGTCTGGGAAGGCAAAGTGGTGCCGGCGGTCAAGAACCTGAAGAACGTCAACATTGCGGCCGTTCCCCAGGAAGTGCTGGAAACCCTGGCCAAGGACATGCCCCGCGTCATCAAGTGGGACGTGATGATCAGCGAAGGAACGATTTTCGTCACCGATGACCGTGGCCAGCACGAAGTCCAGTTGCAATGGTTGGCGGGCGAACGCGGCTGATTGATTCGCCGCCAGCTCGTTGTGTCATCCGATTTTATCCCACGTATTGAAGAGAAGTACCTGCCACCCCATGCGTATCGAACCTCGCCAGCTACCCGCCACCCTGCCGTTTCTCGGTGATCTGCCGCCGCTGTTGACCCGTCTGTACGCGGCACGGGGCGTGCAGTCAGAAGCCGAACTGGACAAGAGCCTGGCGCGCTTGATCCCGTACCAGCAGCTCAAGGGTATTGAGGCTGCGGTGGATCTGCTGGTGACGGCCCTGGAGCAACGCCAGCGGATTCTGATCGTTGGCGATTTCGACGCCGATGGCGCGACGGCCAGCACCGTCGGTTTGTTGGGGCTGCGCTTGCTGGGGGCTGCCCACGTCGATTATCTGGTGCCCAACCGTTTCGAGTACGGCTATGGCTTGACGCCGGAAATCGTCGCGGTGGCCTTGCAGCGTCAACCCCAGCTGCTGATCACCGTGGACAACGGTATCTCCAGCGTTGAAGGGGTGGCCGCGGCGAAGCAGGCCGGGCTCAAGGTGCTGGTCACCGATCACCACTTGCCGGGCGACGAATTGCCGCTGGCGGATGCCATCGTCAACCCGAACCAGCCGGGCTGTGGATTTGCGAGCAAGGCACTGGCCGGTGTCGGGGTAATTTTCTACGTACTGATGGCCTTGCGAGCACGCTTGCGCAGCCTGGGGTGGTACGAGAGCGCGCCGCAACCCAACATCGGCGAGCTGCTCGACCTGGTGGCGCTGGGCAGTGTGGCCGACGTGGTGCCGCTGGATGCCAACAACCGCATTCTGGTACATCAGGGCCTGGAGCGGATTCGAGCCGGTCGGGCCCGGCCGGGGATCAAGGCGATCCTGGAGGTGGCCAAGCGCGATCATTCACGCATCACCTCCACTGACCTTGGGTTCATCCTCGGCCCACGCCTGAACGCGGCGGGGCGCCTGGACGACATGAGCCTGGGCATCGAATGCCTGCTCACCGACGACGTGGGCGCTGCGCGTGAAATGGCTGCGCAACTGGACGGGATGAATCAGGACCGCAAGTCCATTGAGCAGGGCATGCAGCGCGAAGCCCTGGCCCAGCTCAAGGACCTGCCGCTGGAGTCCATGCCGTTCGGTTTGTGTCTGTTCGATCCGGAGTGGCACCAGGGGGTTATCGGGATCCTCGCCTCGCGTATGAAAGAGCGTTATTTCCGTCCGACCATTGCCTTTGCCGATGCGGGCGATGGCGTGCTGAAGGGCTCGGGCCGTTCGGTGCAAGGCTTTCATATCCGTGATGCGCTGAGCGTGGTGGCGGCCCAGCATCCAACGCTGATCAGCAAGTACGGCGGCCACGCCATGGCGGCGGGCCTGACATTGCCGCAGGAGAATTTCCCCCTGTTCGCCGAAGCGTTCGATGCCGAGGTGCGTCGGCAAATGCGCGAAGAGGACCTGACGGGCCGGATGCTGTCTGACGGCACCCTGGCCGTCGAAGAGTTTCACCTGGAACTGGCCCGTGCCTTGCGCCATGCCGGTCCATGGGGCCAGCACTTCCCGGAGCCACTGTTCCACGGGGTGTTCCAGCTGGTCGAGCAACGGGTGGTGGGCGAGCGGCATCTGAAGGTGGTACTCAAAAGCGAATGTGGCTCGGTGAAACTTGACGGCATTGCCTTTGGCATCGACCGTGACGTCTGGCCGAACCCGACCATCCGCTGGGTCGAACTGGCGTACAAGCTCGACGTCAACGAGTTCCGCGGCCAGGAAACCGTCCAGTTGATGATTGCCCACATCGAACCGCGGTAGTGCTTGCGTGGCGAGGGAGCTTGCTCCCGGTGGGGTGCGGAGCGCCCCTGAATTCTGCCCCCCGGTGGTAGCTGACACGCCGAGTACCCCAAATCGCGGCTACTACGCAGCCGAACGGGAGCAAGCTCCCTCGCCACGGATGGGGTGTAGCAACTCAAACTGCAGCTGAACCCTCCCTGATCGCCGATGTGGACTAGGCTCTAAACACTGCTTGATTGGCCTTGTGACGTATCGTCCATTTTTTGCCCGCGGGGGCGGGTGCCGCATCCTTTCCTGTCACTCGTCGACTTTTCAAACAGAACCCTGGAGCCTGCCCACTGATTCGAGAGGTGCCCCATGAGTCTGCTGCTTGAACCCTACACCCTGCGTCAATTGACCCTGCTCAACCGTATCGCGGTGTCGCCGATGTGCCAGTACTCCAGTGTCGATGGCCTGGCCAATGACTGGCACCTGGTGCACCTCGGCAGTCGCGCCGTGGGCGGAGCCGGCCTGGTATTTACGGAAGCCACGGCTGTCACCGCCGATGGCCGCATTACGGCCCAGGACCTGGGCCTGTGGAACGACGCGCAGATCGAACCCCTGCAGCGCATCACGCGCTTCATCACCGCCCAGGGCGCGGTGGCCGGTATCCAACTGGCTCACGCCGGACGCAAGGCCAGCACTCACCGGCCATGGCTGGGCAAACATGGCAGCGTCAAACCGGCCGATGGCGGCTGGATTCCGGTCGGCCCGTCGCCGATTGCCTTCGACCCTGAACACACCGCGCCGACGCAACTGAGCGAAGCGCAGATCCACGAGGTGATCCAGGCCTTCGTCGACGCCGCCAAGCGTGCGCTGGTTGCCGGTTTCAAAGTAGTCGAAGTGCATGCCGCTCACGGCTATCTGCTGCATCAGTTCCTGTCGCCCTTGAGCAACCAGCGACGCGATCAGTATGGTGGCTCGTTCGAAAACCGTATTCGCCTGGTGCTGCAAGTGACCGAGGCGGTTCGTGCCGTCTGGCCCGAAGGGTTACCATTGTTTGTGCGGGTATCGGCGACCGACTGGGTCGAGGATGGCTGGAACCCGGATGAAACCGTCGAGTTGGCGCGACGCCTGAAAGCACTGGGGGTGGATCTGATCGATGTGTCGTCGGGCGGGACCGCGGTCAATGCCGAGATTCCAACCGGGCCGGGGTACCAGACACGTTTCGCCGAGCGCGTGCGCAAGGAGTCCGGGATTGCCACCGGCACTGTCGGTTTGATCACCGAGCCGGCGCAGGCCGAACACATTTTGCGCACCTGTCAGGCCGATATCATCCTGCTTGCCCGTGAACTGTTGCGCGACCCTTACTGGCCGCTGCATGCCGACGATGATCTGGGAGGGCACAAGGCGATCTGGCCGTCGCAATATCAACGGGCAACCCATCGGGATCAGCCGATTCATGAGTCGGATTTGCGCGATTGACTGAAGCGGTAAAAACAAAGCCCCGGTCATTTGGCTGCAATGTTGTTCAGTCAGGAAACACTTGAAGCGAGTGAGGGGCCCGTGGCTTGCTCGCGCTGGGGCGCGAAGCACCCCCAACAAAGCGACTGCGGTCTTTCAGACCGAACTCGGCGATCGTTTTTGGGGCTGCTGTGCAGCCCAGCGCGAGCAAGCTCGCTCGCCACGGGGGCTGTATTGAGCAACCCCATCCTTAACTGAACAACATTGCGGTCAGTTGGCCGCAATGTTGTTCTGCCTAGCGGACGTCGCTACGTTATGCCGCTGGCCAATCCGGATACGTGCGCTTCTCGGGTGCCGGTGGGAAGTACTGGTACAGCCAGGTCTCGCTCAATGTGCGGTCATGGGTGCGGATGAACAGCCGTAGCTCAACCGGCTCCACGCTGTCGTTGGTCGGGAACCAGTCAAAGGTGATCCGATAGCCCTTGATGTCATCGAGCACCAGCACGTTGAAGTCCTTGACCTGGCCGTTCGAGGCGGTGACCACCGGTTCGATGCCGGTGCCCGCCGGCAAGCGGTCCAGTCCGCCGCCGTTGAAGTCGACGGCAAAGCGGCGCGCCCAGACCTTCGGGTAGTGCTCGCCCGGCGCCCAGCCTTCGGTGAAGCCACCCATGCCCGAACGCGTCGCATTGACCCGTGCCAACGGCGTGCCCACGGGCGGCAGGGCGCTCCAGTAGAGTTTGTAGCCGTAGTTCAGGGAGTCGCCTGCGGCCACTGGTTTCTTCGGGGTCCAGAAGGCCACGATGTTGTCCAGGGTCTCGCCCGTGGTCGGGATTTCCAGCAGGTCGATGGAGCCTTCACCCCAGGCGGTGGTCGGCTCGACCCACAGGCTCGGGCGCTTGCTGTACCAGTCGACGGTGTCCTGATAACTGTCGAATTCGTGGTCGGTCTGGACCAGGCCGAAGCCCTTCGGATCCTTGTCGGCGAACGCATTGAACTGCAGGGTGGCCGGATTGTTCAGCGGGCGGCAGATCCACTCGCCATTGCCACGCCACATGGCCAGCCGGTCCGAGTCGTGGATCTGCGGGTGGATGGTGTCGCACATGCGCCGTTCGTGGGTGCCGCAGCTGAACATGCTGGTCATCGGGGCGATACCCAGTTGTTCGATGGCGGTGCGTGCGTTGACGTGGGCGTCGACGTCCATCACCACGCGCTCGGCCTGGCAATCGATATCAAAGCGGTAGGCGCCAGTGGCGCTCGGTGAGTCGAGCAAGGCATAGACCACGAAGCGGGTGCTGTCCTTGTCCGGGGTCTCGAACCAGAACTTGGTGAAGTCCGGAAACTCTTCGCGCTTTTTCGCGTAGGTGTCGATGGCCAGGCCGCGGGCCGACAAGCCGTACTGGCCGGTGTTATCCACCGCGCGGAAGTAGCTCGCGCCGAGGAATGACACCACGTCGTGTTTATCCAGTTCCGGGGCCTTGAACAGTTTGAAACCGGAAAACCCCAGGTCGCCCTTGAGTTGCGTGAGGTCGACACTGGAGTTCTGGTAGTTGAACAGGGACGGACGGAAATGCACTTCTCGCGCCAGGCGGGTTTTCGGGTCAACGCTGTACATGCGTACCGGTTGCTTGAAGCCCATGCCGACATGGAAGAACTGCACGTCCAGTTGCCCGTTCAGTTCATTCCACAGCGAGTGGTTGGCGTCGTACTGGATGGCATTGAAATTCTGCGGTGTCATGGTCGCCAGGGTCGGCGGCAACACTTGCTTGGTGTCCTGGTAACGGCTGCTGGCCAACTGCTTGGCCTGCGCTTTCAGCGCCTCGAAATCGAAGGCTTGTGCCTCGCCGTCGGCCGTCCCGGCCCAAGCGTGAGCGGTCAACAGACCGGTAGCCGAGAGGCCAGTGTAGGCTGCGATGGCCATGGAGGCCTTGAGCAAATTCCTGCGGTGCATAGGACAACCTTCTTGGGCGATCCCGCGGCGTTCCTGGCTGCGTTACGGATCAGAAATAGAGGTTCGGACAAGCCTTCGGCCAAACGCGTCGGATTCTAAACGGATGTCCCGCAAGTTAAAGGGTTCAAAATAACTCGCAAAAAGATAAACGGGCGCTGCACTTGAACTTCCCGCAGGCCACGCGCCAACCGTTAGCGTGCAGCAAAATACTATGCCGGTACTGTCCGTCTGTGTCGTGTTTGAAATGAACGTTTTTATTTTTTTGACTAATTACTCTAAAAATTGCTCGCGACGGTTTTTTTGTTTCTATTCTTAGGGGCGTCACCGGCTTCTGCCCTTGGGGCGGGTGAGCGTTCAGCGGCATTCAGGCAAGCGCCGGTATCGCTGACGATGGGGAAGGGCGATGAGGTATCTGAAGTTTTATTTCACCTGCAGAGGGACATCGTCCATGACGAAAGCGCAAGGCATCATCGGGTTTCTGGGGATCATTTCAGGCGTGAACTTCTCGCGTAGAGCGCGCCGGCTCAGTACAGAGGAGCTGCAGCTCGTCGAGCATTACCGCGAGTTGTCAGAGAGCGACCGGATCGCCATGCGCTGTCTGCTGGATGCGATGCGTAGCGTTTCGCGGTTTTGAGAGGTGCCCGTTGTCCAGGCGCGGCGCATGAGGTTGTTCGCCTGCGCCAGGGGCTGCCTGTAGGTCGCCACTCCTGAGTGCGCTCAGCTTCGCTGATGCAGTATCCGAAGTACTTGCACCTGGCCCTGTATTACCCGATAGGGCACAACGAAGGGGATCTGGTTCAGAACCAGCTCTCGCACATCCGGTACCTGGGACGGACGACCCGAGCCCGGGAACCGTTCCAGTTGATCAAAGGTGTCCAGGATGTTTGCCATTACATCGCTGGCGGCGCTCGCGCCGATCAATCCACAGTAATGTTCATGAATGGCGTCCAGATCACTCTCGGCTTTCTCGGTCAGTGCGACTCTCGGCACGGTTCGCCCACTTAGCCTTCACGGCGTCCAGGTCAGTCAGTTTGCCAGCATCGGCATCGGCAATGCCCTCGCCGATGGATTGCAGGTGCCAGGATTCGGCTTCCACGTAACGCACCAGTGCACGCTTGAGGTGGTATTGACGGTCGCGATCGGTCGCTGCGGCCAACTGATCCAGTTGCTGGGCAAGGATCTCTTCGACTCGAAAGGACAATACGGGTGAGGCCATGGTGGCACTCCTGTGAGGGTGTATACGTTGTAAACGATGTATACACCCTAGGCTCTACCAGGGCCTCAGTCAACCATCGTCGTGCGCATCGGTTCCGAACAACCTTAGCGGCACAACGGCTGGAGGGAGCACGCGAAGTATTGCCAAATGCTTTGTCCCTCCATCGGTGGCAATGACTAGCCCACTTCTCCTACCGCCCTGTAAGCCTCATCAATCGCCGCATGGGCATAGGCGCTCCATGCGGCGTCCGAGTTGGCGATGCTGACATTGCCAACTGGCTGACGCGCCAGGGTCATCAGTTTTTCGCTCTCGTCGGAATCGTCGTACAGGCTATTGGAGAAGTACGCGTAGCCGTGTGACCAGCGGTTGACGGTGATGTCGAGGATGTCGGTTTCGTGGTTGAAACCACCAGGGCCGAGCATGCGTTGCAACTGGTCGCGCAACTGGGCTTCGAGGACCTCGAAGGATTGGCCGTACAGGCGGCCACGGCCGGCACGGGCCTGGTCGCGGGCGTTCATGCCGCTGTTGGGGCTGGTGGGCACGTAGACCATGTGCAGGCCGATCGGTTGCGTTGGGTCCTTTGGATGGTCGTAGCCGCCCATACTTACCGGGTAGTCGAGTTTGATCCGGCTGTAGGGTTGGGTTGCCGCGTAGATTTCGTGAACCCCCAGTTTCTGGAACGACTGCCAGTTGCGGATCACCACTTTGGTGTACACCAGCGGGAATTTCACGTTCTGGCTCAGCGCGTGGGATTGCGCTGCCGACACATCGCGCAGCAGGTATGGAATCACCATGTTGTAGCAGGCCATGATGCAGTGCTTGCCGCGTACCTGGCTCAGTTGCCCGCCACGGCTGTAGCCAATGTTCACGGCATTGCCGACATTGCGCACGCTGACGACGGTGCTGTTGAGGCGAATGCGTACCGGGGTTTTCGGTTGGTCGAGCCTGGCGTAGTCGAACGGGGCCAGGACGATGTCGTCCATGGTGTTCCCGGGCGCCACGGCCGGGATCAGGCTGCGCACCAGCAAGCGGGCCAGCGAGGCGTTGCCGTCGGGGAAGTGGTAGATGTAGGGTTCTTCCATTTCCGCTTGGGCTTCTTCGCTGATGGGCTCAAGATTCATTGCGCCAAAGCCTGGGAAGCCGACGTTGTAGGCGTCGTACGCAGCCACGGCGTCGATGCTCAGCGCCATGAAGTCATTGGTGCGGCTTTGGAAGTACTTCACCGCCTGTTCCGAGAGTCCGACATCCTTGAGCAGGAAATCGCGGTAGCTGGTGGATTCCAGATGCGCGGTTTTCTGTTCCGTGGTTTTGCCGGCCAGGTAGTCCCTGGGCGCATTGTGGATGGCAACCAGGGCTGTACGATCCGCTGGCGATAGCGGGAAGTCGTTGATGAAGTCTTCGATGGCGCGAGCGTTGAGTTGGTCCGGGGCGATGTCGTCGGCCACCATCGGAGTCGGGTCTCCGCTGACCAGCTTGTCTTCGCCGAAGTTCTCCTTGTCGAAGAACACCGCGCGCGACAGGCCAAGGCCGGGGTAGAACTGGCGATCGAAGGCCGTCTCAAAGCGTTTGATGTCCACACCAAGCTTTTTCAGCAGGCCATTCACTTCGTTACTGTACAGATGGCTCGGCGACTGGAAGGCTTCGCTGCCGCCATAACCGAGAATCATGCGGCCGCCGGCGGAGAACTCGTTGCGCTTGGCGTGGCCGCCAAAGTCATCGTGGTTTTCCAGAATCAGGATACGTGCTTTCGGATGTTTCTCGCGGTAGAACCAGGCCGCGGACAATCCGCTCAGACCACCACCGACCACCACAAGGTCGTACTCCTCGCTGATCGGCAGTTTGTCGGTGTCGAAGACTTTTTTCTCCCAGCCCATCTGGTGCGCCAATTCGAACGAGCCGACGTGGCTGCCACGCAGGCCGGTGAGGGCGGGTGGGTAGTAGCGACCGTCAGGCGCGGCCTGGAGAATTTGCAACGGGGTCATGCCGGCGGCAATGGTGATAGCGACGCCGTTGAGGAAGTCGCGGCGGGTAATGTCCATATTCAATCCTTGTGTGTGTTCCAGGCGCCCTGACCCGTTCCGACGGGGCAGGGCGTTGTCGTTACCGGCTGGCTTTCCAGGCGTCGCCTGCTGGGGCGGTGCCATGGTCATAGGGCTTGCCGAGCCACATGTAGAGCAGACCCAGGCCAATGACGATGGCCGTGCTCAGCACCATTGCGTAGTTGATGTACCACGCGGCATCCGGCGAGCGCGGCCAGGCCATGTTGACGATCGCCCCGACACCATAGACCAGCGCGCCGATATTCACTGGCAGGCCCCATGCACCCAGGGTGAACCTGCCGCTGGGTTTCCAGCCACGGGCACGGGCATAGAGGGCCGCGAGTACGATCATCTGGAAGGCCAGATAGATGCCGATGGCGGCGAAGCTGACAATGGTGGCGACGGCATCCTGCAGGAAGAAGCCGAGGGTGATGATCAGCGCCGGCAGGATACCGGATACGAACAAGGCCGCCACGGGAACCTGGGTCGTAGGCGAAATGCGCTTGAGCAGGCCGCTGCCAATGACCATTTCGTCACGAGCGTAGGAGTACAGCAGACGGCTGGCAGCCGCTTGCAGGCTGATGACGCAGGAGATGAAGGAAATCATCACCACGCCCATCACCACTTTCGAGCCCACCGGGCCAAAGGCGTTGTTCAGGATGGTGGTCACCGGGTCCTTGTCGGTGCCGTTGATTACGGCTTGCATGTCCGGTACCGCCAGAATCAGCGCCAGGCAGGCAAACATCGCCGCGATGCCGCCGATGTAGATGGTCATGCGCATGGCCACCGGAATCTGCTTGCTCGGGTTCGGGGTCTCTTCGGCGACATCACCGCAAGCCTCGAAGCCGTAGTACAGGAACATCCCGGCCAGGGACGCGGTGAGGAAGGCCGGTAGGTATGAGCCGTCAACGCTGATGTCAAAGGTGTTGAACAGCACGCTCAGGGGTTGATGGCGTTCGAAGATCAACAGGTAGACACCGACGATCACCGCACCGACCAGTTCGCAGAGGAAACCGAACATGGCGATACGCGCCAGCACTTTGGTGCCGCTGAGGTTGACCAGGGTCGCGAACAGCGTCAGTACCAAGGCAATGATAATGTTGGTGTTGTTGCTCGGTTCAAAACCCATCATCGCCGCCAGGTAAGGGCCGGCACCGACGGCAACGGCGGCGATGGTGACACACAGGGCGATGGAGTAGATCCAGCCGACCATCCACGCCCAGCGCTTGCCCACCAGGCGACGTGCCCAGGGGTAGACGCCACCGGAAATCGGGAACTGCGACACCACTTCACCGAAGATCAGGCACACCAGCAACTGGCCGCAACCGACCAGCAGGTAGGCCCAGAACATGGGCGGGCCACCCGCGGCCAGGCACAGGCCGAACAGGGTATAGACCCCGACGACTGGCGAGAGGTAAGTGAAGCCCAGGGCGAAGTTTTCCCACAGGCTCATGCTGCGATTGAAATTCGAGGTGTAACCCAGCTTGCGTAGCTGCTCGGCATCGCTGTCCGCGACGGCGACATTGAGTTCGGGTAGTGCACTCATGACGTTGATACTCCGGAAAATCGGCAGATTTCGGATGCCCGAAACCGTGGCGGGGCCATGATGGCCTCACCCGGATCGGTGGTTATTGTTTTGACTTCTCTGGTGTGGAGCCTGGTGGTGCGTGCTGCCGGTTTCTGCCTTGAAACCGCGGTGACGTCTTCGCGGGCAAACCCGCTCTCACAGAGACTGCGGTGACCTTGTGGGAATGGGCTTGCCCGCGAAGCTTTTAGTGCTTGAACATCACATGCCGCACGGTGGTGTAGTCCTCCAGTCCGTACATGGACATGTCCTTGCCGTAGCCGGACAGTTTCTGACCGCCATGAGGCATTTCGCTGACCAGCATGAAGTGCGTGTTGACCCAGGTGCAGCCGTACTGCAAGCGGGCCGAGAGGCGATGGGCGCGACCGACATCGGCGGTCCACACCGACGAGGCCAGGCCGTAGTCCGAGTCGTTGGCCCAGCCCAGGACCTGGGCTTCGTCGGTGAAGCGGGTCACCGATACCACGGGGCCGAACACTTCACGCCGCACGATCTCGTCATCCTGTCGGGCGTCGGCCAGCACTGTGGGCTCGAAGAAGAAGCCGTTGCCTTCCACGACCTTGCCGCCGGTGATCAGGCGAATGTGTGGTTGGGCTATCGCCCGCTCGACGAACCCGGCGACGCGGTCGCGATGCTGGGCGGTGATCAGCGGGCCCAACTCGGTGGCCGGATCATCCTGCACACCGTACTTGATGCTGCTGACGGCCGCGCCGAGCTTCTCCACAAACCTGTCGTAGATACCGTCCTGGGCATAGATGCGGCAGGCGGCGGTGCAGTCTTGCCCGGCGTTGTAGAAACCGAAGGTGCGAATGCCTTCAACGGCGGCGTCGATGTCGGCGTCGTCGAAGATGATCACCGGCGCCTTGCCACCCAGTTCCATGTGCATGCGCTTGACGCTGTCGGCAGTGCTGGAAATGATGTTCGAACCGGTGGCAATGGAACCGGTGAGCGACACCATGCGCACCTTCGGATGCGTTACCAGTGGGCTGCCGACCGTAGCCCCGCGACCGAATACCAGGTTGAGTACACCGGCCGGGAAAATCTCCGATGCCAACTCGGCCAGGCGCAGGGCGGTCAAGGGGGTTTGTTCCGATGGCTTGAGCACCACGGTGTTACCAGCCGCCAGGGCCGGGGCGATTTTCCAGGCCACCATCATCAGCGGGTAGTTCCACGGCGCGATGGAGGCGATCACCCCCACCGGGTCACGACGGATCATCGAGGTGTGACCGGGCAGGTATTCGCCACCCGCCATGCTGCTCATGCAACGGCTGGCACCGGCAAAGAAACGGAACACATCGGCAATCGCCGGGATCTCGTCATTGAGCACCGCGCTCAAAGGTTTGCCACAGTTGTCCGACTCCAGTTTCGCCAGTTCTTCACCGTGGGCCTGAATCGCGTCGGCCAGTTTGAGCAACAACAGCGAACGGTCTTTGGGCGAGGTCTGCGACCAGCTTTCGAACGCGCCGTCGGCAGCCCGCACGGCGGCATCCACCTGGGCTTCGCTGGCTTCGTTGATTTCCACCAGCACACGACCCAGGGCCGGGTTGAAGACGGCTTGAGGGGCGCCTTCACCATTGACCAGTTGGCCGTTGATCAAGAGTTTGGTTTGCATGTTCGTGTCCTCATTGGCGCTTTTATGTTTCTGTCGGAACCGGGACCTGTAGGAGCGAGCTTGCTCGCGAAGGATGCAAGGGCACCGCGCTCATCCAGACAGTCCTTGTCATCGTTAACGTTCTTCGCGAGCACTCGAGCGTCGACCGGCTGCTCCTACACCAAACCGTTTCCACCGTAAGAAAGGGTTGTCAGTTACTTGCCACCACTGCCCGCGACGCTTTCGCCACCACGCGTCAGGTAATAGGCGCCGAGGATCGGCAGCATGGTCACGATCATCACCAGCATTGCCACCACGTTGGTCACCGGTACGTCCCGCGGGCGGCTCAGTTGATTGAGCAGCCACAGCGGCAAGGTGCGTTCGTGGCCGGCGGTGAAGGTGGTGACGATGATTTCATCGAACGACAGTGCAAACGCCAGCATGCCGCCGGCGAGCAACGCCGAGCCGAGGTTCGGCAGGATGATGTAGCGGAAGGTCTGCCAACCGTCGGCGCCCAGGTCCATCGAGGCTTCGATCAGGCTGTGGGACGTACGCCGCAGGCGGGCAATGACGTTGTTGTAGACGATCACCACGCAGAAGGTCGCGTGACCGACGATGATGGTGAACATCCCCGGTTCTATCCCCAGGGTCTTGAACGTTGCCAGCAAGGCAATCCCGGTGATGATCCCCGGCAGCGCAATCGGCAGGATCAGCATCAGCGAAATGCCCTGCTTGCCGAAGAAGTCACGGCGGTACAGCGCCGCCGACGCCAGGGTGCCGAGGACCATGGCGATCAGCGTGGCAATCGAGGCGATCTGCGCCGACAGCTTGATTGCTTCCAGCACGTCGGGCCGCGAGAACGCCACGGCGATCCACTTCAGGGTGAAGCCCTTGGGCGGAAAGCTGAACGCGGCGTCTTCGGTGTTGAAGGCGTACAGGAAGATGATCAGGATCGGGAAGTGCAGGAACACCAACCCGCCCCAGGCGGCGATGCGCAAGCCTAAAGAGGCCTGCCCTTGGGAGGAAGAGTCAGAGCGCATCGAAGGCCCCCAGGCGTTTGACGATGGACAGGTAGATGGCAATCAGCACGATCGGCACCAGGGTGAAGGCCGCGGCCATCGGCATATTGCCGATCGCACCCTGCTGGGCGTAGACCATGCTGCCGACGAAGTAGCCCGGCGGGCCCACCAGTTGCGGCACGATGAAATCGCCCAGGGTCAGGGAGAAGGTGAAGATGGAGCCGGCGGCGATACCGGGAATCGACAGCGGCAGAATCACTTGCATGAAGGTCTGGCGCGGCTTGGCCCCCAGGTCGGCGGAGGCTTGCAGCAACGACGGCGGCAAGCGCTCCAGTGACGCCTGGATCGGCAGGATCATGAACGGCAACCAGATGTAGACGAACACCATGAAGCGTCCAAGGTGCGAGGTCGACAGGGTGCTGCCGCCGACACCGGGAATGCCCAGGATGAACTGCAGCACCGGCTCCAGCCCCAGGTACTGAACGAACCACTGGGCCACGCCACCTTTGGCCAGCAGCAAGGTCCAGGCGTAAGCCTTGACGATATAGCTGGCCCACATCGGCATCATCACCGCGATGTAGAAAAACGCCTTGGTCTTGCCGGTGGTGTAGCGCGCCATGTAGTAGGCAATCGGGAACGCGACGATGGCGCTGGCGATCGAGACCACGATGGCCATGCTCAGGGTGCGCAGGATGATGTCGAAGTTGGACGGCTGGAACAGTGCGGTGAAGTTCGCCAGGGTCAGGTCCGGCGTGACCGCCATGGTGAAGTCGTCGAAGGTGTAGAAACCCTGCCACAGCAAGGTCAGCAGCGATCCCAGATAGATCGCGCCGAACCACAGCAGGGGCGGCACCAGCAACATCGAGAGGTACAGGTTCGGCCGCCGATACAGCAGGTTGGAGAACCTGCGCAGCGGTGAGCCGCCGGAGGGCGTGCGGGTCAGTGCCACAGTGTTCATTTCACACCCCGCTCGCCAGGGTGTCGTGCAACGCAATCATGGCCTCGCGCGCCCAGCGTGCGCTGACGCGTTGCCCGGTCTGGTGCTGGGCGCCGCTGTCGCTCCACTGATTGTTGGCCTGGCTGATGTTCAGGGTCTGGCCGTTTTCCAGCTTCAATTCGTAGCGTGTGGCACTGCCCTGGTACTGGATATCGTGCAGCAGGCCGCTGACTTCGATCTCATGGCTGGCCAGCGGGCCTTCGGCAAAACGCACGTGTTCCGGGCGGATCGAGAAGGGGTGGGCGTTGCCGTTCAGCTGTTGCGCCAGTTCGCCACGAATCACGTTGGAGGTGCCGACGAATTCGGCAACGAAGGTGGTCGCCGGCTTCATGTACAGGTTACGCGGGGTATCGACCTGCTCGATGCGGCCCTTGTTGAACACCGCCACGCGGTCCGACATCGACAGGGCTTCGGTCTGGTCGTGGGTGACGAAGATGAAGGTAATGCCCAGTTGGCGCTGGAGCTTCTTCAGTTCGCCCTGCATTTGCTCGCGCAGCTTCAGGTCCAGTGCCCCGAGCGGTTCGTCGAGCAGCAGGACCCGGGGGCGATTGACCAGGGCGCGGGCCAGGGCCACACGCTGACGCTGGCCGCCCGACAGTTGCACCGGTTTGCGCTCGCCATAGCCGCCGAGGGCGACCATGTCCAGGGCCTCTTCGGCACGCTTGAGGCGCTCGGTCTTGCCGACGCCCTTGACCTTCAATCCGTAGGCGACGTTGTCGCGAACGTTCATGTGCGGGAACAGCGCGTAATCCTGGAACACGGTGTTCACATCACGCTGATAGGGCGGCAATCCGGCGGCTTCTTCGCCGTGGATGCGGATGGAGCCGGTGCTTGGTTGTTCGAAGCCGGCGATCAGGCGCAGGCAGGTGGTTTTGCCCGAGCCGGATGGGCCGAGCATGGAAAAGAACTCGCCGTCCTGGATGTCGATGGAAACCCGGTCTACGGCTTTCACTTCGCCGAACAGACGGGAAACGTTGGTGAACTGGACTGCAAGCGTCATGGTGCGGTGCTCCCAAAAGGCGAGGGCCGTCACAGCGGCCCTGCCTGGACGTCTGAAAAATCTGAATCGCGATCGATATGTCAGTGAGCTTTTGTGGCGAGGGAGCTTGCTCCCGCTCGGCTGCGCAGCAGTCGTCAACCTGCAATTGCGTTTTTGCAGTCAGAACGCGATGGTCGTGTTGCGACCGCTTCGCGCTCGAGCGGGAGCAAGCTCCCTCGCCACAGGGGTGGTGTTATCTACCGCCCATGATCGCGATGTAGTCCTGGGTCCAGCGGCTGTACGGCACGAACTTGCCGCCCTCAGCCTGTGGGGTTTTCCAGAAGGCGATCTTGTCGAACTGGTCGAAGCCGTTGGTCTTGCACCCTTCGGCGCCCAGCAGTTCGCTGCCCTGGCAGGCGGCGGGCACGGCTGGCAGCGAGCCGAACCAGGCGGCGACGTCGCCCTGGACTTTCGGTTGCAGCGACCAGTCCATCCACTTGTACGCGCAGTTCGGGTGCTTGGCCTCGGCGTGCAGCATGGTGGTGTCGGCCCAACCGGTAGCGCCTTCTTTCGGGATGGTGGAGGCGATTGGCTGTTTCTCGTTCACCAGGCCGTTGACCTGATAAGGCCAGGCGCCGGAGGCCACCACACCTTCGTTCTTGAAGTCACTCATCTGCACGGTTGCGTCATGCCAGTAGCGGTGGATCAACGGCTGCTGCGCCCGCAGCAAGTCGAGCACGGCCTTGTACTGGGTTTCTGTCAGTTCATACGGGTTCTGGATGCCCAGTTCCGGCTTGGCGGTCTTCAGGTACAGCGCCGCGTCGGCGATGTAGATCGGGCCGTCATAGGCCTGCACGCGACCCTTGTTGGCTTTGCCGTCCGGCAGGTTTTGCTGGTCGAACACCACGCTCCAGCTGGTGGGCGCCTGTTTGAACACCTTGGTGTTGTACATCAACACGTTCGGGCCCCACTGATAGGGTGTGCCAAAGGTCTGTTTGTTGACCACGTACCAAGGGGCATCCTTCAAGCGTGGGTCGAGGTTTTTCCAGTTCGGGATCAGGCTGGTGTTGATCGGTTGCACGCGCTTGCCGACGATCAGGCGCAGCGAGGCGTCGCCAGAAGCGGTCACCAGGTCGTAACCGCCCTTGGCCATCAGGCTGACCATTTCATCGGAGGTGGCCGCGGTCTTGACGTTGACCTTGCAGCCGGTTTCCTTCTCGAAACCGGTCACCCAGTCGTACGCCTTGTCGCTTTCGCCCCGTTCGATGTAGCCCGGCCAGGCGACGATATCCAGCTGGCCTTCGCCAGCGCCAACGGCCTTCAGCGGTTCGGCGGCCTGAACACTGGCACTGGCCAGCAGTGCGGTGGCGATTGCACTAAACAGTGCGGTCTTGTGCACGAACATGGGGTATCCCTCTTCTTTAAATTATGGTCGGGGCAGTGTTGAACGTGATGTCACTGGCCTTTTCGGCTTGTTATTAGCTTAGTAGTGTTATTTCAGGTCATTACCGTGACGCGCCATGATGTGTCGCACCACGCTGTAGTCCTGCAGCGAATCGCTGGACAAGTCTTTGCCGTAACCCGAGCGCTTCAAGCCGCCGTGAGGCATTTCGCTGACCAGCATGAAGTGACTGTTGATCCAGGTGCAGCCGTACTGCAGGCGCGCTGCGACCTGCATGGCCTTGTCCAGGTTCTGCGTCCAGACCGACGAGGCCAGGCCGTATTCCGAATCGTTGGCCCAGTCCACGGCCTGTTCCAGCTCATCGAAGCGGGTCACGGTGACCACCGGCCCGAACACTTCACGCTGGACGATTTCATCGCTCTGCTTGCAACCGGCCAGCAGGGTCGGCTGGTAATAGAAACCGGCGCCCGAATGCACCGCCGCGCCGGTCACCCGCTCGATGTGCGGTTGGCCCAGTGCGCGCTCGACGAAGCTGGCCACGCGATCACGCTGGCGGGTGCTGATCAGCGGGCCGATCTCGTTGTCGGCATCGCGCTTGCCGGCAAAACGCAGGCTGCCCACGGCGGCGCCGAGTTCGGCCACCAGTTTGTCGTGAATCCCGGCCTGGGCGTAGATCCGGCAGGCGGCGGTGCAGTCTTGCCCGGCGTTGTAGTAGCCGTAGTTGCGCACACCCTCGACCACCGCTTGCAGGTCGGCATCGTTGCAGACGATCACCGGAGCCTTGCCTCCGAGTTCCAGGTGGGTGCGCTTGAGGGTCTTGGCGGCGGCCTGGAGAATCTTCTGCCCGGTGACGATGTCGCCGGTCAGCGAGACCATGCGTACTTTCGGGTGGCTGACCAGATGGCTGCCGACGCCTTCGCCACCCCCGCAGATGATGTTGATCACCCCGCGCGGAAGGAGGTCGGCCAGTGCCGGCGCCAGGGCGAGAATCGACAGCGGGGTATGTTCGGACGGCTTGAACACCAGGGTGTTGCCGGCGGCCAGCGCCGGGGCGATTTTCCAGGCGGCCATCATGATCGGGTAGTTCCACGGCGCGATGGAGGCGACCACCCCGATGGGGTCGCGGCGCACCATGCTGGTGTAGCCCGGCAGGTATTCGCCGCTGAGCTGACCGGTCTGGCAGCGCACGGCTCCGGCGAAGAAGCGGAAGACGTCGACCGTAGCGCTCAGGTCGTCCTGGCGGGCCAGGTGCAGGGGTTTGCCGCAGTTCAGCGACTCCAGGCGGGCGAGCAGGTCGGCCTGTTTTTCGATGGCGTTGGCAATGCCGAGCAAGATGTTCGAGCGCTGTTGCGGCGTGGTTCGCGACCAGCCGGGGAAGGCGCGGTGGGCGGCGAGGATGGCGGCTTCGACTTGTTCGGTGCTGGCTTCGGCAATGTGCGTCAGCACTTCACCGGTGGCCGGGTTGAGGATGGGCTCGACGAAGCCCTGGCCGGCGACCAATTCACCATCGATCAGCAATGCGGTGGACAACGGGGTCTGCGCGCCAGCCATTTTACGGGTTCTCTTTTCTTGTATGGCCATGGTGCTCCCTGTGACTGGGGGCCCGACCGTCTTATAGATGTACAGAGACTAGTGGTCGGACTTGAGGACGACAAATACCAAATACTGAATGCAGCATTCGATTAAATAGATGGCTTGCGGCCGCCGTGGGGCTGTTCACGGGCGACGGTCAGGAAGGGGTCGACCAGCGCCGGGCGCGCCGCACCGCGCCGCCAGGCGAGGCCGACGTCCAGGGTCTGGCTGAGGTCGGCGATAGGGCGGGCTTCGATGATGTCGCCTTCCAGCGACCAGGGGCGGTAGGTCATGTCGGGCTGGATCGACACGCCCAGGCCGGCGGCCACCAGGCTACGCACGGCTTCGGTCGAGGCCGTGCGCAGGGTGATGCGCGGTTGCAGCGACGCCGCCCGCCACATGCGCTGGGCGGTGTGGTCCATTTCATCGACGTTCAACTGGATCAGCGGCTCGCGGGCGACGTCGGCGAGGTTGATGCTGTCGTGCTCCAGCAACGGGTGCTGGGCGGGCAGCCACAGGCGATGGGGGGAGTGGGTCAGTACCTCGGTCTGCAAGGCATGGCGATCCTCGAGGTTGGAAAGGATCAGTACCCCGACGTCGATCTCGCCGCTGACCAGCAAATGTTCGATATAGGGCCGTTCGTCTTCCATGACGCGAATGTCCACGTTGGGGTAGGCGCGTTGAAAACGGGTGAGCAAGTCGGCGAGGTAATAACCGGCGACCAGGCTGGTGACGCCAACGGTCAACTGGCCGGCGACCTGGTCGGTGCTTTGCTGGAGGCTGCGCTTGGCGTTGTCGACCGTGGCCAGGATCAAGTGTGCCTGGCGCAGGAACTGATGGCCCTGGTGGGTCAGGGTCATGCCTTTGGCGTGGCGGTTGAACAGGCCCACGCCGATTTCCTGCTCAAGTTGCTGGATGGCCAGGGTCAAGGTGGATTGGGAGATGTACACCGCTTGCGCGGCGGCCGAGATCGAGCCGGTTTCAGCCACGGCGATGAAGTGACGGATCTGACGCAGGGTCATCATGGGGAAATACCCGGTGGGCTGTTTTTATAGATTTACCCGAGTGTATATCTTTTTTTCTGAATGGCAGCGACGACTCGCGGGGGTCGTGGTGACGGTGAAATGATCAGCCCCGCCGGCGTCGAAACCCTCATGGAACCTTGTCATGAAATGAAAAGCCCTTGTCGTCTGATGAGAAGCATTCGGTCAGCCCGCGGCCTACAGTCCAATCAACGCAATTCCAGGCATACGCCAAAATCGCAGATTGGAGAAAAACAGGCATGGCCAAAGCCGTACGCTTCTACGAAACCGGTGGTCCCGAAGTCCTTCGCTATGAAGATGTCGAGGTAGGCGACCCAGGCCCGGGTCAGGTTCGACTTCGTCACGTGGCGGTCGGGCTGAACTATGCCGACACCTACTTCCGCAACGGTACCTACCCGATCCCGCTCGCCAACGGCATGGGAGTCGAGGCTTCCGGTGTGGTGCAGGCCGTCGGCGAGGGCGTGACCCATGTCGCGGTTGGGGATCGTGTCACCTACACGGGCTTTCTCAACACCCTGGGTGCCTACAGCACCGAACGCCTGATCCCAGCGGCACCGCTGATCAAGCTGCCTGAAACCATCAGTTTCGAGACCGCCGCGGCCATGACCATGCGCGGCTTGACGTCTTCGTACCTGATGCGTCGTCTCTACGACTTCAAACCCGGGGACACTATTTTGCTGCACGCCGCCGCCGGTGGTGTGGGCATGATCGTCTCGCAGTGGGCCAAGCTGCTCGGCCTCACTGTGATCGGTACCGTCTCCACCGAAGGCAAGGGTGAAATCGCCAAGGCCCACGGTTGCGACCACATCATCAATTACAGCCATGAAGACGTCGCCCCGCGCGTTCGCGAGCTGACTGATGGCGTTGGCGTCAACGTGGTGTTCGACAGCGTCGGCAAGAACACCTTCATGGGCTCGCTCGACTCGCTCAAGCGCCGTGGCCTGATGGTGTGCGTGGGCACCGCGTCCGGCCCGATCCCGGCCTTTGACCCGGTGCTGCTGGCGATGAAGGGTTCGCTGTTCCTGACCCGTCCGGCGCTGGCTGACTACATTTCAGACCCGGCGGAAAAAGCCGCCCTGGCTGGTGAGTTGTTCGATCACGTGGGCAGCGGTCGAATCAAGATCGAGATCAACCAGCACTACGCCTTGCAGGATGCCGTACAGGCCCACCGTGACCTGGAGTCTCGCAAAACCACGGGGTCGTCGATTTTCGTAATCTGAGGAATCTGAGGAAGCCTGTTGCCATGAAAGTAGAACAATTAACTTGCAACATTGGTGCACAACTCATAGGCGTCAACCTTGCTGACGCCATCCACGACGACGGCCTTTTTGCCGAAATTCGTGCCCAGCTGGTCAAGCACCGCGTGGTGTTCCTGCGCGACCAGGACATCACCCGCGCCGAACACGTTGCCTTCGCTCGCCGTTTCGGCGAGCTGGAGGATCATCCGGTCGCCGGCAGTGATCCAGATCATCCGGGCCTGGTGCAGATCTACAAGCGCCCGGACCAGCCGATGGATCGCTACGAAAACGCTTGGCATACCGACGCTACCTGGCGCGAGGCACCACCGATGGGGTGCGTGTTGCGCTGCGTGGAATGCCCGCCGGTGGGCGGCGACACCATGTGGGTGAACATGGTGCAGGCCTACGATCGCCTGCCCGAAGACGTGAAGGTGAAGATCGCCGGCCTGCGCGCCCGCCACAGCATCGAAGCGAGTTTCGGCGCGGCCATGCCGATCGAAAAGCGCCTGGCGCTCAAGGCCCAATACCCGGATGCCGAGCACCCGGTGGTGCGCACCCATCCGGAAACCGGTGAGAAGGTGCTGTTCGTCAATGCCTTTACCACCCATCTGAGCAATTACCACACCGCTGACCGGGTGCGCTTCGGCCAGGACGCCAACCCGGGTGCGTCCGACCTGCTGCGCTATCTGATCAGCCAGGCCTACATCCCTGAGTATCAGGTGCGCTGGCGCTGGAGTCCCAACAGCATTGCCATCTGGGACAACCGCAGTACCCAGCATTACGCCGTCATGGACTACCCGCCCTGCCATCGCAAGATGGAACGTGCCGGCATCATTGGCGACAAGACCTACTGAACGCCAGCCCCTGCTCTTGGTCTGCCCCGGCAAAGTCTGCCGGGTGCCTTACAATAAAAACACTGGAGTAACTCATGCAATTCTTCGACGATTCCCTGCACCCCGAAAACATGGAAAAGGTGGTGATCACCGTTGCCCCTTACGGCCCTGAATGGATGCCGGAAGACTTCCCGGAAGACATTCCGCTGACCATGGACGAGCAGGTGCAGAAGGCAGTTGACTGCTACGAGGCCGGCGCCACCGTGCTGCACTTGCACGTGCGCGAGCTGGACGGCAAGGGCTCCAAGCGCTTGTCCAAGTTCAACGAACTGATTGCCGGTGTGCGTGAAGCGGTGCCGGACATGATCATCCAGGTCGGCGGCTCGATTTCCTTCGCCCCCGAAGGCGATGGCGAGGCGGCCAAATGGCTGTCCGACGACACCCGCCACATGCTCGCTGAGCTGACGCCAAAACCGGACCAGGTCACGGTGGCGATCAACACCACCCAAATGAACATCATGGAGCTGCTGTATCCGGAATACCTGGAAGGCACCTCCCTGGCCAACCCGGCCTACCAGGCCGCCTATAGCGAGATGACCGTACCGGCCGGCCCGGCCTGGGTCGCAGAGCACCTCAAGCGCCTGATGGCCAACGGTATCCAGCCGCACTTCCAGCTGACCGGAATGCATGCGCTGGAAACCCTCGAGCGCCTGGTTCGCAGGGGCGTCTACAAGGGCCCGTTGAACCTGACCTGGATCGGCATTGGCGGTGGTTTCGACGGTCCTAATCCGTTCAACTTCTTCAACTTCATCCACCGTGCGCCGGACGGTTGCACCGTGACCGCCGAGTCGCTGCTGAAAAACGTATTGCCGTTCAACACCATGGCGCTGGCCATGGGCATGCACCCACGGGTGGGTATCGAAGACACGATCATCGATCACCACGGCAAGCGTTTCAGCTCCGTACAGCAGATCGAGCAGACCGTGCGTGTCGCTCATGAGTTGGGCCGCGAAATCGCCAGCGGCAAGGAAGCGCGGGAAATCTACCGCATCGGTGTGCAGTACGAGACCGTCGAGGAAACCCTGCTGGCCAATGGCATGGCGCCAAACCGCAAGGCTGGCCAGAAAGGAGTACCACAACGCGGTTGATGAACTGCGGGGCAAGCGACAGGCATCGCTTGCCCCGTAATGATGTAACAAGGTCCACATGCCCTATAAAAACAAATACAAGTTACGCCTGAGGAGGCAGCATGGCCTTTCACCCAATTGCAGCAGGTGACGAGGATCCGGATACCGTCACGGTTGAGCGTCCTTATGCCTGGATCGTCTTTGCCCTGACCTTCGGCCTGTTGATTTCAGACTACATGTCGCGGCAAGTGCTTAACGCCGTGTTCCCCATGCTCAAGAGCGAGTGGGCGTTGAGCGACGGTCAACTCGGCCTGCTCAGCGGCATCGTCGCCTTGATGGTCGGTCTGCTGACGTTCCCCCTGTCCTTGCTCGCAGATCGTTTCGGCCGGGTTAAAAGCCTGGCGCTGATGGCCATGCTCTGGAGCCTGGCGACCCTTGGCTGCGCGCTGGCCGAGAACTATCAGCAAATGTTCCTTGCCCGCTTCATGGTGGGTGTCGGCGAAGCGGCCTATGGCAGCGTGGGTATCGCCGTGGTTATTTCCGTGTTTCCCAAGCATATGCGAGCTACGCTGGCCAGCGCCTTCATGGCGGGTGGCATGTTCGGCGCGGTGTTGGGCATGGCCCTGGGCGGCGTGATCGCGGCCAAGCTGGGCTGGCGTTGGTCGTTCGCCGGCATGGCCCTGTTCGGCTTGCTGCTGGCGTTGCTGTATCCGGTCATCGTCAAGGAGGCGCGCATCGCCCCACGACGTGCCATGGCGGCGGCGAACAAGGCTGCGGCGGCGGTCAAGCGCCCGCTGCGTACGCTGTATTGCAGTCGCTCGGTGGTCAGTGCCTACATCGGCAGCGGCCTGCAGTTGTTCGTCGGTGCCACCGTGGTGGTGTGGATGCCGAGCTACCTGAACCGTTACTACGACATGGGGACTGACAAGGCCGGTGCCCTGGCGGCGCTTATCGTACTGTGCAGCGGCGCGGGGATGATTCTGTGCGGCATTCTCAGCGACCGCCTCAGCCAGCAATCGCCGGAACGCAAGGTGACCCTGGCCATCGCCTATTGCCTGGGCAGTTGCCTGCTGTTGTCGATCGCCTTTGCCTTGCCACCAGGACCTGCGCAATTGGTGCTGATTTGCCTGGGCATGCTGATTGCCACGGGGATCACCGGCCCTGCGGGAGCCATGGTTGCCAACCTGACCCATTACTCGGTGCATGGCACCGCCTTTGCCACGCTGACTCTGGTCAACAACATGCTCGGGCTTGCCCCGGGCCCGTTCGTGACCGGCAAGGTATCGGACCTGATCGGCCTGCATGCAGCCTTCCAGTTGGTACCGCTGATCAGCATCGCGGCAGCGGCGGTGTTCTTTTATGCCAGGTGCCATTATCACAACGACATTGCTCGCCTGAAGGGTGAGCGCGGCAATACGCCGGTCGCAGATGTAGCGTTAGAGGTGAGATCGTGAGTCATCGTTTGCACGTCGAAGTGTTCTTCGACTTTATTTGCCCCTGGTGCCTGATCGGCAAGCGCCAGCTGGAGGTTGCATTGGACCGGTTGCGTAGCGAGCGGCCGGATGTCGAGGTTGACCTGGCATGGCAGGGTGTTCAGTTGCTGCCCCATCTGCCGCCCCAGGGCGAACCCTTTGCCGAGTTCTACTTGCAGCGCCTGGGCAGTGTCGAGGCCGTGCGCATGCGTCAGGCTCAGGTGCAGCAGGCAGCGGCTGCGGTCGGCGTCAGCATCGACCTGCGCGGTATCGAGCGGATGCCCAACACCGCCGACGCCCATCGCTTGATGGAGCAGGCGGCAGCACTGGGCAGTGCTGCCCAGCGCGATGCCCTGCTGGAGCGTCTGTTCAGCGCCTACTTTGTGCGCGGTGAAGACCTGGGGTGTGCCGATACACTGCTGGCCATTGCCGAGGAGTGCGGTTTCGACCGTGCCGCCCTGACCGGCTGCCTGAGCGGTGATGCCAGCCCGTACCTGGGCAGCGACACAAGGCCGGTCAAGAGCGTGCCGTATTTCCAGTTCGACCGTCGCCTGGCGATCAGCGGGGCGCAACCTGCCGAGGCGCTGTTCGGTGCGATGTGTGAAGCGCTGCAGCAAGAGCGGCAACCTTCATGAGCCAGCGTGTACCCGTGCCTGCCGGCAAGCTCCCGCAGGCCGGAGGACGGTCGCTGTTCGAGTTCGCCGACAAGAGCCTGGCGCTGTTCAACGTCGACGGCAGGCTCTATGCCATCGATGACAGTTGTCCGCATCAGGGCGCCTCGCTGTGTGGCGGGCGCCTGGAAGGACGAGTGATTCAGTGTTGTGCCCATGGCCTGCGTTTCGACCTGGCCAGCGGTTACCTGCTCAATTCCGACAAGCTCAAGGTTGCCAACTACCCGGTCGAGGTCGTCGACGACCAGGCCTATATCGTGATCGTTCCTGAGGAGTCCGCGCCATGAGCGCCATCGCTCTGACCAGCATCCATAGCCGCGCGCGCGAACTGGCGCCGGGTTTTATCGTCAGCCTGACCGTGGCCGCGGCGGCGACCTTTTTGTCCGAGCACTACGGTGCGCCGGTCATGTTGTTCGCCCTGCTGCTGGGCATGGCCTTGAACTTTCTCGCCGGTGAGAGCAAATGCAAGGCCGGCATCGAGTTCACGGCGCGCACCGTGCTGCGTATCGGCGTGGCGCTGCTGGGGATGCGCATCACCCTCGAGCAGATCGCCGCCCTCGGCTGGAAGCCGGTGGCCCTGGTGGTGATCCTGGTGGTGGTGACCATCGGCGTCTCGGTGCTGGCGGCCAAGGCCATGGGCTTTCAGCGCCTGTTCGGCATGCTCACCGGTGGCGCGACGGCGATCTGTGGTGCTTCGGCGGCGTTGGCGCTGGCCGCGGCGCTGCCCAACCACCCGCAGAAAGAGCGTGCGACCCTGTTCACCGTGATTGGCGTCTCGGCGCTGTCCACCCTGGCCATGATCGTTTACCCGATGATTGCCAACTGGTTTGGTTTGTCACCGCAAGTGGCGGGAGTGTTTCTCGGCGCGACGATCCATGACGTGGCCCAGGTGGTCGGTGCCGGTTACAGCATGTCGACCGAGACCGGCGACACGGCCACGGTGGTCAAGCTGATGCGGGTCGCGATGCTGCTGCCGGTGATTCTGTGCGCCGCCATGATCACCCGCATGCAGGGCGCCGACACTACCGGCAAGCGGCCGCCGTTGCTGCCGTGGTTCGCCGTCGGATTCCTGTTGCTGGCCTGTCTCAACAGTACCGGCTGGGTGGCGCCGGTGGTGCAGGGCGGGGTCAATGAATTGTCGCGCTGGTGCCTGGTGATTTCCATCAGTGCCCTGGGCATGAAGACCCAGCTCAAGGAGCTGGCGGCGGTCGGCATCAAGCCCATCTTGCTGATGGTTGGGGAGACCGTGTTCCTCGTCGCCCTGGTGCTGTTGTTGCTGCATTGGGGGCTGTAAGCCCGGTCTTTCCACGCAGGTACTGCACGAGCAGCGCTGCGCTACGTTGCCTCCATGGCGTAGCGCGGCACTCGACCGGGCCACTGGCATCGGTTTTTTTGCGGCGGCTGTGACGACAGCCGACCGCTTTTTTTTCTGTTGGATTCCTGCCGACCGAGGAGGGGGCCTGTTCAGTCAGGCATTCTGGACGGGGCATTCTTGTGTGTGCTGCGCCAGGAGGCAGGCGGCATGCCGAACTGCGCGATGAACCAGCGGGTGAACGAACTCGCCATGGAGTAACCGAGCATGTCGGCGATACGCCCCAGCGAGTAAGTCGGGTTCTCCAGGTAGCGCAGGACCAAGTCGCGGCGCACGTCGTTGATCACGTCGTTGAACGTGCAATTGTCCTCTTTCAAGCGTCGCTGCAGGGTGCGCACGTTCATGCCCTGGGTCTGGGCTATCTGCTCGATGGTGGCATGCCCCATCGGTAGCAGCAGGTAGATGGCCTTGCGGATTTCAAACAGGGTCGACGGCCCCTGGTCGCCTTGCAACGAATCGAGATAACGCTGGGCGTGACGCGCCATTGCCGGGTCGGCATGGGGGTTGGTCATGTCCAGGTTGGCATTGGGGCAGACAATGCCATTGAACTCGCTGCCGAACTCCAGCTTGCAGCCGAACAGGCGTCGATGCAGTTGCAGGTTGTCGGGCGCCTGGTGCGTGAAGTTGACGCTGTAGGGTTGCCAACTGGAACCGAGCAGGGCGGCGCAGAGCCGGAACATCACGCCGATCGCCAGCTCATTGGCCTGGCGGCAGGGCATCGGTATCTCGGTCACCACTTCCTCGCGGATGATCACCATCTTGCCGGCTTCTTCGATGAAGATGGCCAGCGAATCGTTGAGCAGATGACGGTAGTGCACCACCACCTGCAGCGCATCGCGCAGGGTTCGCTGGTGAGTCAGCAGCAGGCTGACGACGCCGAAGTCGGAGAGCTGGCGCGATTCGGCCATGCTCAGGCCAAAACTCTGGCAGCCGCTGGCAGTGGCCGAGTCCTCCAGCAACCGCACGGCCGCATCGATCGCAATGCGGTGTTCGGGCACTTGCAGCCGATTTTTGTTCAAGCCGACGGAGGCCAACAAATCGTGTGGGTTGAACCCCAGGTAGTGGGCCACCTCCAGATAGTTGGTCAGGACGGCGGCACGAACGAGCTTGGTCATTCAGTGGTATTTCCTAGTGTTGTTTTTATGGAAATAAGCCGCTCGACTATAAGCCAGCGCGTCATGAAATGAAAAATACTTTGATGTGAGTCACCCGTTACATCCGTGTACTAGACACCTCGAGGCCCCGTCCGTGGCCGCCTCCACGATAAATGGCATGGCGTCACTTTCCATTCCCGGCAGTGGCTGCTGAACTGCTTGAACGCATGAGCGGTATGGCACCTGTCATCAAAAGAAAAGTGACTGACGTCAAATGAAAAGCGCACCGGATGGGGGGTCTTTAAGGTCAGTACTACAAAAAAGTTCTGGCCAACGAGCCAGTCGAGTCTTCGAGAAGCCGAGGGTGTTCAAGTGGACAAACTGCAAACTGCCACAACCGTTCTGATCGTGCCTGGTCTGCGTGAGCACGTGGCCGAGCATTGGCAAACACTGCTGGAGGCCCGCCTGGGCAAGGTACGCAGCGTACCGCCACTTGAAACCGACAAACTCGACTGCGCGGCCCGGGTCCGGGCGATCCAGCAGCAGCTGGAACAGATCGACGGTCCGGTGATCCTGGTCGCCCACAGCGCCGGCGTTTTGATGGTGGCGCACTGGGCTGCGAAACATGACCGTCCGATCAAGGGCGCTCTGCTGGCCGCGCCACCGGACCTCGATGCCGCCTGGCCACAAGGCTATCCCACCTCGGACAGCCTGCGCGCCAATGGCTGGGCCCCCCTGCCCAAAGGCCCGCTGCCATTCCGCAGCCTGGTGGCCGCCAGCACCAACGATCACCTTGCCAGCCTGGATGCCGTCACTCGCATGGCCCAGGGCTGGGAGTCCGAACTGCGCAATCTTGGCCAGGTCGGCCATCTCAACCCCGCTTCGGGCTTTGGCCATTGGCCAGAGGCTGAAGCCCTCATCCTGGAGCTGGATCGCTAGTTCAGGAACCGGTTTGACCACACGCCAACCGGTAATTGCCCTCACTCCTGAATATCGCAGGTGCCTTGATCAAGGGATTGCGCGAGGGCTGCTGCGCTTAAAACAAATACAAAAAGGCGGAGACAACACAATGCATAACAATAAGAGTCACGGCTTCACACCCACGTGTCACACATTACTGGCCTCGGCCATTCTGGCTGCCGCCATGCCAGGTGCCTATGCCGTCGAATTGGATACCGGTAACCCGGACCTTGCCGTGCGCCTGGACAACACCGTCAAGTACAACTACGGCGTGCGTACCGAAAGCGCGGACAAGCGCATGCTGGCGACACCGAACAACAACGATGGCGATTACAACTTCCGCAAGTCCGGCACCAACATCACCAACCGTGTCGACCTGCTGACCGAGATGGACGTGGTCTATCAAGACCACATGGGCTTTCGCGTCAGTGCTGCCAGCTGGTACGACAAGGCCTACGAGAACACCGGTTCCAATTCCAACCCGTTCGTCAACGGTAATGACGCACGGTCCGGCCTGATCGCCAACGACCCGCGCCTGGCCGGCGTCACCGGGGACAATGTCGGCAACGGCAGCCCGCACCTGAGCAACTATGCCCAGCGTTATTACACCGGGCCCTCGGGCGAAATCCTCGATGCCTTCGTGTTCTACAGCACCGAAGTGGGCGAAGAGTCGTTGTTCAGCGTCAAGGCCGGCCAGCACAACGTGTTCTGGGGCGAGACCTTGCTCAACCCTGTGCACTCGGTCAGCTTCGGCCAGTCCGGCCTGGACCTGGCCAAGCTGGCGGCGTCCCCTGGTACCGAGGCCAAGGAGCTGTTCGTTCCGCGCAATCAGGTTTCGACGTCGTTTACCGTCAACCAGGAGTTGACCGTCGGTGCCCAGTACTTCCTGGATTGGGACGCCGCCCGCCTGCCTGAGGCCGGTACTTACTACGGCGGTTCCGACCTGGTGGGGTCTGGCGCGCAGTCGTTCCTGCTCGGCAACACCAACGGTGTGGTACCCGGCAGCCCATTGGGTTGCGGCCTGGCGCCTTGCAACGCACTGACCAACGTCCGCCGTGGCCATGACCTGGAACCGGACAAGCGGGGCGATTGGGGCGTGATGGCCAAGTGGTCGCCGCAATGGCTCGATGGCACCCTCGGCGTCTACTACCGCAAGACCTCGGACATCCTGCCTCAGGCCTGGTTGAACGCCACGGGGCTGAGCTCGGCCAACGCCAACGGCACACGCCCAGCGGGCCAGGTGCCGGCGGTGGTCAATACCCTGAACTCGTTGAGCTCGGCCACCTATCAAATGGCCTATGGCGGTGACATCGACATCTTCGGTCTGAGCCTGTCCAAGGATGTTGGCGGCATCAGTGTCGGCAGTGACTTGAACATCCGCCACAACATGCCGCTGGCCAGTATCCCGGCCATCCTCAGCTCCACCAGCCCGCTGGGGCTGGGTAATGGCCTTGGCCTGTTGCCGCCGCGTACCGACGCCACTGGCATCGTCTATGACGCCCCCCACCATGGGGACAGCATGAGCGCTACCGGTGAAACGCTGCACTGGACCCTCAATGGCCTGATGACCATTCCCAAGACGCCACTGTTCGATTCGGCCGTCCTGCTCTCCGAACTCTACTACAGCAACCTGCTCAAGCTCGATGGCAAGAACGAGGCGCTCTACAAGGGCAAGGGCAGTTACCGCGGCATCGATGCCCCGACCCGTGACAACTGGGGTCTCGCGGTCAACTTCACGCCGACCTGGTACCAGGTATTCCCGGGTGTGGATATGACCATGCCGCTGTCCGTCAACGTCGGCCTCGATGGTGTTTCGCCGGTTTCGGGCGGTGGTGCTGAAGACACCGGCAACTATGCGGTTGGCGTCGGTGCCGCCGTTTACAACAAGTACTTTGTCGACCTCAAGTACGTGGACTCCTTTGGCCAGACTGACAAGTGCGATGTCAGCGGCCTGAGCACCGGCGCGGCCAACGCCGGGAGTGGCGATGGCTCGACGCCGAACGCCTTCAGTGGCAACGAGAACTATGCCTGTTACGCCGGTGGCTACTCGGCCTTCTCGGGCGGCGGCGCGACCACGGAAGACCGTGGCGCGCTGTACCTGACGCTGAAAACCACCTTCTGATTCACCCATTGCTTAGTCATGTAAGCAGGAGAACAATAAAATGAAATTCGTGAAAACGCTGCTGGCCACTTCCCTGGCCATGATGCTTGTCGCTCAGGCACAGGCTGCCGTATCGGAACAGGAGGCGGCCAAACTGGGTACCAGCCTGACTCTGCTGGGCGCGGAAAAAGCCGGTAACGGCGACGGCTCGATTCCTGCCTACAGCGGCGGCCTGACCACCGCCCCGGCAAGCTTCAAGGCGGGCGACAGCATGCGCCCGGACCCCTACGCCAGTGAAAAGCCGCTGCTGGTGATCGATGGCAAGAACGTCGACCAGTACAAGGGCATGCTCACGGCCACGTCGGTTGAGCTGGCCAAGCGCTTTCCCACTTACCGCATCGATGTCTACCCGACCCACCGCTCCGTGGCATTGCCCCAGGCCATCCTCGACAACAGCCGGAAAAATGCCGGCGGCGCCAAGTCCCTCGAGGGCGGGTTGGCCATCGACAACGTGCTGCCGGGCGTGCCGTTCCCGATCCCGCAATCGGGCAGCGAAGCGATGTGGAACTTCCTGCTGCGTTATCAGGGCGTCAACATCAACTCCAAGTACGACTCCTGGAACGTCGACTCGGCCGGTGTGGCGAGCCTGGCCACCACCGGGCAGGCGTTCATCACCTACCCGATCTACGAGAACCTGGCGCAGCCGATCAGCAGCTCCGATGTGTACTACCAGATGAAGCTGTACTACACCGGCCCTGCACGCCGTGCCGGTGAGGCGCTGATGCTCAAGGACGCGGCCAACCCGCTCGAGCAGCCGCGCCGCGCCTGGCAATACCTGCCTGGCCAGCGCCGGGTCAAGCTGGCGCCGAACCTGGCCTACGACACGCCTAACCCGGGTACTGCCGGTGCCGGGACCTTCGACGATGTCTTCGTGTTCAACGGTGCGCTGGACCGCTACGACTGGAAGCTGGTGGGCAAGCAGGAAATGATCGTGCCCTACAACACCTACAAGCTGACCTATGCCCAGGATCCCAAGTCGCTGACCACCCCGAACCACCTTGCACCTGACTTCGTGCGCTGGGAGAAACACCGCGTCTGGGTGGTGGAGGGCAACCTCAAGGCTGGCGCACGCCACATCTACCAGAAGCGTCGCTTCTACCTGGATGAAGACAGCTGGGCCGCTGTGGCTTCGGACCAATACGACGCACGTGGCCAACTCTATCGCGGTTCGTTTGCCTTCCTCAGCCAGAGCTATGACAAGCAGGTACCGGACACCACGCCTTTCATGATCTACGACCTGGTGGGTGGTTCCTACAACATCAACGGAGTGGTGGGCCCTTACGGTGGTATCCGCTACATCGACTCGCTGTCCAAGGCGCAATGGTCGCCTGAGTCCCTGGCGGGTGCCGGCATTCGCTAATGCTGTGACAGGCGCCCTGCGGTCCACTGACGGTGGAGTGGCCGCATGCCGTGGGCGCCTGACTCCAACGCCGGGTTGCACCCTGGGGTGCTCCCGGCGCGGCTTTTTCAAGAGGACGCAGTATGGGTTCGTACAAGAAGTGCGTATTGCTGGCACTGATGTTGTGGCAAGGAATCGCTCAAGCCGCCAGCTTCGTCGACGTGCTGGACCAACCGGCCCGGCTCAGTGCCCTGGCCGTGAGCAGCCCCCTGCTCGCCGCGGCCCGTGCGGGTGAGCGCCTGGTTGTCGTAGGGCAGCGTGGTCACATTCTTTATTCCGATGATTCAGGTCACCAGTGGCAGCAGGTGAACGTGCCGGTCAGTGCCGACCTCAATGCCGTGTCTTTCCCGACGGCGGAGCAAGGCTGGGCCGTTGGCAGCGATGGCGTGGTGCTGCACAGCAGCGATGCGGGCCTGACCTGGAACAAACAACTGGACGGCCGTGAGATCGGCGCGTTGCTGGTCAAGCACTACGGTGCCCTGGCCCAGGCTGAGCCGGCCAACGAGCAATGGGCGCTGCGTGTCGAAGAGGGCCAGCGGCTGATTGAAGAGGGCGCCGACAAGCCGCTCCTCGATGTCTGGTTTGCCAATGACCAGCTCGGTTATGTGGTGGGCGTGTTCAACCTCATCCTGCGCACTGAAGACGGTGGCAAGCACTGGACCCCCTTCCAGGACCGTATCGACAACCCGCAGGGCTTTCACCTCAATGCCATCGCTTCTACGGGCGACGCGCTGTACATCGCCGGCGAACAGGGCCTGCTGCTCAAGTGGGATGACGCGCAGCAGCGTTTCCTGGCCGTGCACTCGCCTTATCAAGGCAGCTTTTTCGGGGTCGTGGGCAAGCCGGGTGAAGTCCTGGCCTACGGCCTGCGCGGGCATGTGTTTCGCAGCATCGATGGCGGCGCCAACTGGAGCCCGCTGAGTACCGGCCTGCAGGTCAACATTACCGCCGCCACCCTGGACGCCAATGGGCGCTACGAGCTGTTCACCCAGGCCGGCCACCGGCTGGTCAGCCTGAAAGATGGCAGTGGCCTGCAATTGCAGGCGCAACAAAACCAGTCACCCGTCGCGGGCGCCACCCTGGCCGCCGATGGCGCGCTGGTGCTGGTTGGCAGCCGTGGTGCGCGTGCGCTGGGCCAAGAATAAGAACTGAACCCATTAGAGTGAGTACCCAGACATGGGCAATATAAAGCAAGACACCATGCCGGTGATTTGCGACTTGCATGACTTCGACCGAAGCTCCGGCAACCGGCTGGAACGTTGGGTGTTCAACCATCGCCCGCTGTTCATGCTGCTCATGGCACTGATCACTCTGGTGCTGGGCTACATGATGGCAACCCGCCTGGAGTTGCGCCCCAGCTTCGAGAAAATGATTCCGCAGAGCCAGCCGTACATCCAGAACTTCCTGGAAAACCGCAAGTCCTTGCGCGGCCTGGGCAGCTCGGTACGGGTGGTGATCGAAAACACCGAGGGCGATATTTTCGACCCTGAGTACCTGAGCCTGCTCAAGCAGGTCAATGACGAGTTGTTCCTGACCGAAGGCGTCGATCGTGCCTGGATGAAGTCACTCTGGAGCCCGTCGGTGCGCTGGACCGAAGTCACCGAGGAAGGCTTCCAGGGCGGCCCGGTGATGCCCGACACCTATCAGGGCTCGACCAAGGATATCGAACAGCTGCGCCAGAACATCAACCGCGCCGGCATCGTCGGTAGCCTGGTGGCCAGCGATTTCAAATCGACCATGCTGATCGTGCCGCTGCTGGACACGGCGACGGCCACGGGCCATGGCATCGATTACCATGCCTTCGCCCAGCAACTGGAACAGCAGTTGCGCGACCAGATCGAATTCGGCGGCGACAGCAAGGCGCGCAAGGCCGGGGAGGAGGGCGAGGGCAAGTACAAGGTGCGGGTGATCGGTTTCGCCAAGTTGATGGGCGACCTGATCGACGGTCTGATCCAGGTGATGATGTTCTTCGGCCTGGCCGTGGTCACCTCGTTCGTCATCATCTACCTCTATACCCGTTGCATTCGCAGCACCTTGCTGGTGATCTTCTGCTCGCTGACGGCGGTGGTCTGGCAGTTGGGCATCGTCGCCTGGCTGGGTTATGCCCTCGATCCGTACTCGATCCTGGTGCCTTTCCTGATCTTTGCCATCGGCGTGTCCCACGCGGCGCAGAAGATGAACGGCATCATGCAGGACATCGCCCGCGGCACCCACAAGCTGATCGCGGCGCGCTACACCTTCCGCCGTCTGTTCATTGCCGGTGTCACCGCGCTGCTGGCCGACGCCGTCGGTTTCGCCGTGCTGATGCTGATCGACATCCCGGTGATCCAGGACCTGGCCATTACCGCCAGCATCGGCGTGGCGGTACTGATCTTCACCTCGCTGTTGCTGATGCCGGTGGCGCTGTCCTATATCGGCGTCGGCACCAAGGCGGCCGAGCGTGCCTTGAAGATCGATTCCCGGGCCGACAATCACCGCGGTTTCGGCAAGCTGTGGGACCTGCTCGACCGGTTCACCACGCGCAAGTGGGCCACCGGCATTGTCATCGGCGCCCTGGTGCTGGGCATCGCAGGCTTTGTGGTCAGCCTGCAACTGAAAATCGGCGACCTCGACAGTGGCGCCCCGGAGTTGCGCGCGGACTCGCGCTACAACCGCGACAACGCCTACATCACCAGCCACTACGCGCTGTCCAGCGACCTGTTCGCGGTGATGATCAAGACCCCGGCCGAAGGCTGCCTGAACTACCAGACCCTGATCCTCGCCGACCGCCTGGCCTGGGAGCTGCAGCAGTACCCGGGCGTGCAGGCGACCTCATCGCTGGTCAACGCGGTGCGCCAGATCACCGCGGGCTCGTTCGAAGGTAACCCCAAGCTCAACAACATCCAGCGCAACCAGGACGTCCTGAACTACGCCGCGCAACAGGCCTCGGTCAATGCGCCGGAACTGTTCAATAACGATTGCTCGGTGATGCCGGTGATTGCCTACCTCAAGGACCACAAGGCCGAGACCCTGGACGCGGTGGTGGCGATCGCCGACCGCTTCGCCAGGGCCAACAGCACCGACGATCGTCAGTTCCTGCTGGCCGCCGGTACCGCGGGCATTGAAGCGGCAACCAACATCGTGGTGCGCGAAGCCAACCGCACCATGCTGATCTATGTCTACCTGGCAGTGATTGTGTTCTGCCTGATCACCTTCCGCAGCTGGCGCGCTGTGCTGGTGGCCCTGTTGCCGCTGGTGCTGACCTCGATTCTCTGCGAAGCCTTGATGGTGGTCATGGGCATCGGCGTGAAAGTCGCGACCCTGCCGGTGATTGCCCTGGGGGTGGGCATCGGCGTGGACTACGCGCTGTACCTGCTCAGTGTGCAACTGGCTTACCAGCGCAGCGGCATGCCATTGGCCGAGGCCTATCGCAACGCGGTGTCCTTCACGGGCCGGGTGGTCGGCCTGGTCGGCATCACCCTGGCCGCCGGTGTGGTGTGCTGGGCCTGGTCGCCGATCAAGTTCCAGGCCGACATGGGCATCCTGCTGACCTTCATGTTCCTCTGGAACATGCTCGGAGCCTTGATCCTGATTCCGGCGTTGTCCTACTTCCTGCTGCGCGATACCGGCATGCCGGCCCGCGTCGCCAAGCCTGCGTAAATCTTTTTATCCATCAGGGCAGCTTCTTGCCCTGACATTGCCTGAGTGTTTGAAACATGTCTGATTACAAAGCTCCCCTGCGCGATATGCGTTTCGTACTCAACGAGGTCTTTGAAGTCTCCCGGTTGTGGGCCTCCATGCCTGCGCTGGCCGAACTGGTCGATGAAGAGACGGCCACTGCCGTGCTCGAGGAAGCCGGCAAGGTAGCTGCAGGCCTCATTGCCCCGCTCAATCGCAGTGGCGACGAGCAGGGCTGCACCTGGAGCGACGGCGCGGTGACCACGCCGGACGGTTTCCCCGCAGCCTACCGTGCCTTTGCCGAAGGCGGCTGGGTCGGCGTGGGCGGTGACCCGGCCTACGGCGGCATGGGCATGCCCAAGGTGATTGGCGCCCAGGTCGAGGAAATGGTCAATGGCGCCAACCTGTCCTTCGGCCTGTACCCGATGCTGACCGCCGGTGCCTGCCTGTCGCTCAAGGCCCATGCCAGCGAAGAGCTGAAGGCGGCCTACCTGCCGAACATGTATGCCGGCGTCTGGACCGGCTCCATGTGCCTGACCGAGCCCCACGCCGGTACCGACCTGGGGATCATCCGCACCAAGGCCGAACCTCAGGCCGATGGCGCCTATAAGGTCAGCGGTACCAAAATCTTCATCACCGGTGGTGAGCAGGACCTGACCGATAACATCATCCACCTGGTGCTGGCCAAACTGCCGGACGCGCCGGCCGGGGCAAAAGGTATCTCGCTGTTCCTGGTGCCCAAGTTCATGGTCAATGCCGACGGCAGCCTGGGGGCGCGCAACCCGGTCAGCTGTGGCTCGATCGAGCACAAGATGGGCATCAAGGGGTCGTCCACGTGTGTGATGAACTTCGACGAAGCTGTGGGTTACCTGGTCGGCGAGCCGAACAAAGGCCTGTTGGCCATGTTCACCATGATGAATTACGAACGCCTGGGGGTGGGTATCCAGGGCCTGGCAACCGCCGAACGCTCCTACCAGAACGCCGTGGAATACGCCCGCGATCGCCTGCAGAGCCGGGCGCCAACCGGACCGCAAGCCAAGGACAAGGTGGCTGATCCGATCATCGGGCACCCGGACGTGCGCCGCATGTTGCTGACCATGAAAGCCTGCAACGAAGGCGGCCGGGCGTTTTCCACCTACGTGGCCATGCAGCTCGATACGGCCAAGTACAGCGAAGACCCGACTACGCGCAAACGCGCCGAAGAGCTGGTGGCGCTGCTGACCCCGGTCGCCAAGGCGTTCCTCACCGACCTGGGCCTGGAAACCACGGTGCACGGCCAGCAGGTGTTCGGCGGCCACGGCTACATCCGCGAGTGGGGCCAGGAACAACTGGTGCGCGACGTGCGGATCACCCAGATCTACGAAGGCACCAACGGCATCCAGGCACTGGATCTGGTGGGACGCAAGGTGGTGGGCACGGGTGGCGCGTACTACAAACTGTTCGCTGATGAGATCCGTCATTTCACCACCACGGCAGACGCGGCGCTGGGCGAGTTCGTCAAGCCGCTCGATGCGGCCCTGGATCGCCTCGATGAACTGACGGCCTGGGTGCTGGATCGCGCCAAGGGCAACCCGAACGAAATCGGTGCAGCGTCAGTGGAATACCTGCATGCCTTCGGCTACACCGCCTACGCCTACATGTGGGCGTTGATGGCCAAGGCCGCACAGGGCAAGGAAGCGCAGGATGACTTCTACGCCAGCAAGATGGGCACGGCGCGCTTCTATTTCGCTCGTTTGTTGCCGCGCATCGAGTCGCTGGCCGCATCGGTCAGGGCCGGCAGTGAGTCGCTGTACTTGCTCGACGCCGAGCAATTCTGAACCCGAGCACCGCAGACGACCTGCAACCTACAGAATCAGGAAGCCCCACCGTGTCGAAAACAAAAATAATCGCGCCCGCAGAAGGCGCTTACAGCTATCCCTTGTTGATCAAAAGCCTGCTGCTCTCGGGGGCCCGCTACGCGCCCGAGCAGGAGATCGTCTACGCAGACAAGCTGCGCTACAACTACCGCACGCTCAATGAGCGGATCAGGCGCCTGGCCAATGCGCTGGTCAACGCAGGCGTCAAGGCGGGGGATACCGTGGCCCTGCTCGATTGGGACAGCCACCGCTATTTGGAGTGTTTCTTTGCCGTGCCGATGATTGGCGCGGTGTTGCACACGGTCAACATCCGCCTCTCGCCCGAGCAGGTGCTTTACACCATGAATCACGCCGAGGATGACGTGGTGCTGGTGCATGATGATTTCCTGCCGTTGATGGAGCAGATTCATGGCGAGCTGACGACCGTCAAAGGCTTTATCCAGCTCAGCGACGTCGGCGCACCCGCCACCGGGTTACCGGTGTTGGGCGAATATGAAGCGCTGCTGGCCCGGAGTGAGCCGCACTTCGACTTCCCCGACTTCGACGAGAACTCGGTGGCGACCCTGTTCTACACCACCGGCACCACGGGCAACCCCAAGGGGGTGTATTTCAGCCACCGCCAGTTGGTGCTGCATACCCTGAACGCCGTGGGCACTCTGGGCGTGTATCAGGGCTTGCCGTTGTTGCGTTCGGACGACGTGTACATGCCCATCACGCCGATGTTCCATGTGCACGCCTGGGGCGTGCCATATGTGGCAACGCTGATGGGGATCAAGCAGGTTTACCCGGGCCGCTATGAACCCAACAGCCTGGTCAGGCTACACCGCGATGAGAAGGTCACCTTTTCCCATTGCGTGCCGACGATTTTGCAGATGATCCTCGATTGCAAGGAAGCGACGCAGGCTGATTTCACGGGTTGGAAGTTGCTCCTGGGTGGCAGTGCCTTGACCCATGGCGTCGCGGCCCAGGCGACGGCAAAAGGCATGCTGGTCCATAGTGGCTATGGCATGTCCGAGACCTGTCCGTTGATTTGCCTCACGCACTTGCGTGCGCCGGAATCCGCGCAAAGCGCGCAGGACCAGGTGGCTGCCCGGATCAAGACCGGGGTGGCGGTGCCGATGGTCGAAATGAAAATCATCGACGCCTTCGGTAACGAGGCGCCTCACGATGGCGAATCCCAGGGCGAGATTGTGCTGCGTGCGCCCTGGCTGACCCAGGGTTACCTGAAAGAGCCGGAGCAGGGCGCTCAGCTCTGGGAAAACGGCTGGATGCATACCGGCGACATCGCCTCGATCGACGCGCTGGGTGTGGTGGAGATCAAGGACCGCCTCAAGGACGTGATCAAGACCGGGGGCGAGTGGATCAGCTCGCTGGAACTGGAGAGCCTGATCAGCGAGCACCCGGCGGTTGCGTCGGTCGCGGTGGTCGGTATTCCTGACCCGCAGTGGGGGGAACGGCCGATTGCCCTGGTGGTGGGTGTGCCCGGCGAAGATATTGCTCCCGGGCAGTTGGAGATCCACCTGCATCACTATGTCGAGAGTGGCCGCATCAACAAGTGGGCGATCCCCAAGCAGATCAGGATCGTGGACGATATCCCCAAGACCAGCGTCGGCAAGATCAACAAGCGGCTTATCCGGCAAGAGGAGCTGGCCCGTCAGGTCCCGTGATGCCTGCACGCTCAATCCCGTGATGGCCGGAGCCCCTTCGGGGCGCCCGGCATCCCGGCAATGGCGTTGTGGCTGAAGTGGCATTCTCCAGATGATCACCAGGCACCGAGGTACGCTTCGGATCATAGCCTGGTGATGTCACCCAGCCGTGTTTTTTGCCAACATCTTGAAGCACTCTCGTAGCCAAGCCTCGGGCACTTTAGATCTAGACTGACGACCCTATTTATTTAGTAACGTCTTTTTTCTGGAGGCTGCACATGAACACCCGTGGTTTGCTCGATCAGCTACTCAAGTCCGGTCAGGATATGTTGCAGAACAAGACCGGCACCCCTCAGCGTAATGCTTCAGGCTCCAGCGGATTGAGCAGTCTGTTGTCCGGCGCCACCGGCGGTGCGTTGGCCGCCGGTGCCATGGGCCTGCTGCTGGGCAGCAAGAAGGCTCGCAAGTATGGCGGCAAGGCGGTGACCTATGGTGGTCTCGCGGCCTTGGGCGTCCTGGCCTACAAGGCTTATGGCAATTGGCAGGCCCAGCAGGGCACGGCGCCACACTCCGCACCACAAACCCTTGACCGCTTGCCGCCCGCGCAGGTCGAGGAGCACAGCCAGGCCATCCTCAAGGCGCTGGTGGCGGCGGCCAAGGCCGATGGTCATGTCGACGAGCGCGAGCGTGCGCTGATCGAAGGCGAATTCACCCGGCTGGACAACGATCAGGCACTGCAGCACTGGCTGCACGCCGAACTCAACAAACCGCTCGACCCGGCCGACGTCGCGCGCGCCGCCAACACCCCGGAAATGGCTGCCGAGATGTACATCGCCAGTGTGATGATGGTGGACGAAGAGAGCTTCATGGAAAAATCCTACCTCGACGAACTGGCACGCCAGCTCAAGCTGGAACCGGGGCTCAAGGCCGAACTGGAGCGACAGGTGCGCCTGGCGCAGGTCTGACCGCCGTGCCTGGCTGAACTCACTGCCCGTGGAAAGCGTGGCCATTGGGGGATGCCTTCCTCAATGGCCAATCCACGACCTGTTTCTACACAACTATCACTGGCAGCCCGTGGCTTGTCTGGCGGAGAGTAGCTGTCCCGGTGCATTCAAGGGTTTTCGCCCGGGATGAGACGCAGTGCGCAACCGCTGATTATTCGTGGCGCGCCCTCGGCTATACTCCCCTGCATTTGAATGGCCCCGAGGACTGACTGTGAAGAACTGGACGTTACGCCAACGCATATTGGCGAGTTTTGCGGTGATCATCGCCATCATGTTCCTGATGGTTGTCGTCTCCTATTCACGGTTGCTGAAGATCGAGGCCAGTGAAAACAGCGTGCGTGACGATGCGGTGCCCGGGCTTTATTACAGTTCGATGATTCGCAGCGCCTGGGTCGACAGTTACTTGCAGACTCAAAAGATGCTGGGCCTGGAGGAGGGCCAGGGCGTCACCGCGGAAAATGTCGCCGAGTTCGAATCTTATGAACAGCATCTTCAAACGCTGATGGCTGACTACGCCGCTACCATTCATGGCCGCGAGGACCGCAAGGAGTTCGACTTGTTCGAGAAGGCGCACCAGAACTACGCCATCATTCTGGCTTCGGTCCTGGAGTTGCATCGGAACAACAAGGAAGCCGAAGCGACCAAAATGTTCACCGAACAACTGACGCCGGCCTGGACCGCAGGCCGTGTGAAGCTCAATGAGATCATCGGCGAAAACAAGGTTGTCGCCGACCATGCCACGGCGGCCATCGACGATGCCGTGGTTGCGGCAAAAATCAGCATGGGCCTGTCGCTGCTGGTGGCGATCGTCGTCGCCGGGCTCTGCGGTCTGCTGCTGATGCGCGCGATCATGTCGCCGATGAACCGCATCGTTAATATCCTCGAAACCATGCGTACCGGAGACCTGAGCAATCGCCTGAACCTGGATCGCAAGGACGAATTCGGGGCGGTGGAAACCGGTTTCAACGACATGATGACCGAGTTGACCTCGCTGGTGTCCCAGGCACAGCGCTCCTCGGTACAGGTCACCACCTCGGTGACGGAAATTGCCGCGACCTCCAAGCAACAGCAGGCCACCGCCACCGAGACCGCCGCGACCACCACGGAAATCGGCGCCACCTCGCGGGAAATCGCCGCCACCTCCCGAGACCTGGTGCGCACCATGACCGAGGTGTCCACGGCGGCCGACCAGGCTTCGGTGCTGGCGGGGTCCGGGCAACAAGGGCTGGCGCGCATGGAAGACACCATGCATTCGGTGATGGGCGCCGCTGACCTGGTCAACGCCAAGCTGGCGATCCTCAACGAGAAGGCCGGCAACATCAATCAGGTGGTGGTGACTATCGTCAAAGTCGCCGACCAGACCAACCTGCTGTCGCTCAACGCGGCGATCGAAGCGGAAAAGGCCGGTGAATACGGGCGCGGTTTTGCCGTGGTGGCCACCGAAGTCCGGCGCCTGGCCGACCAGACGGCTGTCGCGACCTATGACATCGAGCAAATGGTGCGCGAGATCCAGTCCGCGGTGTCGGCCGGTGTGATGGGGATGGACAAGTTCTCCGAAGAAGTGCGCCGTGGCATGTCCGAAGTGCAGCAGGTCGGCGAGCAGTTGTCGCAGATCATTCATCAGGTTCAGGCGCTGGCGCCTCGGGTGTTGATGGTCAACGAAGGCATGCAGGCCCAGGCCACGGGGGCCGAGCAGATCAATCACGCGCTGGTGCAGTTGGGCGATGCCAGCGGCCAGACGGTCGAGTCCCTGCGTCAGGCCAGTTTCGCCATCGATGAGCTGAGCCAGGTGGCCGTCGGGCTGCGCAGTGGCGTCTCGCGATTCAAAGTCTGATGAGCGAGCTCGTGGTCAAGCGGGGCGCTGGCGTGGCACCGAAGCAGTCGCTGTTCCTGGTGTTTCGCATCGGTGAGGAGCGTTATGCCGTGCAAGCGGTCGAGGTGGCGGAAGTGCTGCCCTGCCTGCCGCTCAAACCCATCGCCAGGACCCCGCCGTGGGTCGCCGGCGTGTTTGCCTATCGCGGCCTGATCGTGCCGGTGATCGATGTGGGCGCCCTGGCGTTCGGTCAGCCGGCCCAGGCACGCACCAGTACACGCCTGGTGTTGGTGCACTATCGGCCGGACGAGACGGAGCCCGCGCAACTGCTGGGTCTGATTCTTGAACAGGCCACCGATACCCTGCGTTGCGATCCCGAGGAGTTCCAGCCCTATGGCCTGGACAACCGCCAGGCGCCGTATCTGGGGCCGGTGCGCGAAGATGCCCGGGGGTTGCTGCAATGGGTGCGGGTGGCGGACCTGCTGGACGCGCAGGTGCGTGCGCTGCTGTTTCCATCGCCTCCCCTGAATCTGGCGATGCTCGAGGAGGGTACATGAGCAGCGACCAGCGTTTTTTCGACTTCCTCAAGGAGCGCATCGGTCTGGACGTGAGTTCGGTCGGGCCGGCGATCATCGAGCGCGCGGTGCGCCAGCGCACGGCAGCGCAGCAGGTGGAAACCTCCGATGAGTACTGGCACCACCTGCAAGGTTCGCGCGAGGAACAGCAAGCGCTGATCGAAGCGGTGATCGTTCCCGAAACCTGGTTTTTCCGCTACCCCGAGTCCTTTGCCACCCTGGCCAGGCTGGCGACCAAGCGCCTGGCCGAGATCAAGGGCATGCGCGCGTTGCGGATTCTCAGCCTGCCGTGTTCCACCGGCGAGGAACCGTACTCGATCGCCATGGCGTTGCTCGATACCGGGCTTGCGCCCCATCAGTTCAAGGTCGAAGGCCTGGATGTCAGCCCGCTGTCGGTCGAGCGAGCCAAGTGTGCGTGCTACACAAAAAACTCCTTTCGCGGGCAGCCCATGGATTTTCGCGAGCGACATTTCAGTGTCGAAGGCGAGCGCTATCACCTCAGTGAGCGGGTGCGCGAGCAAGTGCGTCTGCAGGTGGGGAATCTGCTGGACCCGACGCTGCTGGCCGATGAAGCGCCCTATGACTTCGTGTTTTGCCGCAATCTGCTGATCTATTTCGATCAGCCAACCCAGCAGCAGGTTTTTCAAGTGCTCAAGCGCCTGACCCATGAGGACGGCGTGCTGTTTATCGGTCCGGCCGAAGGCAGCCTGCTGGGGCGCCTGGGCATGCGCTCGATCGGGATCGCCCAGTCGTTTGCCTTCAGTCGCCACAGTGCCCCTACACCTGCGCCGCCGACCTTTGTCGCGCCACCGCTGCCGGTCAGTTTGCCCGTGCGTAACACTGCGCCGCCGACGGTTCGCAGTCGCCCTTTCGCCACGCAAGCTCCTGCACCTGCGGCGCCGCGTAGCTTTGATAAAACGCCGAGCACTGATGCCGCAGTGCTGTTGGCGAACATTGCGACCCTGGCCAACGAAGGCAAGAGCCTCGAGGCGCGAGCGGCTTGCGAAGACTATTTACGTGGACACGGGCCGGTGTCGCAGGTGTTCTATTGGCTGGGGCTGCTCAGCGATGTCGCCGGCAGCGTGCTGGAAGCCCAGGGTTACTACCGCAAGGCGTTGTACCTGGAACCGCAACACCCTGAGACCTTGATGCACCTGGCGGCATTGCTGGCGTCCCAGGGCGATGCGGCGGGCGCCCGTCGCTTGCAGGAGCGTGCCGCCCGCAACGAACGTACCGCTGACAGTGAGCGTAAACGATGACCGGTTCTGTTTCATTGAACGTGACCCATGAAGATGCCCAGGCCATCGACGACTGCTGGAACCGCATCGGTATTCACGGCGACAAGTCCTGCCCATTGCTGTCCGAACATATCCATTGCCGTAACTGTGCCGTGTACTCCGCCGCGGCTACGCGGTTGCTGGATCGTTATGCCCTGCAGCAAGACGATGAGGCCCATTCGTCTGCCACCGTCGAGGCGGATGTCGTCACGCGTTCGTTGCTGATGTTCCGCCTGGGCGAAGAATGGCTGGCGCTGAGCACCCGCAGCCTGGTGGAAGTGGCGCCCTTGCAGGCGATTCATTCCTTGCCCCATCAACGTTCGCGGGCCCTGATGGGGGTTGCCAATGTGCGCGGTGCGCTGGTGGCCTGCCTGTCGCTGGCGCAGTTGCTGGAGCTGGAAGTCACCGCGGGCGTGGCGTCGACCGCACGGGTCATGCCGCGCATGCTGATCATCGCGGCACACGGTGGCCCGGTGGTGGTACCGGTGGACGAAGTGGACGGGATTCACGCCATCGATGAGCGAATTCTCGACAGCGCTTCCCGCTCGGGGCCGCAGGCCGGTGCCAGGTACACCCGGGGCGTGCTGCCCTTCAAGGGCCGTAGTTTGCGCTGGCTGGACGAAGAGCAGTTGTTGTCCGCCGTGACCCGGAGCCTGACATGACCTCAGATCAAATGCGCGACGCCTCATTGCTGGAGCTGTTCAGTCTCGAGGCCGAAGCCCAGACCCAGGTCCTCAGCGCCGGCCTGCTGGCGCTGGAGCGCGACCCGACCCAGGCCGATCATCTGGAAGCCTGCATGCGCGCGGCCCACTCGCTCAAGGGCGCCGCGCGGATTGTCGGTGTGGATGCCGGGGTCAGCGTTTCCCACGTCATGGAAGATTGCCTGGTCAGTGCCCAGGAGGGGCGACTGTTCCTGCGTCCGGAGCACATTGATGCCCTGCTGCAAGGCACCGATCTGTTGATGCGCATTGCCACGCCCGGCAGCGCCAACATCGGACCGAACGACATTGATGGCTACGTGGCGTTGATGGGGCGGTTGCTTGACCCTGCCGCGGAGGCGGCGCCGGTCATGGCGCAAACCCTGTTATCCGCCACTGCGCCAATGGCCGAGTTGCAACTCGACCCTCCAGTGCCGCCAGCGCCAACGATGGAGTCGCCAGACGCCGCGTCATTGCTGGCCACGCCGCTGGAGGCTGTGCACAAGACCAAGCGCGTCACCGAGAGTGGCGAGCGGGTATTGCGGGTCACGGCCGAACGCCTGAACAGCCTGCTCGACCTGTCGAGCAAGTCGCTGGTGGAAACCCAGCGCCTGAAACCCTACCTGTCGACGATGCAGCGCCTCAAGCGCATACAGAACAATAGCCTGCGAGCCCTCGAAAACCTCAACGTCCACCTCAAGGAGCAGGCCCTGGGCCTTGAGGCGCAAGAGGCACTCGACGATGCGCGGCGGCTGCTGGCCGAGTCCCAGCAACTGCTGGCCGAGAAAACAGCCGAACTCGATGAGTTCGCCTGGCAGGCCAGCCAGCGCGCCCAGGTCTTGTATGACACGGCGTTGGCCTGTCGCATGCGGCCGTTTGCCGATGTCCTCACTGGCCAGGCGCGGATGGTGCGCGACCTGGGCCGCAGCCTGGGCAAGCAGGTCCGGTTGGAGATCGACGGCGAGAAAACCCAGGTCGATCGCGACGTCCTGGAGAAACTCGAAGCACCGCTGACCCATTTGTTGCGTAACGCTGTCGATCACGGCATCGAAATGCCCGAGCAGCGGTTGCTGGCCGGTAAACCGGCCGAAGGCTTGATTCGCTTGCGCGCCTCCCATCAGGCCGGTCTGCTGGTGCTGGAGTTGAGCGATGACGGCAATGGCGTGGACCTGGAGCGGGTTCGGCGCAGCATTGTCGAGCGTCAGTTGTCGCCGAGCGAGACCGCCGCACAGTTGAGTGAGGAGGAACTGCTGACCTTCCTGTTCCTGCCAGGCTTCAGCCTGCGCGACACCGTCACCGAGGTGTCGGGGCGCGGCGTCGGTCTGGACGCGGTTCAGCACATGGTCCGCCAACTGCGGGGGGCGGTGGTGCTGGAGCAGAAAGCGGGCGAGGGCAGTCACTTCCACCTTGAGGTGCCGTTGACGCTGTCAGTGGTACGCAGCCTGGTGGTGGAGGTTGGTGAAGAGGCCTACGCCTTCCCGTTGGCGCACATCGAGCGCATGTGCGACCTGGAGCCGGACGAAATCGTTCAGGTGGAAGGTCGCCAGCACTTCTGGCACGAAGGCCGGCACGTTGGTTTGGTCGCGGCCAGTCAGTTGCTGCAGCGACCGGCGAGCCAGACCAGCCCGGCAACGCTCAAGGTGGTGGTCATTCGCGAACGGGATGCAGTGTACGGCGTCGCCGTCGAGCGGTTTATCGGTGAGCGGACCCTGGTGGTACTGCCGCTGGATGAGCGCCTGGGCAAGGTTCAGGATATCTCCGCCGGCGCCCTGCTCGATGACGGCTCGGTGGTGTTGATTGTCGACGTCGAAGACATGCTGCGCTCGGTGGAGAAACTGCTCAACACCGGGCGCCTGGAGCGGATTGCACGCCACAGCCAGCAGGCGGCGCAAGTGGCACGCAAACGGATCCTGGTGGTCGACGATTCGCTGACGGTGCGTGAACTGCAACGCAAGCTCCTGCTTAATCGGGGGTATGACGTGGCGGTTGCCGTGGATGGCATGGACGGCTGGAATGCCCTGCGCTCCGATGACTTCGACCTGCTGATTACCGATATTGATATGCCGCGCATGGACGGGATCGAACTGGTCTCGCTGCTGCGTCGCGACAACCGGTTGCAATCGCTGCCGGTCATGGTGGTGTCCTACAAGGATCGCGAAGAGGATCGGCGTCGTGGACTGGAAGCGGGGGCCGACTATTATCTAGCCAAGGCCAGTTTCCACGACGATGCCCTGCTCGACGCGGTGGTTGAGCTCATAGGAGGAGCGCGGGCATGAAAATCGCAATCGTCAATGATATGCCAATGGCCGTGGAGGCCCTGCGTCGAGCCCTGGCGTTCGAGCCGGCGCATCAGGTGGTGTGGGTGGCCGGTAATGGCCTGGAAGCGGTGCAGCGCTGCGCCGAGTTGACCCCGGACCTGATCCTGATGGACTTGATCATGCCGGTCATGGACGGGGTCGAGGCCACCCGCCGGATCATGGCCGAGACCCCTTGTGCGATCGTCATTGTCACGGTCGATCGGCAGCAGAATGTCCACAGGGTGTTCGAGGCCATGGGCCACGGCGCACTGGATGTGGTGGATACGCCGGCACTCGGGGCCGGCGATCCGAAGGAAGCCGCTGCACCGTTGCTGCGCAAGATTCTGAATATTGGCTGGTTGATCGGCGACCGCGGTAATCGCGTGCGCTCAAACCCGGTGCCGCAGCGCAGCCCGGGGCAATGTCAGCGCCTGGTGGCCATCGGTTCGTCTGCCGGAGGGCCCGCGGCGCTGGAAGTCTTGCTCAAGGGCCTGCCCCCTGATTTTCCGGCCGCCATTGTGCTGGTGCAGCATGTCGACCAGGTGTTCGCCGCCGGCATGGCCGAGTGGCTCAGCAGTTCCAGCGGCTTGAACGTCCGCCTGGCCGAGGAGGGCGAACCACCGCAAAACGGTACGGTTTTGTTGGCGGGCACCAATCACCATATTCGTTTGTTGAAAAATGGCACGCTGGCCTACACCGCCGAGCCGGTCAACGAGATCTATCGACCGTCAATCGACGTATTTTTCGAAAGCGTGGCCAGTTACTGGAATGGGGAGGCAGTGGGTGTGCTGCTTACCGGCATGGGCCGTGATGGGGCCCAGGGACTCAAATTGATGCGCCAGCAGGGTTACCTGACCATCGCTCAGGACCAGCACAGCAGTGCGGTGTACGGCATGCCGAAAGCCGCCGCCGCCATCGATGCCGCTGTGGAAATCCGCCCGCTGGAGAAAATAGCGCCACGATTGCTGGAGATCTTTGCAAAATGAACGACATCAGCAACGGAACAGGCCAGGTAGTAATTCAGGTGAATACCCATGGATGATTTACAGCTCGACGATTTTAAAACCGATGAAAATGCCGCCATGGTGCTGCTGGTCGACGACCAGGCCATGATCGGTGAGGCCGTGCGTCGTGGATTGGCGAGCGAAGAAAACATCGACTTCCATTTCTGTGCCGATCCGCACCAGGCCATCGCCCAGGCCATCCGGATCAAGCCGACCGTGATCCTGCAGGATCTGGTCATGCCGGGCCTGGATGGCTTGTCGCTGGTGCGTGAGTATCGCAATCACCCGGCGACCAAGGACATTCCGATCATCGTGCTGTCGACCAAGGAAGATCCCCTGATCAAGAGCGCGGCCTTTGCTGCCGGCGCCAACGATTACCTGGTGAAACTGCCGGACAACATCGAGCTGGTGGCGCGCATTCGTTACCACTCACGCTCCTACACCACGCTGATCCAGCGCGATGCCGCCTACCGGGCGTTGCGCGTCAGCCAGCAGCAGTTGCTCGACACCAATCTGGTGCTGCAACGGTTGATGCACTCCGACGGCCTGACCGGCCTGTCCAATCGCCGGCATTTCGACGAATACCTGGAGCTGGAATGGCGCCGGGCCATGCGTGACCAGAGTCAGCTGTCGCTGTTGATGATCGATGTCGACTATTTCAAGTCCTACAACGACAACTTCGGCCACCTGGAAGGCGACGAAGCCCTGCGCAAGGTGGCTGCGGCGATTCGCGAGGCCAGCAGCCGACCATCGGATCTGCCGGCCCGTTATGGTGGCGAAGAGTTTGCACTGGTGCTGCCCAATACGTCGCCGGGCGGTGCCCGGCTGGTGGCGGAAAAGCTGCGCCAGACCGTGGCGGCCCTGAAAATTCCGCACATTGCGCCGGCCGAGGGAGGCTGCCTGACCATCAGCATCGGGCTCTCGACCATTACCCCGCAACCGAGCAGTGACAGCCGGCAATTGATCTCGGCGGCGGACAAGGGGTTGTACCAGGCAAAAAACAATGGGCGCAATCAGGTGGGGATTGAATGAACCAGGCTGTTCATTCGTAGCTAAAGCCGCCAGGCGGGCTGCCGTGACGGCCTGATTACGTTATACTCGTCGGCTTTCAAAAGTTCGCCAACGAGTGCTGCCCGCCATGGAAATCAACCCGATCCTTAACAGTATCAAGGACCTGTCCGAGCGCTCCGAAACTATTCGGGGGTATCTTTGACTACGATCAAAAGCATGAGCGTCTGACTGAAGTCAATCGCGAGCTTGAAGATCCGAATGTCTGGAACAACCCGTCGTACGCTCAGGAACTGGGCCGCGAGCGGTCGCTGCTAGCTCAGATCGTCGAAACCCTCGACGAAATGCACAGCGGTCTGGCCGATGCCAAAGACCTGCTGCTGATGTCCGCCGAAGAAGAAGACCAGGCCGCCGTCGATGACGTCGCTGCCGAAGTCGAGCGCCTGCGCGAGTCCCTGGAAAAACTCGAATTCCGTCGCATGTTCAGCGGCGAGATGGATGCCAACAACGCTTACCTGGACATCCAGGCCGGCTCCGGCGGTACCGAGGCCCAGGACTGGGCCAACATCCTGCTGCGCATGTACCTGCGCTGGGCCGACAAACGCGGTTTCGACGCGACCATCATGGAACTGTCGGCCGGTGAAGTCGCCGGGATCAAGGGCGCTACCGTGCACATCAAGGGCGAATACGCCTTTGGCTGGCTACGGACCGAAATCGGTGTACACCGCCTGGTGCGCAAGAGCCCGTTCGACTCCGGCAACCGCCGCCACACCTCGTTCTCGGCCGTGTTCGTGTCGCCTGAAATCGATGACAACATCGAAATCGACATCAACCCGTCGGACCTGCGCATCGATACCTACCGCTCCTCGGGTGCCGGTGGTCAGCACGTAAACACCACCGACTCGGCCGTACGTATCACCCACGTACCGAGCAACACCGTGGTCTGCTGCCAGAACGAACGCTCCCAGCATGCGAACAAAGACACCGCGATGAAAATGTTGCGGGCGCGCTTGTACGAGCAGGAAGTGCAGAAACGCAACGCCGCCTCGCAAGCGCTGGAAGACACCAAGTCGGACATCGGCTGGGGTCACCAGATCCGCTCCTATGTACTCGATGCGTCGCGAATCAAGGATTTGCGCACTAACATCGAACGCAGCGACTGCGACAAGGTGCTCGACGGCGACATTGACGAATACCTGGTGGCCAGCCTGAAACAGGGCCTGTAAACCGCCAGTCAAGACCTCAAGTCCCCCGTCATCGACGGGGGCAACGAACCTGTGATGGAATTTTTAAAGACATGAGCGACCTAGAACTCGACCCGCAAGCCCTGCAACAGGAAGAAAACTCCCTGATCGCCCTGCGCAAGGAAAAGCTTGCTGCCGAGCGCGCCAAGGGCAATGCCTTCCCGAACGACTTCCGCCGCGAAAACTACTGCGATGCCCTGCAGAAGCAATACGCGGACAAGACCAAGGAAGAGCTGGCAGAGGCTGCAATTCCGGTCAAAGTTGCCGGTCGCATCATGCTCAACCGTGGCTCGTTCATGGTGATCCAGGACATGACCGGACGGATCCAGGTTTACGTCAACCGCAAGACCCTGTCCGAAGACACCCTGGCCTCGGTGAAAACCTGGGACATGGGCGACATCATTGCCGCCGAAGGCACCCTGGCCCGTTCCGGCAAGGGCGACCTGTACGTTGAAATGACCCACGTGCGGCTGCTGACCAAGTCGCTGCGCCCGCTGCCGGACAAGCACCACGGCCTGACCGATACCGAGCAACGCTACCGCCAGCGTTACGTTGACCTGATCGTCAACGATGAAGTGCGCCAGACCTTCCGCGTGCGTTCGCAAGTGATTGCCCACATCCGCAGCTTCCTGATGCAGCGTGACTTCCTGGAAGTGGAAACGCCGATGCTGCAAACCATCCCGGGCGGCGCGGCGGCCAAGCCGTTCGAGACCCACCACAATGCCCTGGACATGGAAATGTTCCTGCGTATCGCGCCGGAGCTGTACCTCAAGCGCCTGGTGGTCGGTGGTTTTGAAAAGGTGTTCGAGATCAACCGCAACTTCCGTAACGAAGGCGTTTCGACTCGTCACAACCCTGAATTCACCATGTTGGAGTTCTACCAGGCTTACGCCGACTACGAAGACAACATGGACCTGACCGAAGAACTGTTCCGTGAACTGGCGCAGCTGGTTCTGGGCAGCACCGACGTGCCGTACGGCGACAAGGTGTTCCACTTCGGCGAGCCGTTCGTGCGTCTGTCGGTGTTCGACTCGATCCTCAAGTACAACCCCGAGCTGACCGCTGACGACCTGAACGACATCGACAAGGCTCGCGCCATCGCCAAGAAAGCCGGCGCCAAGGTGCTGGGTTTCGAAGGCCTGGGCAAGCTGCAGGTGATGATTTTCGAAGAGCTGGTCGAGCACAAGCTGGAGCAGCCGCACTTCATCACCCAGTACCCGTTCGAAGTGTCGCCGCTGGCCCGTCGTAACGACGATAACCCGAACGTCACCGACCGTTTCGAGCTGTTCATCGGTGGCCGTGAAATCGCCAACGCCTACTCCGAGTTGAACGATGCGGAAGACCAGGCCGAGCGCTTCATGGCGCAGGTGGCCGACAAGGACGCCGGCGACGACGAAGCCATGCACTACGACGCCGATTTCGTGCGTGCGCTGGAGTACGGCATGCCGCCAACGGCCGGTGAAGGGATCGGCATCGATCGCCTGGTGATGTTGCTGACCAACTCGCCATCGATCCGCGACGTGATCCTGTTCCCGCACATGCGCCCGCAAGCGTAAACGTTTCAGTAAAAAAGCCGCCTAAAACAGGCGGCTTTTTATTGCCTGTCTGGTACAAATGTATCAATTGGTTACTTTTGCAGATTAGAGAGGAATACCTGTCGTGAACCGTGCAATTGCTCAAGAAGGTGCAGCGGGCATCGCCACTGCGGTCGCTGAAAGTGTTCAGTACCAGGGCCGCAAGGCCAGCCGACAGGGCAGTGAACAGCGTCGACAGGACATTCTCGACGCGGCGATGCGTATTGTCGTGCGTGATGGCGTGCGTGCCGTGCGTCACCGTGCCGTGGCCGCCGAGGCGTGCGTGCCCCTGTCGGCCACCACTTACTATTTCAAGGATATCGATGACCTGCTCACCGATACCTTCGCCCAATACGTGGAACGCAGTGCGGCCTACATGGCCAAGCTGTGGGTGAACAACGAAGGCTTGCTGCGGGAAATGGTGGTCAGTGGCGATGGCAGCCCTGAGTCCCGCTCGCGACTGGCCGACAATATTGCGCGGCTGATGGCGGACTATGTTCAGCGGCAACTGGTCACCCGTCGCGAACACTTGATGGCCGAGCAGGCGTTCCGCCAGGAAGCGCTGCTCAATCCACGCCTGGCGTTGTTGGTGCGCTCCCATCAACAAATTCTCCTGCAAGGCACCTGCCAGCTTTTCCAGGTGTTGGGTTCGCGTGAGCCACAGCAGGATGCCAAAGTGTTGACGGCGATTATCGGACGGATGGAATATCAAGGCCTGCTCAACGAGGCAGAGCCGCAGGCGGAAGCCGAAATGCTCGGTATCCTCACGCGGTACATGCATTTGGTGCTGGCTTCGGTGTAATCAGGACCGTTGCCACATTGGCGGGTGTGTATTCATAGGGAGTATTGAATGAAGTGCTGGCGAGTCGTGATCGCTCTGTCGTTCCTGCTGCTCAGCGGCTGCCTGGTGTCGTTCAAGGAGCCGTTGCCCGCCAGTGAGGCCGCGCCTGCAGCGTTGCTCGGCAAATGGACCAGCAAGAACGCCTGGGGCGAAGCACAGAACCTGGAGCTGACGCGCCTCGGCCCGGGGCGCTACCAGGCCGTCAGCTACTTCAAGGCCAACCCCAAGGAGCGTGAGGCTTATCCGTTCACGGTCTCGCGCCATGGCAACCGCTGGTACGTCTCGGCCAAGGTGCCGGCCCAGTACGGCGGTCACTTCACCATCGCCGGCTTCGAACTCACTGACCAGGACGAGCTGGTGATCTATAACCTCGATCTCGACCTGATCAACCAGGCGGTCGGGCAAAAGCATCTGGGAGGCGAAGCCTTCAAGACCGACGACGGCGAGGGGGTGCTGGTCAACAGCCCCATGGATCAAGTGTTCGCCTACCTGGATGATCCGGCCAATTCCGATGTATTTGTCGAAGCCGCACGTTACCAGCGGCGGGTCAAAACCCAATAAACGCAGCACGCTACGGTTTTCAAAGGGAGCAACCGGTGGACGATTACCAGCAGACGATACGTACCCTGTCTGATCGCATAGTGCTGGCGCAGACGCCGATCCGCGTCCTCGATGCGGTGAAGTGGGACGACAACATCCGCAAAGGCTTTCTCAAGGCCAAAGGCAAGGAAATGCCGGCGGTGGACCGTGACTATTACCTCAATCGGCCGCTGTCCTTCGACTCGAGCAAGGTCAAGCTGGAGTTCCAGAACATCGAGCGTGATATCACCCGCCAGTTGGGGCAGTTCAACCCGGTCGGGCAGATCATGCGGCGCATGTGCAAGGAGTACCGCATGGTGGTGCGGATGCTCGAGGCCCGAGGCACCGAAGACTTCGGGCTGATCTCGCAGGAGCTCTATGGCGCCGCCTCCGATGCGTTCCACGCCGGTGACCCGACCCTGGCTGACCTTGGCCTGATGATGTCCGATTACTTGAACAACATCGATGGCCGGGGCGACCTGAAGGACGAACCGAAGATCCTCACCGCCAAAGAGGCGGTGCACCTGCTGCAAACCCGCTTGAACAAGGTGTTCGGTGAAACCGAGGAAACCATCCGGGTGTTTGAGTCCGACGGTATCGTCGCCGATGCAGCGGCGGGGGCCGACTACATCAAGATCCGCGCCGATGCTATGTTCAACGACCGTGACGTGCGCGCCCTGGAGGTCCATGAAGGCCTGGTGCACGTCGGCACGACGCTCAACGGGCTGAACCAGCCGATCTGCACCTTCCTGTCCAAGGGGCCGCCGTCCTCGACCGTGACCCAGGAAGGCCTGGCGATCCTGATGGAAATCATCACGTTCGCTTCCTACCCGAGTCGCTTGCGCAAACTGACCAACCGTACCCGGGCCATTCACATGGTCGAGGAGGGCGCGGACTTCCTGCAGATCTTCGATTTTTTCCGCGAGCAAGGTTTCGAGATGGCTGAAAGTTATGGCAATGCGAGCCGGGTGTTCCGCGGTTCGGTGCCCAATGGCTTGCCGTTTACCAAAGACTTGTCCTACCTCAAGGGCTTTATCATGGTTTACAACTACATTCAGTTGGCCGTGCGTAAAGGCAAGCTCGAGCAGATCCCGTTGCTGTTTTGCGGCAAGACCACCCTGGAAGACATGCGCACCTTGCGTCAGCTGGTGGATGAAGGCCTGGTGGAACCGCCCAAGTACTTACCGGAGCAGTTCCGTGACATGAACGCGCTGTCGGCCTGGATGTGCTTCTCCAACTTCCTGAATCACCTGAGCCTGGACCGGATCGAAGCGGATTACTCCAATATTTTGTGACTGGTAAGGACGCCGTGGCTGATCGTTCCCACGCTCTGCGTGGGAATGCCGCCATGGACGCTCCGCGTCCCCTGTGACGCAGAGCGTCACGGTATGCATGCCCACGCAGAGCGTGGGAACGATCACCACATCTACTTTCGCGAGGTTTCAAACGGATGAGAATCCTCGGCATCGTGTGTCTGCTACTGACCTTGAGCGGTTGCAGCTCGCTGCTGTTCTACCCGGAGCCGGGCCAGTTGTTCACACCGGAAAAGGCCGGGCTCGAATTCCGCGATGTCACCCTGACCACTGCCGACGGCCTCCGCCTGCACGCCTGGTGGTTGCCGGCCAAGCAGGGCGTCGAGGTCAAAGGCACGGTGCTGCACCTGCACGGCAACGGCGGCAATCTGCCGATGCACCTCGGCGGTAGCTATTGGCTGCCAAAAGAGGGTTACCAGGTGTTGCTGGTGGACTATCGCGGTTACGGTTTGTCTGAGGGTGAACCGAGCCTGCCGGCGATCTATCAGGACATCGACGCGGCGTTCACCTGGCTGGACAAGGCGCCGGAGGTCAAAGGCAAGCCGCTGATCGTCCTCGGCCAGAGCCTCGGCGGCGCGCTGACCGTGCACTACCTGGCCGAACACCCGCAGCGTCAGCGCCAACTCAAGGCGCTGGTGCTTGATGGCGTGCCCGCCAGTTACCGCGAAGTCGGGCGGTTCGCGCTCAGCACCTCGTGGCTGACCTGGCCGTTTCAGGTGCCGTTGTCCTGGCTGGTGCCGGACGGTGACAGTGCGCTCAGCGCCATGCCGCGGATCAATGGTGTACCGAAGTTGATCTACCACAGCATCGACGATCCGATCGTGCCTCTTTCCAACGGCATCCGACTGTATCAAGCTGCGCCCCCGCCCAGGGTGCTGCAGTTGACCCGGGGCGGCCACGTGCAGACGTTCGCCGACCCGGTCTGGCGAAGCGTCATGCTGCGCTTTCTTGATGATCCGCAGCATTTCAACGGTCTGCGCCGCCTGGGTGAGATCCCCAATTACCCGGCACCCCCGAATTCAGCAATCGAACCTCCAGAGAGCCCGCAATGAGTGAAGAACGTAACGCCATCCCGCTGATCATCACCGGTATCTGCAGCATCCTGGGCACCGTCGCCGCCCTGTGGTGGTACGGCTACCTGCACTTTGCCAAACCGGAAGACGCGCTGCTGCTCAACGAGTTCACCATGCTCAAGACCGTGCCGGGCGAAGACTACAAAGTCTCCCTGGAGCCGGCCGCGCAAGTCGCGCAATGCATCGATGGCGTGCTGGTGTTGTTCGACACCGAGCAGAAGGGTCTGACCGGTGTGCTGATCAATGCCAAGAAAAAGGCCGTGCGCTGTATGGGCCAGGAAACCCCGCAAAAGCTCGAGCCATAACGGCGGCGATGCGAAGCCTTGTGGCGGGGGCGCCAGCGCCCTCGCCACAGCGGTCCATCAGTGTTTCTGCTTGTCGCTTGGCGCCGACAATTGATGCAGATGTTGCCGCGACAGGGCGAGGAAACGTGGCGTAGGTCCGACGTCCTCGTACAGCGGATCCCCTTCTTCATCGGTCGCGACAACGTGCTGGCCCTTCACATACGGGAAGCTCGCTTCGAGCTCTTCCAGGGCCGCGCCGATCAGTTCCCCCAGCAGTTCCTCGGGGCGTCGTTTCGGGTACATTTCGCTGAGCGCCGCCAGGCGGGCAGCGGTTTCGACGTCCAGGTGAAGGGTGTAGCCAGTCTCGGTCAAGCGCCCTGTGGCGGTTTCTTCCCAATGCTGGGCCAGTTCACGGATTTTCATAATGACCTCAATGTGCTTCCTGCTCGTGGCAGGGCGTGATGAGTGTCCGGCCGTGGCCGGTGGCAAGCCCTGGTGTGGCTTACTTATGAGACTAGCCGCTAGCCACAGGGTTTACCGTCGATTTGTCGCCTGCTTGTAAGAACCGGCTGTGGACGGCACTCTTGGGGTTCTACGCCGGAGCCTCAAAAGCCTTCCGCCATTCGTTGGAGAACTGCTGATGACCGATATCGATGCACGCTTGCGCGAGGATGTTCACCTGTTGGGAGAGTTGTTGGGCAACACCATCCGTGAGCAATACGGCGATGGGTTTCTCGACAAGATCGAGCAGATCCGCAAAGGTGCCAAGGCCGATCGACGCGGCGCGATGGACGCGCAACTGAGCGCCAGCCTCAATCAGTTGAGTGAAGACGACCTGCTGCCCGTGGCGCGGGCGTTCAATCAGTTTCTCAATCTGGCGAACATCGCCGAGCAGTATCAGCTTATTCACCGCCGTGAGGAGTCGCAGCCGGCACCGTTCGAGGCGCGGGTATTGCCCGAACTGCTGGCGCGGCTGCGAGCCGAGGGGCATGGCGCGGAGGCGCTGGCCAGGCAACTGGGACGCCTGGACATCGAGTTGGTGCTGACCGCGCACCCGACCGAAGTGGCGCGCCGCACCCTGATCCAGAAGTACGACGCGATCGCCGCGCAATTGGCGGCACAGGATCATCGCGACTTGACCAGCGCCGAGCGCGAGCAGATCCGGCAGCGCTTGCAGCGCCTGATCGCCGAGGCCTGGCACACCGAAGAGATTCGTCGTACCCGACCCACGCCGGTGGATGAAGCCAAGTGGGGCTTTGCCGTGATCGAGCATTCGCTGTGGCAGGCGATCCCCCATTACCTGCGTAAGGCCGACCAGGCCTTGCTGGCCGCCACCGGTCTGCGCTTGCCGCTGGAAGCCGCGCCGATCCGGTTCGCTTCGTGGATGGGCGGAGACCGGGACGGCAACCCGAACGTGACCGCTGCCGTTACCCGTGAAGTCCTGTTGCTGGCGCGCTGGATGGCGGCGGACCTGTACCTGCGCGATGTCGATCAATTGGCGTCCGACCTGTCGATGCAGCAGGCCAGCGCTGCCTTACGGGACAAGGCGGGGAGCAGTGCCGAACCTTACCGTGCGGTGCTCAAGCAGCTGCGCGAGCGCCTGCGGGCAACCCGTCAGTGGGCGCAGGCCTCGCTGGTGGCGACTACCCCGGCAGGGGCTGATGTGCTGTGCAACAACCGTGACCTGCTCGATCCGTTGGAGCTGTGCTACCAGTCGCTGCACGAATGCGGCATGGGCGTGATTGCCGATGGCCCGCTGCTGGACTGCTTGCGTCGGGCGGTGACGTTCGGCCTGTTCCTGGTGCGTCTGGACGTGCGCCAGGACTCATCGCGCCATAGCTCGGCGATGACCGAAATCACCGACTATCTGGGGCTTGGCCGCTATGAAGCCTGGGACGAGGAGGCGCGCATCAGCTTCCTGATGGCCGAGCTGAACAATCGTCGCCCCCTGTTGCCCACGCACTTCAAACCCTCGGCCGACACCGCGGAAGTCCTGGCGACCTGCCGTGAGATCGCGGCAGCCCCGGCAGCGTCACTGGGTTCGTATGTGATTTCCATGGCGGGCGCGGCCTCGGACGTGCTCGCGGTGCAACTGTTGCTCAAAGAGGCCGGGGTACAGCGGCCGATGCGCGTGGTGCCGCTGTTCGAGACCCTTGCCGACCTGGACAACGCCGGACCGGTGATCGAGCAGTTGTTGCTGCTGCCGGGCTACCGCGCCCGCTTGCAGGGCCCGCAGGAGGTGATGATCGGTTACTCCGACTCGGCCAAGGACGCCGGCACCACGGCGGCGGCATGGGCGCAGTACCGGGCACAGGAACGGCTGGTGGAGATCTGCCGTGAACAACAAGTTGAACTGCTGTTGTTCCATGGTCGCGGTGGCACCGTGGGGCGCGGAGGTGGCCCGGCCCATGCGGCGATTCTGTCGCAGCCACCGGGTTCGGTCGCAGGGCGTTTCCGCACCACCGAACAGGGGGAAATGATTCGTTTCAAATTCGGCCTGCCGGACATCGCCGAGCAAAACCTCAACCTCTACCTGGCGGCCGTGCTCGAAGCGACCTTGCTACCGCCTCCGCCGCCTGCCCCGGCATGGCGTGGCGTGATGGACGAGCTGGCGGCCGACGGTGTCAGTGCCTACCGCGCCGTGGTCCGGGACAACCCGCAGTTCGTCGAGTACTTCCGCCAGTCCACCCCTGAGCAGGAACTGGGGCGCTTGCCGCTGGGCAGTCGTCCGGCCAAGCGCCGTGCTGGAGGGATCGAAAGCCTGCGGGCGATCCCGTGGATTTTTGGCTGGACCCAGACCCGCTTGATGCTGCCGGCCTGGCTGGGTTGGGAAACGGCGCTGAGCAAGGCTCTGGCCCGTGGCGAGGGTGAGTTACTGGCGCAGATGCGTGAGCAATGGCCGTTCTTCCGCACCCGGATCGACATGCTGGAGATGGTGTTGGCCAAGGCTGACGCGGACATCGCCCGGTCCTACGATGAGCGTTTGGTGGAGCCTGATTTGCTGCCTTTGGGTGCGCATTTACGCGACCTATTGTCGCAGGCTTGCTCGGTCGTGTTGGGGCTGACCGGTCAGTCGCAGCTACTGGCCCATAGCCCAGACACCCTGGAGTTCATCCGTTTGCGCAACACGTACCTGGACCCGCTTCATCTATTGCAGGCCGAGTTGCTGGCCCGTTCCCGGCAGCAGGACGTGGCACAGGGCAGCCCGGTGGAACAGGCGCTGCTGGTGTCTGTGGCGGGGATTGCCGCCGGTTTGCGCAATACCGGCTAAGACCTTGCGGATAACCCTGGCGGTCGTTTCGCAGCTCAAAACGAGGGCTGCGAAACGGCGGCTGGCGTTTCTCAGGCGACACTTTGTTATGGGGTTGCGACTTGGAATACCTCGTCGCAAGGGCATGGCAGGCCCGGGTTCCTCCGACTTTCGACGGCTTGTGTGGTCCGTGCCTGCTGTGTATCTTGATCAGCCTTTGGCCGTTTGGGCGGCCCACGACCCTATTTTTTGAGATTGGCCCCACGCGGCGAATCCGATCGTTTATCAATAAGAAATTGAGGAGCACATCGATGCGCGTCATTCTGCTGGGAGCTCCCGGGGCCGGTAAAGGTACTCAGGCTCAGTTCATCACCGAAAAATTCGCCATTCCACAGATCTCCACCGGCGACATGCTGCGTGCAGCGGTCAAGGCCGGCACCGAGCTGGGTATCAAGGCCAAGAGCATCATGGATGCCGGCGGCCTGGTCTCCGACGACCTGATCATCGCCCTGGTCAAGGATCGTATTGCCCAGCCCGATTGCGCCAACGGTTTTCTGTTCGACGGTTTCCCACGCACCATTCCCCAGGCTGAAGCCTTGGTGACTGCGGGTGTGGAGCTGGACCACGTGGTTGAAATCGCCGTCGAAGACGAAGAAATCGTGCAGCGTATCGCCGGTCGCCGCGTTCATGAGGCCAGCGGCCGCGTGTACCACACCGTTTACAACCCGCCGAAAATCGCCGGCAAAGACGACATCACTGGCGAAGAGCTGGTGCAGCGCAAGGACGACACTGAAGAAACCGTGCGTCATCGCCTGTCGGTCTACCATTCCCAGACCAAGCCACTGGTGGATTTCTACCAGAAGCTGTCGGCTGCCAACGGCAAGCCGGTCTACAGCCACATTGCAGGCGTTGGCTCGGTTGAAGCCATCACCGGTAAAGTGCTTGCAGCGCTGAGCTGAGAAAGCTGATTTGCTGTACCTTCAACGGCCCGCTTGCGGGCCGTTGTTGTTTATACTGGCGCACTTTTGACCACCTCCCTGACGGATACATCGATGAGTACCTTGCTGGCCCTGGACACCGCGACTGAAGCTTGCTCCGTTGCCTTGCTGCATGACGGCAAAGTGACGAGCCATTACGAGGTGATCCCGCGCCTGCATGCGCAGAAGCTGCTGCCGATGATCCAGCAACTGCTGGCGGACGCCGGTACCACCTTGCAGGCCGTCGATGCGATAGCGTTCGGGCGCGGGCCGGGGGCGTTTACCGGGGTGCGGATTGCCATTGGCGTGGTGCAGGGCCTGGCGTTCGCCCTGGATCGCCCTGTATTGCCCGTCTCCAACCTGGCCGTGCTGGCGCAGCGTGCGTTGCGTGAGCACGGCGCCACCCAGGTGGCAGCAGCCATTGATGCGCGAATGGATGAGGTCTACTGGGGCTGCTACCGCGAAACCGCCGGTGAAATGCGCCTGGTGGGGGCTGAAGCCGTACTGCCACCGGAAGCGGCGGCGTTGCCGGCAGAGGCTTCCGGTGACTGGTTCGGCGCGGGCACCGGTTGGGGCTATGGCGAGCGGATTGCCGTCAGCCTGAGCGGGCAGGCCGCTGGCATGCTGCCGCACGCACAGGACCTGCTGACCCTCGCGCAGTTCGCTTGGGCACGTGGAGAAGCCATCCCGGCCGACGATGCGCAGCCAGTGTACCTGCGTGACAAGGTGGCGACGCCCAAGGCCCGTTAACGCCATAGTGTTGTTTAATCAAGGCTAGGGCTGCTCACTACCGTGGCGAGGGAGCTTGCTCCCGCTGGGTTGCGTAGCAGCCCCAAAAACTATCGCCGAGTTCATTCTGAAAGACCACAGTCGCTTTATGGGGGCCAAGCGCCCTCGCCACAAAGAGCTGTTTGGACCGGGGACATGGTGGACACATGTTCGGAGACATGGTGGACAGTTAACGAAGCCGTTTACCTGATATTAC
>NZ_JBYTBK010000020.1:0-92425 GCF_058789115.1 Pseudomonas sp. FW300-N1A1 | reverse complement strand
AGTACCGTTGGCCGGGATCTTGACCACGGTGCCGTCGGACAGGGTGAATTCCAGCGGACCATGGGCGCCCATCGGCAAGCCGGCAGCGTTGGTCAGGGTCACGGTGTAGCTGACCTGGCCACCTTCGGTGACGGTGGTTTTATCCACGGTCAACGTAGCGACTACTTCAGTCACGGTATCGCCGATGGTCACGCTGGCTTTGTCGCCGAGTACCAGGTTCTCGAAGGACTTACCGTCAATTACAGCGTCAGTAACACCTACTTCGACGATCTGGCCGTCTTTGTAGACGTCGTCGCCCTGAGCCTTGAGCTCGTACGGGGTCTCGGTGCTACCGGCCTTGATCACGACGGTATCGCCGTTGCTCAGGGTCACGGTCAGGTCCTGTTTCAGGACTTGGTCGACCTTGACGGTGAACTTCGGTGCGGCGTTTTCCAGCACGTCGCCGTTGCTTTCGATGGTGACGGTGATCTGGTCACCTTCGCCGGGCGGTTGGTCGGTGACGGTGGTGGTGTATTCGTCCTGGCCGAGGGTCAGCTGCTCGAACTGCTCGGCGCCGCTGACGGATTCCAGCTTGTTGACCAGCGAAGGCTGGCCGCCAGTGAAGATGTCATTGGTGGTGACGACCGTGGCGCTGCCAGTGGTGCTGTTGGCTGGCACGGTGATGGTGGTGCCATCGGAGAGCTTGAAGGTCAGCTCGCCGTGGTTGCTCATTGGCAGGCCGGCGGCGTTGGTCAGGGTCACGGTGTAGGTAACCGAACCGCCTTCGGTGACGGTGGTTTTATCCACGGTCAGGGTGGCGGTGACTTCGCTGATGGTGTCGCCGATGGTCACGGAGGCTTTGTCGCCAATCACCAGGTTCTCAAAGGTTTTACCGTCTACTACCGCATCGGCGATACCCAGCTTGAGGGTTTCGCCATCTTTGTACACGTCATCGCCCTGAACGGGCAGGGTGTAGGTGGTTTCCGTAGCTCCGGCCGCGATAACCACGGTTTCACCGTTGCTCAGGGTCACGGTCAAGTCGTGATCCAACTTCTGATCGACCTTGATAGTGAAGGTCGGCGCAGCATTTTCCAGCACGTTGCCAGCGCTTTCGATAGTGACGGTGACGGCGTCGACGGAATCGGTGATGCTGGTAACCGCAGGCGTGGTGCCTGGCACCAGGTTTTCGAAGTTGCCACCCGTCGTACCCGCGATGGTGGTGCTGACGGTGCTGCCATTCACATAGACATCGTTGGCCGGGGTGTCGACCACCACGGAGCCCGTGGTTTTACCGGCTTCGATGGTAATGACCGAGCCGTTGCTCAAGGTCACGGTCATCGGCGTGCCGGCCGGGTTGGTCAAGGTGGCGGTGTAGGTGATCTGGCCGCCTTCGGTGATGCTGTCGGTGGCGGTCAGGGTCAGGCCGGTGTTGTCCACCGAGTCGGTGATGGTGGTAACGGCAGGCGTGGTGTTTGGCACCAGGCTTTCGAAGTTGCCACCCGTCGTACCTTCGATGGTGGTGCTGACGGTGCTGCCATTCACATAGACATCGTTGGCTGGGGTATCGACCACCACGGAACCTGTGGTCTTGCCCGCTTCGATGGTAATGACCGAGCCATTGCTCAAGGTCACGGTCATCGGCGTGCCGGCCGGGTTGGTCAGGGTGGCGGTGTAGGTGATCTGACCACCTTCGGTGATGCTGTCGGTGGCGGTCAGGGTCAGGCCGGTGTTGTCCACCGAGTCGGTGATGGTGGTAACCGCAGGCGTGGTGCTTGGCACCAGGTTTTCGAAGTTGCCGCCCGTCGTGCCCGCGATGGTGGTGCTGACGGTGCTGCCATTCACATAGACATCGTTGGCCGGGGTGTCGACTACCACGGAACCCGTGGTCTTGCCCGCTTCGATGGTAATGACCGAGCCATTGCTCAAGGTCACGGTCATCGGCGTGCCGGCCGGGTTGGTCAGGGTCGCGGTGTAGGTGATCTGGCCGCCTTCGGTGATGCTGTCGGTGGCGGTCAGGGTCAGGCCGGTGTTGTCCACCGAGTCGGTGATGGTGGTAACCGCAGGCGTGGTGTTTGGCACCAGGTTTTCGAAGTTGCCGCCCGTCGTGCCCGCGATGGTGGTGCTGACGGTGCTGCCATTCACATAGACATCGTTGGCCGGGGTATCAACCACCACGGAACCCGTGGTCTTGCCCGCTTCGATGGTAATGACCGAGCCATTGCTCAAGGTCACGGTCATCGGCGTGCCGGCCGGGTTGGTCAGGGTCGCGGTATAGGTGATCTGTCCGCCTTCGGTGATGCTGTCGGTGGCGGTCAGGGTCAGGCCGGTGTTGTCCACCGAGTCGGTGATGGTGGTGACGGCAGGCGTGGTGTTTGGCACCAGGTTTTCGAAGTTGCCACCGGTAGCGTCGGTGATGGTGGTCGTGACCGTGCTGCCGTTGTTGTAGACGTCATTGATCGGGGTGTCGACGTTCACGGTGCCCGTGGTTTTACCGGCTTCGATAGTGATGGTCGAGCCGTTGCTCAGGGTCACGGTGACCGGGGTTTGCGCCGGGTTGGTCAGGGTCGCGGTATAGGTAATCTGGCCGCCTTCCGTGATGGTCGGCGACGCGGTCAGGGTGACTGTGGTGGTATCAATGGTGTCGGTGACCTGGGTGACGGCAGGCGTCGGGTCGACGGTCAGCACCAGGCCACCACCGCCCGTGGTGCCGGTGACGGTCACGGTAATCTGCGACGGGTCGGTGTAGACGCTGTCGTTCGGTGCCAGTGGCACGTTGACGCTGCCGCTCACCTGCCCGGCAGGAATGACAATGATCGAGCCATTGGACAGGGTGATGGTCAGGTCGCTCAGTGGCGCCTGGGTCACGTTCGCGGTGTAGACCAGTACGCCGCCGGCTTCGGTGATGGTCGGCGTGGCGCTCAGCGTCAGGGTCGAGCCGCGCAGGACGTTGTTGGCGCTGTTGTTCTCGGCACCGGTGGTGTTCTCGACAACGGCGGCATCAGAGCCGATGCCCGCGGTCGGGAAGCCAATGGTCGGGTCAACCCGGCCTGCGGTCTCGTCGAGCATCACGAAGCTGTGGCCACCACCGGCCGCACCACCTGAGCCTGCAGCGGACGGACCGGCGGCGGTGGCTTCGAGTTCGGTGGTCGGGTCGGCACCCGCGACGATTGCTTGTTGCAGTTCTTCCACCGACGGCGCGGCCTGCGCGGTGGCTTGCGCCAGGTCAGTGCTGGAATCCGGTGCGCTGCCGCTCCATTGGGTGTCACGGCCCAGGTCCAGCAGGCGGCCGTCAGCCAACTCCAGGGTCACCGCACCGGCCAGGCCGGTATCCAGTTGATCGCCCACGAACAGTCGATCGCCCTCGATCAATACACGTCTGATGCCCTCTGGGGACACTGCAAAAACTTGACCGACAATGCTTTTGACGATGGCAACAACACTGCTCATTAAGGACTCTCCGGTGTTCCGTTCAGTAGGCTTCCATAGGCCTGAAGGGCTTATGCCACTTCAGTCTGGACGTACTTTGAAAATAATAGACGTACAAATGACGCGCTTAATCGTCAATAATTTGGCTATGTTTTTTCGCGATTAACTTTATGCCAAACTATTGACCTTCTGGGTGCCATCCTAAACAATCGTCCCAGTAATGTCACATTGATATTTATGCGGCGACCTGTACTCCAGCGTGTGATCCAGTTCCGATTTTGAACTTTCCGACATACGGACATTCCGGTTGCCATTTTCCGTTACAGCACCCGACCTGCTGTGATCTGAGACAAGAAGTCCTGGGAAATTCTTTTATGCGTTCGCACCTGTTCAAGGCTCTACCCTTCGCCCTCGCCGCCAGTTTTGCACAAGCCCAAACCCTGCCCCAAGCCATGCAACAGGCACTGGATGTCCACCCGGAAATCCAGGCTGGGGTGAATAACCGCCTGGCGGCCGACTACCAACTCAAGGCGGCTCAGGGTGGGTATCTGCCCAAGGTCGATCTGCTCGGTGGTTATGGTCGTGAAGGGACTGACAACACCACCACGCGTGCCGGCTCCGGTAGCAATGACTGGGAAACGTTGAACCGTGGTGAGTCGAGTCTGCGCCTGCAACAAATGGTTTTTGACGGTTTTGCGACGTCCAGCGAAGTCGGGCGTCAACAAGCCACCGTCAACTCCCGCGCCTACTCGCTGCTGGGGACCTCCGAGCGCACCGCGCTGACCGTGGCCCAGGTGTACCTCGACGTGTTGACCCGCCGTGAGTTCGTGCAACTGGCCGAGGACAATCTGCGTAACCACGAGCGCATCTTCGATCAGATCCGACTGCGCACCGAGCGCGGCGTAGGCCGTACCGCCGACCGCGACCAGGCAGAAGCCCGTCTGGCCCAGGCGCGCAACAACCTGATCACCGAACAGACCAACCTGGCCGATGCCCAGGTCAACTACCTGAGCGCCGTGGGTCAGATGCCGGACCAGCTAGAGCGTCCCGCGCCGTTTATGGCGATGCTGCCAGCCGACTTGAATGAAGCCCGCCAGCAGATGCTGGAAAACAGCCCGATCCTGCGCTCTGCCGAGTCGGACATCGTGGCGGCCGAGAAGCAGTACGACACGGCCAAATCGACCTTCTACCCACGTTTCGATGCGGAACTGGGGCGCTCCGCCGACAACGACATTGACGGCATGAATGGCCACAGCAACGAGTGGCAGGCGATGCTGCGCATGCGTTTCAACCTGTATGCCGGCGGCAGCAACAAGGCGGACCTGGAGTCCAAGGCTTACCAGTCCAACCAGGCACTGGATATCCGCAACAATGCCTTGCGGGTGCTGAACGAAGAACTGGGCCTGGCCTGGAACGCCCAGAACAACGCCAACGCCCAAGTGCCAATCGCCCAGAAATACGTGGACTACAGCACTAGTGTGCGTTCGGCCTACCAGCAACAGTTCAGCCTCGGCGAGCGGACCTTGCTCGACTTGCTCGACAGTGAGAACGAATTGTTCAACGCTTCGCGCCGTTTGGCCGAAATCAAAAACATTCAGTTATTTACTCAGTATCGAATCAAGGCGACCATGGGCGAGTTGCTCAAGAGCCAGGGAGTGGTCGCACCGATGGCGTCCGTCGTGCAGAACGACGTGAAGCCCCAGGTCCAGCTACCTGGCATGAATTGAGCTTTATTTAATGTTCAATTGATAGCCAAGAGTATCGAGCGTGGAATCAGAAGCCAGTCGAGTTCATCTCAATCATGATCCACGCGCGGTGCACGACGATCCGTTGTTAGACGGATTACTGGCGCTCTGCATGTTGCACCAGAAACCTGCCAGCGCGGCCATGCTGACCACCGGTCTGCCATTGCCCAAGCAGCGCCTGAGCGTCGAGTTGCTGCCACGGGCGGCGGCTCGCGCCGGTCTGCAGGGACGGGTGCTGCAACGCAAGCTGGACAAGATCCCGACGATTGCCCTGCCAGCGCTGTTACTGCTCAAGGACGACCGCAGTGCCGTGCTGTTGGGGTGGCAAGGTGACCAGGCGCGCCTGCTGCTCAGCGAAAGCGATGGCGGTGAAGTCCAGGTCAGCCGTGAGCTGCTGGAAGACGACTACATCGGGCAAGCCTTCTTCGCCCAGCCTCAACATAAATTCGACGTGAACCACGGCACGCTGATCCCGCGTGCACGTTCCTGGTTCCGTGACACCCTCAAGCGCTCGCGCTGGCTGTACGCCGACGCCATCGCTGCCAGTTTCCTGATCAACATCATCGCCATGGCCGCGCCGCTGTTCGTGATGAACGTCTACGACCGCGTCGTACCCAACCAGGCTGAAGCTACCTTGTGGGTGCTGGCCATCGGCATCACCGGCGCCTATCTGTTCGACCTGATCCTCAAGAGCCTGCGCAGCCTGTGCCTGGACCTGGCCGGTAAAAAGACCGACCTGATCATCTCCGCCACGCTGTTCGAGCGGATTGTCGGCATGGCCATGAAGTACCGTCCCGCGCGGGTCGGCAGCTTTGCCCAGAACATCCATGAGTTTCAGAGCCTGCGCGATTTCCTCGCGTCGCTGACACTCACCAGCCTGATCGACTTGCCGTTCACCTTGCTGATTTTCCTGGTGATCGCCTTGCTGGGCGGGCATTTGGTGTGGATCCCGATGCTGGCGTTCCCGCTTGCCTTGCTGATCGGCTATTACCTGCAAAAACCCTTGGTGGCGACCATGGAGCGCACCATGGCACTGGGGGCCGAGCGCCAGTCGAGCCTGATCGAAACCCTTGCCGGGCTGGATGCGGTCAAGGTCAACAACGCCGAGAGCGAGCGGCAATACCAGTGGGAACAGACTATCGGCACCCTCAGCCGGCTCGAGTTGCGGGTCAAAATGCTCTCTGGCCTGTCGATGAACATTACCCTGCTGATCCAGCAACTGGCCGGGGTAATCATGATCGTCTTCGGCGTGTACCAGATCATTGCCGGCAACCTCAGCATGGGTGGCCTGATCGCGTGCTACATGCTCAGCGGCCGGGCACTGAGCCCGCTGGCGTCGCTGTCCGGTCTGCTGACCCGCTACCAGCAGGCGCGGGTCACCATGACATCGGTCGACCAGATGATGGAGCTGCCGCAAGAGCGCAATTTCGAAGAGCGCCCGCTCAGTCGCCGGGTGCTGCAAGGTGCTATCGAGTGCCGGCAGTTGAACTTCACCTACCCGGGCCAACAGAACCCGGCACTCAAGAACATCAACCTGGTGATCAAGCCGGGCGAGAAGATCGGCATCATCGGCCGCAGTGGCTCGGGCAAGAGCTCGTTGGCCAAGCTGCTGGTCGGGCTCTATCAGCCTGATGACGGTGCGTTGCTGGTAGATGGTGTCGACATCCGCCAGATCGATGTCAGCGAGTTGCGCCACAACATCGGTTATGTGCCGCAGGATATTCAATTGCTCGCCGGTACATTGCGCGACAACCTGGTGTCCGGTGCGCGCTACATGGAAGACGAGCTCGTGCTGCAGGCGGCTGAACTGGCGGGCGTGCACGAATTCGCCCGTTTGCACCCCCAGGGTTACGAGCTGCAAGTCGGCGAGCGCGGGCAAAACCTCTCGGGCGGTCAGCGGCAGAACGTCGCCCTGGCCCGTGCACTGCTGCTCAACCCACCCATCCTGCTGCTCGATGAGCCAACCAGCGCCATGGACAACACCGGTGAAGAGCGCTTGAAGCAACGCCTGCAAGCCGTGGTCGAGAACAAAACCGTGGTGCTGGTCACGCACCGGGCATCGTTGCTGTCGCTGGTCGATCGGTTGTTGGTGATCGACAGAGGGCAAATTCTGGCCGATGGGCCAAAAGCCGTGGTGATGGAAGCGTTGAAGAAGGGGCAGATCAGTGTTGCTTAAGTCCGGGGTGAAAGACTCGATCCGTCGTTACTTCAAAGGTACCGATTCGCTGCACGGCCAGCCCCTGCCCGAGGTCAACAAAGCGTTGATCGAAGACGCGCCACGGGTGGTGCGACTGACCATATGGGCCATTATCGGTTTTTTCCTGTTCCTGCTGCTGTGGGCCAACTTTGCGGTGATCGATGAGGTCACCAAGGGCGACGGCAAGGCGATCCCATCGTCCAAGCTGCAAAAAATCCAGAACCTTGAAGGGGGCATCGTCGCCGAACTCTTCGTGCGTGAAGGACAGATCGTCGAGGCCGGCGCGCCACTGATTCGCCTGGACGACACGCGATTTGTATCCAATGTCGGCGAAACCGAAGCCGACCGCCTGTCCATGCTGCTGCGCGTGGAGCGTTTGAGCGCGGAAGTCGATAACCGCCCGTTGGCGTTCCCGGATGACGTGATGAAAGCCGTGCCTGTGCAGGCGGCCAGCGAAGAGTCCTTGTACATCAGCCGTCGCCAGCAATTGCATGACGAAATTGGCGGGTTGCAGGAACAACTGATCCAGCGTCAGCAAGAACTGCGCGAGTTCACCTCCAAGCAGGCGCAGTACCGCCAGGCCTTGGGCTTGCAGCGCCAGGAAATCAACATGTCCGAGCCCCTGGTGGCTCAGGGCGCGGTGTCTCCCGTGGAGGTGCTGCGACTCAAGCGTGCGGAAGTCGAAACCCGTGGCCAATTGGACGCCACGACTCTGGCCATCCCCCGTGCCGAGTCGGCGATCAAGGAAGTGCAACGCAAGATCGACGAGACGCGCGGCAAGTTCCGCAGTGAAGCGTTGACCCAGCTCAACGAAGCGCGCACCGACCTGAACAAGGCCCAGGCGACCGGAAAGGCGCTGGAAGACCGCGTCAGCCGTACCCTGGTGACCTCGCCGGTGCGGGGTATCGTCAAGCAGCTGCTGGTCAATACCATCGGTGGCGTGATCCAGCCGGGCAGCGACATGGTCGAGATCGTCCCGCTGGACGATACCCTGTTGGTGGAGGCGAAGATCCGTCCGCAAGACATCGCCTTCCTGCACCCGGGCCAGGAAGCCATCGTCAAGTTCACCGCCTATGACTACACCGTCTATGGCGGCCTGAAGGCCAAACTGGAACAGATTGGCGCCGACACCATCACCGACGAAGACAAGAAAACCACCTACTACATGATCACCCTGCGCACCGACCGCAGCCACCTGGGTACCGATGAAAAGCCCCTGCTGATCATCCCCGGCATGGTGGCCTCGGTGGACATCATCACCGGCAAGAAAACCATCCTCAGCTACCTGCTCAAGCCGATCATCAAGGCCCGGGCGGAGGCGTTGCACGAACGCTAGTCGACAATGGGGCTGCTCGCCCCATCGAGGGCAGGTCTCGTACCTTGAGCAGACCTGTGTGCAATCGTCCCGCAATGAGCGGCAATGCTGTCCAAGTGAGGGGCCACGGGTTATTTTTTTTGCGACAAATCCGCCATGCCCTTGAGCAATTCGATCGGTAGCGGAAAGACAATGGTCGAGCTCTTGTCCCCGGCAATCGAACTCAGGGTCTGCATGTAGCGCAATTGCATGGCGCCGGGCTGGCGGCCGAGCATTTCGGCGGCCTGCATCAGTTTTTCCGAGGCCTGCAATTCACCTTCGGCGTGGATCACCTTGGCTCGCCGTTCCCGTTCGGCTTCGGCCTGGCGGGCGATGGCGCGGATCATCGATTCATTGAGGTCGACATGCTTGATCTCGACGTTCGCCACTTTGATGCCCCAAGCGTCGGTTTGTGCGTCCAGTACCTGTTGAATGTCGATGTTCAGCCGTTCGCGCTCGGCCAGTAGTTCGTCCAGCTCATGTTTACCCAGCACGGCGCGCAGCGTGGTTTGCGCCAGTTGGCTGGTGGCCATGAGAAAGCTCTCGACCTGGATGATCGCCTTTTGCGGGTCGAGCACGCGGAAGTACAGCACCGCGTTGACCTTCACCGAGACGTTGTCACGGGTGATCACGTCTTGCGGTGGCACGTCCAGCACCACGGTGCGCAGATCGACCCGCACCATTTGCTGCACCACCGGAATCAACAGGATCAGCCCCGGGCCTTTGACCTGCCAGAAGCGCCCGAGCTGGAACACCACGCCGCGCTCGTATTCGCGCAGGATGCGAAAGGTCGATGATGCCAGTGCAATCACCAGCAGCAACAGCGCGGCAAAACCCAACTGCAGGCCCATGATCATTCTCCCTGCGGCGCCGCGTCAGCCGCGGCCACTTCCAGCATCAGACCTTTGCGTGCCACCACCCGCACCGGTTGACCGGATTGCAGGGGGGTCTTGCTGTGTACTTGCCACTGTTCGCCCTGCAAGCGCACCCAGCCGCGACAGGTGTTGTCGGTCTGGATCGAGGTGATGGGCGTTACGCTGCCCAGCAACCCGGCATCACCGCTGACGGCCTGTTTCGGTCGGGTTCTCAGCGCGTGGATCAATAGCACGATCAACAGCACGGTGCTGACCAGCGCCAGGCCGATCAGCAGCGGAGCTGGCGGGCTGAAGCCCGGCCGGTCGGCGTTCATCAGAATCACTGAGCCGACCACGAACGTGAGGATGCCCCCCAGTCCGATCACGCCATAGCTGGGCAGCATCGCCTCGGCCAGCAAAAAGGCGATCCCCAGCATGATCAGCCATGCCCCGATGGCATTGGGGTCGAAAATAATCACCGCGTCGGCTGCCGACACCGGCCCGCTCAAACCCAGCAGCAGCGCGAAGACACACCAGCGACTGTTCACTTGACCCTCCGGGAGAGCCGTCCGTCAACGAGCCTTTCTATAGCCCTGCTTATAGTCTAGTTGAGGCTGGATCGACTGATTTTTGATCACGTTCTGGCGGCATCCAGTGGGCAGATTTATTCCCGGGTTCTGGCATGGGGCCTAGACTTTGTAGTGAGAACAACGCGCTTTAACCATCGTCCGCCAACGCTTGCGACGGACACCGAGGTGCATCATGCGTATGGCAAGAACCGTGCAGCGCAGCCTGGAAGAGGCGCACTGCGAATTTGACGTGGTCACTCACCCCCATTCGGCCAGCAGCCTGGAAACCGCCAGGGTGGCAGGCATTCCCGCGGAACGCGTGGCCAAGTCGGTAATCCTGGATGACCACCATGGTCACTACCTGATGGCGGTGCTACCAGCCAGCCGGCATCTGGACCTGAGCAAAGTGCGCGGCAGCGGTGAATGGCAGGTGACTCGCGAAAGTACCCTGGCCCACCTGTTCAACGACTGCGAACGCGGCGCTGTTCCGGCGTTGGGCGAGTCCTATGGCCTGGACATGGTCATCGACCCATTGCTGACCCGCCAGAAAGAGATCTACGTGGAAGCCGGCAACCACAACAACCTGGTGCACATGAGCATGGACCAGTACCTGAAAATGGTGCCCCATGCCGAGGTGTGCGAGTTGAGTCATTAGCTACCATTGAGGGTGTTTGCCGCACCACCTTCTTTCACTGGCAATCCGGCGCCTGCAGACAGTGATCTCTGCAGGTACCGGCGTGCCAGCAAACCCATTGATCAGGAGTCCACCCATGGAGTCGCCGACGCATACCCTGCCTAACCTGTTCAAACAGCTCGGCCTGCCCGACGATGCGCAAAGCATCGACCAATTCATCGCCACCCATTCCCCGTTGAAACCTGAACTGCACCTGGCGGACGCCTTCTTCTGGAGCAAGAGCCAGGCAGATTTTTTGCGCGACGAAATCCTCGATGACGCCGATTGGGCGGAGGTGGTGGATCAACTGGATGTGTTGCTTCGGAAGGGGCGAGGGGTGTAAAAATCTGCGGAAAAGCGGAAATTCGTGCAAAAAACTGATGAGCGTTGCAAAAAACTGGGCTTTAATCGGATTTCTGAACTTTTTCTGTGGACTCGCCCGATGCCCGTGGTTGGATACGCCTACCTGCATGACGCCTTAAGACTCAAAGCCATTGCACCGAAGCGCGTGGCGATGGTCAAGCCCGTCACCCGCGTATCCATGATCGGGGATTGCCTGGCCGTACCACAGTCAGTGGCACCTAAAGGCAACTCGACCCTTGAGCACATTTTTTTTGCGCTCAAACACGAAGGTATCAATCTCGGCATTCTGGCCCAGGCACTTGAATCCGTGCCTGCTGAAGAGCTGCTCGAGGAATTGGACAAGGCCCCGAACAGCGTATTCGTTCGAAAAGCCTGCTATCTCTGGGAAGGTTTAACCAACCAGCGACTCGACTACGAAGCGTCAGTTAATAGCCGATTCTTACCGCTGTTTGATCCAGAGCGGTATATCACTGGCCCTACGGTTAGAAATACCCGCTGGCGTATCGAGTTCAATGGCCTCGGCTCCCTTCGCTACTGTGCCACGGTGGAGCGGACGTCCGAACTCGAAGCCCTGCTCAGCCTCGACATCCTCGGCCGGGCCAAAACCTTTATGGCGACATTGCCAGCGGAAATGATGGATCGCGCCATCAACTGGGCGTATCTCCACGAAACCCGTGATTCCTTTGCTATCGAGAAAGAAGAACCCAGCGAAGAAAAGTCCCGGCGCTTCGTTCAACTGCTGCGTCAGGCTCATGACGGTCGTGAGTTGAGCGAAGAGTATCTGGTCGAGTTGCAGAACAGCACAGTCTCCAACCCTTTCGACAAAGCCGCCCTGTTCCGCCATGAACAAAACCACCTGCATAACGGTCTGCGCGGCGCTGCTGGGGTCAGCTATATCCCCCCCGAGCCGGACCTGTGCCGTGAGTTGATGGATGAACTGATGAGGTTTGCCAATCAGTCTTCGCGCAAGGTCGATCCACTGGTGGCTGCCGCCGTAACTGCGTTTGGTTTCGTCTTTCTCCATCCCTTCATGGACGGCAATGGCCGGCTTTCACGCTTTCTGATCCACCAGACCCTGTGTCATTCCGGCGCTCTGGAAAATGGCCTGCTTCTGCCGGTTTCCGTGGCGATGAAACACGAAGAGTCAAATTACTTGGCGGCCCTCAAGGAGTTTTCGCAACCCGCTCGCGATTTCTGGAATGTCACTTGGCTGGATGCCGAGCAAATGGCGTTTGAGTTCATTGGTCATCCCTCGATCTACCGCTTCTGGGATGCCACCCGCTGCGTCGAATTCACCCTGCAAATGGCCCGCCGCGCCCTCGAAGTCGAACTGCGTGAAGAAACCGATTTCCTCGACCGCTACGACCGCATCATTAAAGCCGTGAACCAGCGCTACGACGTGCGCGGCAGCGACCTGTCGAAGCTGGTGATGATGTGCCTGGACAACGCGGGCAAGGTTTCCAGGCATCGGCGCAAGCAGTTCCAGTACAGCGTGCCGGAGGCGGTGTTTGAGTTTATTGAGGCTGAGGCGGGGCGACTGCTGGCCGATGCATGAAGTGGCCCTAGACCCCGGGGAAACGTCTGGTGCCCGCCCGCTTGGTTGCGAACCCTGATCCCCTATAGTTCGTCATGTCGTCGCATATCGGCGACAGGATTTGGCGAACGATAACAGTGCTCAGACGCCATTCTCTGCGCGATTTACGGGAACGACTCATTGCTCAGTTTTCTGCTATCAGAGCGGTTTCAGCCCGCCGAGCGCCGAATTCAGCTTCGACTTCATCATTGCTTTGACCTGTTCCGTCGTGCACCGAGATGCGGGCAGCGTCGATTTTTCTGTGCAAAAAATCGCGGTACGGCGTGCAATGTTGTTCAGTTAAGAAACGCTTAAAGCGAGTAAAAGCCCCCGTGGTGAGCGAGCTTGCTCGCGCTGGGGCGTGAAGCGCCCCCAAAACAAAGCGACTGCGGCCTTTCAGAACGAACTCGGCGATAGTTTTTGGGGCTGCTGTGCAGCCCAGCGCGAGCAAGCTCGCTCGCCACGGGGGATGTATTGAGCAACCCCATCCTTAACTGAACAGCATTGTGGTACTGCGTGGCGTTTGCCAGGGTGTGGCTATGCTCATCTTTTGAGTCGGGGCGCTCAGTCATCGTTGATGCCTTCTTTGCGTGGGTGAAATCCTGCAAAGACTCTCAAAGTCGCAGTATTTCTTGGAGGGGCCATGAGATGAGCGTGACCACACAATTTGTTTCAAAACTTGACTGAAATTCCCCTCCAGTGCGATATTGATAGTTAGCGAACTAACTGTATGCGAATTTCCCTGTGCCCCAGACCCTCGACGCCCTTCAGATGAACCTCAGCAGTGCCATGGTGGTGGCCGCGCGGCATTGGCGCAAAATCTGCCAGACCACGCTGGTCAATTACGGCATTTCCGAAGCCTGCGCCGTCCCGTTGTTGATGATCGGGCGCCTGGGCGAGGGTGTGCGGCAGGTGACGGTGGCGCAGGCGGCGGGGATGGAGAGTCCGTCGCTGGTGCGTTTGCTCGATCAGTTGTGCCACGCCGGGTATGTCTGTCGCACCGAAGATGCCCTTGATCGTCGCGCCAAATGCCTGAGTCTGACCGACACCGGCCGTGAGCTGGTGCAGGCAGTGGAGACCGAGTTGGTCCGTCTGCGCCGTGAAGTGTTGCACGGTATCGACCCGGCCGACCTTGAGGCCGCGCTACGGGTGATTCGAGCGTTCGAGACCGCTGAGCAGGTCTCGGTGACACCGTCTTGAACGGTTTTTTTTCCGGTATCCCGCCAGCGCGCGACTGGTTCTACGGCGTGCGTACCTTCGCCGCGTCGATGATCGCGCTGTACATCGCCATGCTCATGCAAATGCCGCGTCCGTACTGGGCGATGGCCACGGTTTACATCGTCTCCAGCCCGTTCGTCGGCCCCACCAGCTCCAAGGCGCTGTACCGCGCCATTGGCACCTTCGCCGGTGCGGCGGCGGCCTTGCTGTTTGTGCCGATGTTCGTCCAGAGCCCCTATGTGCTGGTGGTGGTCATTGCGCTGTGGACCGGCATCCTGCTGTTTTTGTCGATGCACCTGCGTACCGCCAATAGCTATGCGCTGATGCTGGCCGGCTACACCTTGCCGCTGATCGCCTTGCCGGTGGTGGATAACCCGTTGGCCGTGTGGGATGTGGCCGAAGCGCGGACAGAAGAGATCTTTCTCGGCATTGTCTGTGCGGCTGTGGTGGGCAGTGTGTTCTGGCCGCGTCGGTTGGCGCCGGTACTGGATGGTGCGGTCAGCAAGTGGTTCGGTGAAGCGGTGACCTACAGCCAGCGCTTCCTCAGCCGCGATGTGCGCCCCGATGAGGTCAGCGCCCTGCGCACATCGATGGTGGCGACCTTCAACACCCTCGAATTGATGATCGGCCAGTTGCCCCACGAAGGCGCGCGGCCGCAAACCGTACGCAATACCAAGGAACTGCGCGGGCGGATGATTCACCTGCTGCCGGTGGTGGATGCCCTGGACGATGCGCTGTACGCCTTGCAACGGCGCACCCCCGAGCTGGTGGACAGGTTCGCAGCGCTACTGGAGGCGGCGCTGGAATGGCTCGACCACAGCGATGCCAGCGTCGAGCGTTGGCAAGCCCTGCGCAACCAGCTTGAAACCTTGCAACCGAGTGCCGAAGCGCTGGATGACCGCAAGCAATTGCTGTTTTCCAATGCGCTGTATCGCCTGGGGGAATGGGTCGACTTGTGGCAGGACCTGCGTAGCCTGCAACAAGCGATTCACAACGACAGCCAGGACAACTGGCGCGCGGTTTACCGCCATTGGCGACTGGGCCGGCTCACCCCCTTTATCGACCGCGGGCTGATGCTGTATTCAGCGACTTCCACGGTGCTGGCGATCATCGTTGCCTCGGTGTTGTGGATCCTACTGGGCTGGCCCGACGGCGGCAGCGCGGTGATTCTGGCGGCGGTGGCGTGCAGCTTTTTCGCCTCGATGGACGACCCGGCGCCGCAGATTTACCGGTTCTTTTTCTGGACCGCGTTGTCGGTAGTGTTCGCCAGCCTTTACCTGTTTCTGATCCTGCCCAACCTGCATGACTTCCCGATGCTGGTGCTGGCGTTCGCCGTGCCCTATATCTGCGTTGGCACCCTCACGGTACAGCCGGCCTTTTACCTGGGGATGCTGCTGACCATCGTCAACACCTCATCGTTTATCAGCCTCCAGGGCGTTTACGACGCGGATTTTCTGAGCTTCGCCAATGCCAACCTCGCCGGCCCCATCGGCTTGCTGTTTGCCTTCGTCTGGACCCTGGTGGCCCGCCCGTTCGGCTCGGAACTGGCGGCCAAGCGCCTGACCCGCTTCAGCTGGCACGACATTGTCGGCATGACCGAGCCGGCCAACCTGGCCGAGCACCGACGCCTGGGTGTGCAACTGCTCGATCGACTGATGCAGCATTTGCCACGCCTGGCCATGACCGGCCAGGACACGGGGATTGCCCTGCGTGAAGTCCGCGTGGGGCTGAACCTGCTGGACTTGCTGGCGTATGCGCCACGGGTGCATGGCGTGGCGAATGCGTTACTGCGTCAGGTGGTGGCCGAGGTCGGCGAGTATTTCAAGGCATGCTTGAAGGCGGGAGAGCGCTTGCCGGCGCCGGCCGCGCTGCTGATGACCCTGGACCGCACCCGCCGCGCACTCAATGGCCAGGGCCGGCAGGATTACGACGAAACCCGGTTGAATCTGCTGCATGCCCTCAGTGGCCTGCGTCTGGCGCTGTTGCCGGGCGTGGAGTTCGTGGGGGCCAGCGACGCCGAAGAGCCCCTTCCCCATGGCATCGATGGAGCGCCTTTATGATCGGTGATCTGGACATCAGTGGGGTGTTCCTGCCCACGTTGCTGGTGCTGATGGGCATTACCTACCTGGTGTACCTGCTGGTGCACGGGGTGCTGACACGCTTGCACTTTTATCGCCTGGTCTGGCACCGGGCGTTGTTCAACGTGGGTCTTTACGCCGTGCTGCTTGGCGCCGTGGACTCACTCAGTCGATACCTGATGACATGAAAAAACCGTTCTTGACCCTTGGCCGTGTGGTGCTGACCCTGCTGGTGGTGACCCTTGCGGTCGTCGTGGTGTGGCGCATGGTGATGTATTACATGTTCGCTCCCTGGACCCGTGACGGGCACATTCGTGCCGACATCGTGCAGATTGCCCCCGACGTGTCCGGGCTGATCCAGCAAGTGGAGGTGCGCGACAACCAGTTGGTGAAGCGCGGCCAGGTGCTGTTTAGCATCGACCAGGACCGTTTCCGGTTGGCGCTGCGCCAGGCCAAGGCAGCGGTTGCCGATCGTCAGGAAACCCTGGCCCAGGCGCAGCGTGAAGCCAGGCGTAACCGTGGCCTGGGCAACCTGGTGCCGGGTGAGCAACTGGAAGAAAGCCAGTCGCGGGTGGCCCGTGCCGAGGTGGCGTTGATGGAAGCCCAGGTGATGGTGGACAGTGCCCAGCTCAATCTCGACCGCTCGGTGATCCGCAGCCCCGTGGACGGCTACCTCAACGATCGTGCGCCACGGACCCAGGAGTTCGTCACTGCGGGTCGTCCGGTGCTGTCGGTGGTGGACAGTAACTCCTTCCACATTGACGGCTATTTCGAAGAGACCAAGCTGGACGGTATTCATGTCGGCCAGAGTGTGGATATTCGTGTGGTCGGTGACCGTGCGCGGTTGCGTGGGCATGTCGAAAGCATTGTCGCCGGTATCGAAGACCGCGACCGCACCAGCGGTGCGAACCTGCTGCCCAATGTGAATCCTGCATTCAGCTGGGTGCGCCTGGCCCAGCGGATTCCGGTGCGCATTGCCTTTGACGATGTGCCGCCGGACTTTCGCATGATCGCCGGGCGTACCGCGACCGTGTCGATCATCGGCGATCCTCTCGAGCAGGAGCCGGCGCAATGAAAACGCTCGCCGGTATCGCGACGCTCGGGCTCGGCTTGCTGCTGTCCGCTTGTCAGACGGTGGGCCCGGATTACCAGTTGCCGCAGGAGGCGGCGGTGCATCGCGAGGACTTCCAGGGCGACCTGACAGCCCACAACCGGAACGCGGTGTCGGCTCCGGTACCAGGCGACTGGTGGCGGTTGTACCGGGACCCTCGCCTGGATGAACTGGTGCGCCAGGCCATGGCCGCCAACACCGATTTGCGAGTGGCGGCGGCCAATCTGGCCCGTGCCCGTGCGCAAGTGGAAGAGGCAGAGTCGGCAGGCGGCTGGAGCGGTGGGGTGAAACTCGGTGCCCAGCGTTTGCAGGAGTCGGGCGAAGCGTTTTTGCTGCCGGAGAAAGTCCCGGTGGCCAACGTTGGGGACATCGGTATCACCACCTCCTATCAGTTCGACCTGTTCGGCACCTTGCAGCGTGGGATCGAAGCGGCCAAGGCCAATGCCGATGCGACCCAGGCGGCGGCGGACACCGCGCGGATCACCCTGGTCGCCGATGTCGTGCGGGCCTACACCCAGGTGTGTGCGGCCAATGAGGAGCTGGAGATCGCCGGGCATTCCCTGGACTTGCAAGGCCAAAGCACCACGCTGGTCCAGCGCCTGCGGGATGCCGGGCGTGGCGATGAAACCCAGGTCACCCGCTCCCAGACCCAATTCAAATCCTTGCGCGCCGAATTGCCGCGTTATGAAGCCGCACGTCAGGCCGGGCTGTTCCGTTTGTCGATGTTGCTGGCCAAGCCGGTGGATCAATTGCCTGTCGGCACCCAGCATTGCCATGAGCTGCCAGAGATTGCGCAATTGTTGCCGGTCGGTGACGGCGCCACCTTGCTCAAGCGCCGGCCGGATGTGCGTCAGGCTGAGCGCCGGTTAGCGGCGGCCACCGCCGGTATTGGTGTCGCTACCGGGCAGCTGTACCCGGACATCAGCATCGGGGCGACCGTTGGTACCGTGGGTATTCTTGAAAACCTGGGCGAACCTGCAACCAATCGCTGGGGTTTTGGCCCGTTACTGACCTGGAGCGTGCCGACCAACGGTTCCCGCGCCCGTGTGCGTGAGGCCGAAGCCGCTACCCAAGGGGCGCTGGCGCATTTTGACGGGGTGGTGCTCAACGCCATTCGTGAAACCCAGACCGGGCTCGCCCAGTATTCCGCGCTGCTCCAGCGCCGCGACGCGTTGGCCGATGCCGAGCAGTCGGCGCAATTGGCGGCCGACCAGACGCACCGCTTCTACCAGGCGGGCCGGGCATCGTTCCTGGCCGACTTGCAGGCCACCCGCACCTACACCGACGTGCGCGCGCAGGTGGCGGCGGCCAACACGCAGGTCGCCATGAGCCAGATCGATTTGTTCCTGGCGCTGGGTGGCGGTTGGGAAAGCGGACGAACGCAAGGTCCACAGCCGACGAAACCCTGAGGCCGTTGCTATGCTTTGTAGTGTCGGATCCGCGCGCGTGGATCCGGTGGTCAAGGCTTGTGCAGGTCATGGGGATTCCAATAATGAAAAACCCTTATGCTCTCGGTTTCTGGTGCGCCATCGTTGCGTTGGTGCTGCTGTCGGCAACGTATTTCTATGGCGTGATGCTGGCTTATCAACTCGACAAGGCGTTGACCTTTCTCGACAGCGCCATTGCGCTGATTGGGGTGATGTCAATCGTGGTCGTCGCCTGGGCTTCGTTGCAAGGCCTGCGGATCAAGAAAAAACAACTCGAACAAGGCAAGACCCTGGTGCTGATCTGGGACACCAAGGTGGCGTTGCGCCGGGTTGAAACCGTCTTCGACCGCTATTTCTGGGGCAGTTACTGGCAACCGGGCCGCACCTTCCAGGAAGTCATGGGCGAACTCACCGGCACCCCACTGGAAAAAAGCCTCGAAGCCCTCAAGGTTCAATGCCGGGCGCTCGACCAGCAGGCCAGCGGCGAAGGCTGGCACTGGCAGAAAAATGCCCGCGAACTCTCTGACGTGGCCACCGCGATGGCGCGCGAACGCTACCAGCTGGACTTCTGCGACCCGCGTTCCGAGTCGCCCAATGGCGCGGTGATCAACCGGGATTTCGAGGTGCTGGTGTACACCTGGACCGCCCGCCTGAAAACCTTTGATCACCAGCTTGATGAGATGGAAACGCAGTATTCCTGAACTACCACGGATCCTTCCCATGCCCGCGCGTGGGAGCGATCTCAAATCAGTGTCGGTGCACGCATTAACCCTTATTTTTTGCGTCGTGCTGCGCACCCGGTGCTAATCTGCACTTCACTTTTGTACGAAGTCGAGCCATGGCCTGTCATGGGTTCAAGGAAGACGACTACACCTTCAACAATGGACAATTGATCAGGTCATTCATGAATAAATCAGCAGGCGTACTTCTTGGAATCGTCGTGGCCCTTGGTGCAATCAGCGCAGGTGGCGCCTGGTACACCGGCACCAAGCTCGAAGGGGTGTTGCAAACTTCTCTCTCTGATGCGAACAAAGAGCTGCAAGCGGCGATGATTGGCTCCAACGGCACCGCGACCCTGGAGCTGGTGTCGCTGGAGCGCCATCTGTTCAGCAGTACCGCCCGCTACCGCCTCAAGGGCCAGGGCGAGATGTTCGGCGAGCATGCTGACGGCGTCGAGCTGCTGTTTGCCGACCGAATCGAGCATGGCCCACTGCCATTCTCGCGCCTGGTGTCGCTGAAATGGTTGCCGGTGATGGCCACCAGTCATTACTCCCTGGAAAAGACCCCGCTCACCGAAAAATGGTTTGCCGCCACCAAGGACGTGTCTCCGCTCAAGGGCGTGGTTAACCTCGGCTACGACCGAGCGATCAGCGGCACGCTTGAATTGCTGCCCGTCGACGCGGCGCTGGATGACCAGTCCACGCTGAAGTTTTCTGGCTTGAACATGGAAGTCTCGGCCAGCGCCGAGGCACAGAAGGTCAAAGCCACTGGCTACATGGACAACCTGACGCTGACCAGCGTTGCCGAAGACCAGAGCCCGGTGAAAATCGAACTCAATGGCCTGACCATGGCCAGCAACCTCAACAAAAGCAGCTACGGCTACTACCTGGGCGATAACACGGTCGAGATCAGCAATACCCGCACCACCTTCGGTGAGCAGTCATCGGTGCTGAACTTCAAGAAAACCGAGATGAAGACCGTCACCAGTGAATCGGGCACCAACGCCGCTGGACGTGCCGACTACCGCATTGGCGAGGTGACGCTCAACGACAAGGCCATTGGTTCGGCGAAAATGGCCTGGAGCATGAAGAACCTCGACATCCCGTCGACCTTGTCGCTGGTGCAGGTCTACCAGGCCAAGCTGCAACCGTACGAAGCAGCGGCCGCTGCGGCAGAAGCCGCGGGTGAACCGCTACCCGAGCTGAACCTGACGGAAGCCGAACAGGTCCAGGTCAAGGCCGATCTGGAAAAGCTGCTGGCTGCCCAGCCGCAAATCGCCCTGGAGAACTTCTCGTTCACCACCCCCAATGGCGAAAGCCGCGCCAGCCTGGTGATCGACCTGACCAAGCCGCAATCGATGGATCTGCCGGAAGACCAACTGGTCCGCCAGCTGATAGCGCTGCTGGACTTCAACCTGCACATCTCCAAGCCGATGATCACCGACCTGGTGAGCGTGCAGGCGCAACTGGAAGGCCAGACCGACGCCAAGGCCATTGCCGAGCAAGCCACCGCGACCAGCGACATGGTCAGCGGCATGGCTGTCGGTACGCAACTGGCGACCCTGGACGGCAACAACATTGTTTCCAAACTGCACTATGCCAATGATCAGGTGGACTTCAACGGCCAGAAAATGACCGTCGATCAGTTTGTCGGTTTTGTGATGAGCAAGCTGGGTAGCACTGGCGAGATCCAGTAAACACCACACCATACGGCTTCATCGAAACGCCCGGCCATCCGTTCTCGCGGATGGACCGGGCGTTTTGCTGTGTAGGACGATTCTGAAGAAATATGCGGATTCGTCTTTTGGCTTTCTCCGACATGGAAGACTTCACCGCAGGATAGCTTGGCGGTGTCATAGGGCACCGGCCGCCTGATATGCAGTGATCAGGGGAACCCATCGCTCCAGCTTTCCTCGTACAGGAAGCTTGCGAATGTTGCGTACCCCTCACTCTTACCTGCGCCCGATCATCGGCATGGCCCTGTGCAGTCAATTGCTCTGGCCGACGCTGGCGTTTGCCGATACCGCCTACGACGACCTGGTCCGCCAGGCCCGGGCCGGCCATTACACTCCCGCGCTGGGCGTGCTGCGTCAGGTGCCCGCCAGCCAGTTGACCGTCGGCCAGGTCAGCGATCACTTGCAGATTGCCAGTTGGGCCGGGCTCGACAGTGAAGTGGTCGAGGTCTATGAAACCCAAGCCCGCCATCGGCAGTTACCGGTTCAAGCCCTGACAGCCACGGCGCGTGCTTACCGCAACCTCAAACGCTGGGACTCGGCCACGGCGCTGTACCAGAAAGCGTTGGCGCGTGACCCCAAAAATGCCGACTTGCAGTTGGGGCTGGCACTGACCCAGGCCGACGCCGGCCAACCTATAGAGGCTGTCAACCGCGCCAAAGCCCTGGTGGCGGCCAAACCTGAAGACCCGACTCGCCGCCTGGCGCTGGCGTATGCCTTGACCCGTGCCGGGGCGACTTACGACGCGTTGTTCGAGTACGACCAGGCGTTCATGCGCGCCGGCAATAACCCTGACGTGGCCCGCGAATACGTGATCGCCCTGCAACGGGCGCGCTTGCCGGAGCCGGCCTTGCGCCTGGCCCGTCAACGCCCGGGGTTGATCGATCCGACCCTGTTGCGCCGTATCGAAGGCGACGTGGCCGCCGAGCGAGTACGGCTGGCGGAACTGGCCACGCGCAGCGAGAAGGAGCGCTACCTCATCGCTGACCGTGCCCTGGCCGACTACGACCAGTTACTCAAGACCTGGACCCCGGACGCCCAGGCCCACGACGACGTGACGCGCTGGCGCATCGACCGCGTGGGGGCGCTGAAGGCCCGTGCGCGTACCGCCGAGGTGATTGGCGACTACCAGCAACTGACCCGTGAAGGCGTGGCGATGCCGACCTATGCGCTGCGCTGGGTCGCGGCGTCTTACCTCGATCAACGCCAACCAGAGGTGGCTGTCGAGCTGTATCGACAGGTGCTTGCCGCGCCGGATGCCGATGCTGGCGACCGCCTCGAAGACAGCACGGCGTTGTATTACGCCCTGCTCGAAAGCGATCAACCGGTGGAGGCGCGCAAGCTGGCCGAGAGCCTGGCCCAGAGCCAGAAGCCGCGGGTCGAGCTCAAGGGCCTGCCGGTGGGCAACCCCAACGATAAGTGGATGGATGCCCAGCAACTGGCCGCCCAGGCCGGCGCCGATGGCGCTGATTTGCCCACTGGCGAGCAGCGCCTGGCGACGTTGGTCGAGCAGGCGCCAGGCAACACCGGTCTACGTCTGGCCCAGGCGGACCTGTACCGCGCCCGCGACTGGCCGCGCCGTTCGGAAAGCTTGCTCAAGGAAACCGAGAGCATGGTGCCGCGGGATGTCGGGCTGGAAGTCGGGCAGGGGCACACTGCGCTGGACTTGCAGGAGTGGCGCCAACTCGATGCCCTGACTGATGACGTGGGGGCGCGCTTCCCGGACAACCGCCAGGTACAGCGCCTGCAGCGTTTGCGTGAAGTCCATGACATGGCCGAGTTGCGGGTGTCGACCTATGGCGGCAAGAGCTACGGCGGCGGTGATAACGGCGCAGGCGCTGTCAGCGGCACCCGGGATTTCGGGATCGAGACCCTGCTCTACAGTCCTCCGATCGACGAGGATTGGCGCCTGTTTGGCGGTGCCGGCTACGCCACTGGCGACTTCCAGGAGGGCACCGGTCACCACCGTTGGCAGCGTCTGGGCGTGGAGCGGCGAACCCGCGACATGACCCTGGAGGCGGAAGTCTCCAATCACGCCTACGGCTACGGCAACAAAACCGGTGCGCGCGTGGCGCTGGCCCGGGACATCAACGATCACTGGCAGTACGGAGGCAGCCTCGACTATCTGTCGGCCGACACCCCGTTACGGGCCTTGAACAGCGACATCAGCGCCAATGGCGGCAGCGGTTTCGTACGCTGGCGCGCCAACGAAAGTCGTGAGTGGAAGCTGGCGCTGAGCCCGTCGCACTTCAGCGATGGCAACAACCGCTTCGAAGCGTTGCTCACCGGCCGCGAAGGCGTGTACAGCGCGCCAGGCCTGCAGGTCGACCTGGGCCTGGAGGTCGGCAGCAGCCACAACTCGAAGAATGCCGACGTGCCGTATTTCAACCCCAAGTCCGACTTCAGCGTGTTGCCGACGGTGAGCGCCAACCACGTGCTTTATCACCGCTACGAAACCTCGTGGAGCCAGCAGTTCCAGGCAGGCGCCGGGACGTACAGCCAGCGCGACTACAGCACGGGGGCCATCGGCCTGCTCAGTTATGGCCAACGCGTCAGCTGGAACGACGTGTTTGAGGCCGGTGCCGCCGTGAGCTGGCTCAACCGACCCTATGACGGTGATCGCGAAAGCGATCTGCGCCTGGTCATCGACCTCACTTATCGCTTCTAGAAGAGTTAGATCATGCCTGCAATGACACGCTGCATCCTGCTGCTGGGGGTATTGCTGCTCACCGCGTGCGCCCAGCAGGCCCCGGCCTTCGCGCCGCCATCGGAACGTCCGCTGGCCGCCAATGAAAAGCCGTGGCCGAAGAACCACGTGCTGGGCATTGCCTATCACGATGTCGAAGATCGTGACCCGGACCAGGCCGTCGTGGCCGTGCGCACCGAGCGCTTGATCGAGCAGTTGGCCTGGCTGCGGGAGAACCACTACCAGGCGGTCACCGTCGACCAGATCATGGCGGCGCGCAATGGCGGTCCCGAGCTGCCGCCCAAGGCGATCCTGCTGAGTTTCGACGACGGTTATTCGAGCTTCTACACCCGGGTCATGCCGGTGTTGCGGGCCTACCACTGGCCAGCGTTGCTGGCACCGGTCGGCAGTTGGGTCGACACACCGCTCAATCAACCGGTGGACTTTGCCGGCACCCCGCGCCAGCGTTCGGACTTTCTGACCTGGGCGCAGGTTCGCGAGATATCCCGTTCCGGGCTGGTGGAAATTGCCGCCCACACCGACGCCAACCACAAAGGCGTGCTGGCCAATCCACAGGGCAACCTGCAACCGGCGGCGGCCACCCGTCGCTACGACGCCATCGCCAAGCGTTATGAAACCGAGGCTGAGTTTGAGCGCCGCTTGCGCAGTGACGTGGCCGCCATCTCGGCGAAGATTCGCGCCGCCACCGGTTACGCCCCCCGGGTCTGGGTCTGGCCTTACGGCGCTGCCGACGGTACGGCGTTGCGCGTCGTGGGCGAGCAGGGCTACCAGATGGCGCTGACCCTGGATGACGGCCTGGACAGCCTCGATAACCTGATGAGCAGCCCGCGCTTCCTGGTGGCCTCGGACCCGGACGGCGAACACTTCGCCAACAGCATCGTGGCAGTGCAATCCGACTCGCCGATGCGCGTGGTGCATGTGGATCTGGACAATGTCTATGACCCGGACCCGGCGCAGCAGGACATCAACCTCGGCAAGCTGATCCAGCGCATGGCCGACATGGGCGCCAACACGGTGTTCCTGCAAGCCTTCGCCGACCCCAAGGGTGACGGGCTGGTGCATTCGCTGTACTTCCCCAACCGTCATTTGCCGGTGCGCGCCGACATTTTCGACCGCGTCGCCTGGCAACTGCGCACGCGCGCCAACGTCAAAGTCTTCGCCTGGATGCCCGTGCTCAGCTTTGACCTTGATCCGGCCTTGCCCCGGGTGACTCGCTGGGACCCGGCCACCGGTAAGGCCTCGGTGGATCCCGACCAGTACCGGCGCCTGTCGCCATTCGACCCGAACGTGCGGCGGATCATCGGCGAGATCTACGAAGACGTCGCGCGCCTGACCTCGGTCGACGGCATTCTCTACCACGACGACGCCTTGCTCTCGGACTTCGAAGACGCCAGCCCCCAGGCACTGCAGGTCTACGCCGCCAACGGCTTGCCGGGCTCGATGGCGGCACTGCGTGGCGACCCGGCGACGATGCAACGCTGGAGCCGCTTCAAGAGCCGCTACCTGATCGATTTCACCCACGAACTCACCGCCAGGGTCCGCGCCATTCGCGGACCCCAGGTGCAGACCGCCCGCAACCTGTTTGCCGAGCCGATGCTCAATCCATCAAGCGAAGTCTGGTTTGCGCAAAACCTCGATGACTTTCTCGGTGCCTACGACTGGACCGCGCCCATGGCCATGCCCCTGATGGAGGGCAAGACCCGTGAGCAGTCCGGGGCCTGGCTGGAAACGCTGGTGGCCACCGTCAAGTCTCGTCCCGGCGCGCTGGACCGCACGGTGTTCGAGTTGCAGGCCCGTGACTGGACCCGCCAGGACGCAGCGGCAGCGCTGGACGGTAAGCAACTGGCGGATTGGATGGGGCGGCTCAAGCGCCAGGGTGCCAGCAGTTTTGGCTACTACCCGGACAACTTCCTCGAGAACCAGCCGGACCTGAAAACCGTGCGTCCCGCGCTCTCCAACAAATGGAATCCCTGACATGCTGGACAGACTGCTAGCCCTGTTGGTACTGGCGATCGTGCTGGGGATTCCCCTGGGCGTGATCTTCCTGGTCACCGGACAATTCCTGATGGACTTCGTGTTTTTCTATCCCCTGTTCATGTCCGGGCTGTGGATCGCTGGCGGCCTGTATTTCTGGTTGCACTGGGAGCGTCACTGGCCGTGGGAGGCGGACACGTTGCCGCCGCCACTGGCCGGTGAGCCGCTGATCTCGATCCTGATCCCTTGCTACAACGAAGGTGACAACGCCGCCGACACCATTCACGCGGCGCTCGGCCAGCACTACCCGAACATCGAAGTGATTGCGATCAACGACGGCTCCAAGGACAACACGGCCCAGGTGCTGGATGCCCTGGCGGCCGAGGATCCGCGCCTGCGGGTGCTGCACCTGGCGGAAAACCAGGGCAAGGCCGTGGCCTTGCGCATGGGCGCAGTTGCCGCGCGCAGCGAGTACCTGGTGTGCATCGACGGCGACGCCTTGCTCGCACCGAACACCGCCGCCTATCTGGTGGCGCCGATGCTGGACAACGCCCGTCTGGGCGCGGTGACCGGCAACCCACGCATTCGTACCCGCTCCACGTTGGTCGGACGGGTCCAGGTCGGTGAATTCTCCTCGATCATCGGCTTGATCAAGCGTACGCAGCGGGTGTTCGGCCGGATCTTTACCGTGTCCGGGGTGATCGTGGCATTCCGGCGTTCGGCATTGCACCGGGTGGGCTACTGGAGCCCGGACATGATCACCGAAGACATCGACATCAGCTGGAAGCTGCAACTGGACCACTGGAGCATCTTCTACGAGCCGCGCGCGCTGTGTTGGATCCTCATGCCGGAAACCCTCGGTGGCTTGTGGAAGCAGCGCTTGCGCTGGGCCCAGGGGGGCGCCGAAGTGCTGTTCAAGAATATTCGCGGCATCTGGCAATACCGCCATCGTTACCTCTGGCCGTTGCTGTTCGAATACTGCCTGTCCACTGGCTGGGCCTTCACCTTTTTGCTGTCGGTGGTGTTCTGGGGCGTGGGCAAGTTCGTTGCCATGCCAGAGGCCATCGCCGTGCATCACTTGCTGCCGCCGGCCTTCACCGGGCTGCTGCTGGCGATGGTCTGCCTGCTGCAGTTCGCAGTCAGCATTCTGATCGACCGCCGCTACGAGCGTGGCCTGTGGAAGGTCATGTTCTGGGTGGTCTGGTACCCGCTGGTGTTCTGGTTTATCAGCCTGCTCACCACCTTGGTCAGTTTTCCCAAGGTGCTGTTCGGCCGACATCAGAAACGAGCGCGGTGGGTCAGCCCCGACCGTGGCATCAAGCCGCTGAACGATGACGATGAAGAGGTGCTGGAGAAATGAAAATCATCAGAACCCGCCAACGACCTTTCCTGGTGGTGGTCGACGCGTTTTTCACGGTGCTGGCCTGGGTTGGCTTGCTCTACTTGCTGGTGCATGGGCTCTGGCCGCTGCTCGACACCCGGGGTGGACCGCGTATCGACGTCTCGGTGTTTGATGCCCTCGGCACCTTGCAGATCTACCTGTGGGTGGCGCTGCTCAATGCGGTGATCCTGATTTCCTGGGCTCGCTACCAGCAACGCAAGAGCAAAAGCTTCGCCCGGCGCCGCTTGCCGGCACCGGTGGTCGACGACAAAGGGCTCAAAGCCAGTTTCAAGTTGTCCACCGAGCACCTGACGCAACTGCGTTACCCGGGGACCATGGTGATCCACAACGATGAAGCGGGGGATGTCAGCCATGTGGTGACCGGTTGCTTGCGCACCGATCCGCAGACCCGCAAGCACCTGCACCCACCGGTGTTGCTGGAGGAGGCGAGGGCGACACTCACGCAGACCCGTCAGGAGGTTTAGCGGCCCTATTTTACCGGGCAATGGCGGCCTGAGCGTTCAGGGCATTGGCGTCGATCGTGGAAAGCGAGCACTATCGAACCAATTCCTGGCGAGTTGGAGGCCAGCTGTGACACAACGTATCGACCGTATTGCCCAATTGCTCAACTGCCCGATCAAGGGCGAGGAGATGCGCCGGGCGATTACCGAGGCCCGCAAGGACTTTCTCCTCGACGACGAGCAAGAGGATGACGACGAGGACGAGGAAGGTGACCTGGATGGCGAAGAGGGCGGTACGCCGAACGCCTGACCCTACCACCAGCTGCGGCTGCTCTCCAGTTCAGCCCGGCATTGCTTGAGCTGCCAGTTGTAATCCTTGGCCTGTTGTTCGACCTTGCGCGCGACCTGCATCAGCCACGGCTTCTGCCGATAACTCTGGCGACTGAACCCGCCGCGCCCTTCGTGGTAGGCCAGGTACTGGTTGTAGGTATCCCACTTGGAAATCCCCAGCTGGCGCTGGGTGCCGGTGGCGTACCAGCCGACAAACATGATCGCATCGTCGAAGTTGTCCCGCGAACCACCATTGCCGGTGCCGTCTTTGTACTCGCCCCACACCGGGTCCTGCGCCTGGGCATAGCCATACGCCGAGCTGACCCGGCCCCAGGGAATCACCCACAGCAAATAGTCGCGAGGGGGCAGGGCGTCTTCGACGAAACTGCTTTCCTGCTTGATGATCGCCATCGCCACGTGGGGCGGGAGGCCCCAGGCCTTTTCCATTTCCAGCGAATCTTCGTACCAGTCCGGGTATTGGCGGTAGATGCTGCAAATATTGCTTTGCTCACGTGGCGGCGTCGTTGAGCAACCGGCCATCAGGACCAGTGTGATGAGTAGGGATAGAAACCGTCCGTGCAAAAATCACTCAATTGGCGGCAGGCCAATCCTTGTTGGTTAAAAAGGGTGCCAGATACACCTTCGTGTCGCTCTTTGCGCGCGATGCCCGAATCGGTTCCCGGGCGTGGCGGCAACCATTCTTTGGCCGCCCGGCCGGCATTACACCATTCAATGCCGTGATCGAACAGGCAGTCCTGAAGTCGTTGGCGGTGCTCGATCATAACTGTCCAGCTGTTTATCTTTTACCCCTAGCGACGCATAAGCCGTTGCAGGGAGCGCGTTTTCACCACTGGCATGCAGGGTCACCCGGCTTGCGTTAGCGTCCCTTGCCTGCGCAATCTGCGCTCTGTGTGCTTGTGAATAAGCCTGGTCCATGATCGGTGCACATGTCTGTCACCTTGTTCGGTCATCTTGAAATCGCTGGAAATTGCCGGCAGGACTGCTGAAGATGGGTTCCCTGCTTGACGGCAAAGTCACCTCTGGGTGACACAGATGGAGGCGTCGACCTTGCCCGGCACTTGTGCTGCAATCGAAGCGTTTCGCCACTGATGTGCGCTTTTTTACCGACTGGCCGCGGTACAAGCCTGAGTGTCGGCATGGATGGCCGAGTGCGAGTATTGACCCCGCGAGCATGACCTCGCATGGGCAAGCGCAGTACCTAACGCACCAGGATTTAAAGCGATTGAGCATGAACCCAAGTAAAGATTCGACCTTTGCCTATCAGGCGGTCTACCGCTACCTCGTCGAGTTGATCGAAGCCAACAACCCCGAGGGCCAGCAGAAGTTGCCGTCTCTGCGCCAATTGGCGCTGCGCTTGAATGTGTCGGTGTCCACGACCAAATACGCCTATTCCCTGCTGGAAGATGAGGGGCGCATTTACGCCAGGCCCAAGCTCGGCTACTACACCCGGGCAATGCCCACCGCACCGCTCAACGAGGGGGCGGCGAACCTGCTCGACAATGTGTTCGCCAATGCCCGACAACCGGGGATGCTGGCGCTCAGCAGTGATGCACCGGCCATGTTGTTATCGTTGGAGAACCCGCTATTGATGATGGAGCGTGAGCTGACGCGTCAGTACCCGCGCTCCCATGCACCGCTTTACCAGCCTTTCGGCGAGACCGAGTTGCGTAGCGTTCTGGCTGATCGCTACACCCATTCGACCACGTGCTACTGGCGCGCCGAACATGTGTACATCGGTTCGGATTTGCGCAGCGTGCTGGAGTTGTCCCTGGAGGCGCTGAATCTGCACGGGATGGTGGCACTGGTAGAGTCTCCCTGTTCCTGGGCCATTTTGCGGCAGTTGCAAGTTGCCAGAATCCGCGTGATCGAAATGCCCCTGGGTGATGACGGCCGTTTTGATCTGCAAAAGGTCCAGCAGTTGATACAGCGCGAACCGATACGCCTGGCGGTATTGTCGTCGACCGTGAGCATTCCCCATGGCAGCTTGATGCCCGCCGAAGACAAACAACAGGTGTGCCGCTGGCTGGCGGAGCGTCGGATCTGGCTTTTCGAGAACGACAGCTATGGCGAATTCAGTTTTGTACCCGGTGCCTCGCGCTACCGTGACTTCGCCGATCCGGAACGGTTGCTGGTGTTTTCCACGTTCGACAAAATCATCGGTTCGGAGGCGCCTTATGGCTACATCCTGTGTCGTCTGCAGGGCGCGGAGTTTCACCGCTTGTTTCTAGAGCGTGCCTTTCGCCTTTCACCTATCCGGCAAAAGGCAATTGCCAAGTTGTTTGCCACGCGCCGCATCGACCAGCACACACAGGTGCTGCGCAGCATGCTGCTCGATCGTATGCAGCGCATGCAGGGCTTGCTGCACGAACATACCGAAGGCCAGTTGCAAATGATCACCCCCCAGGGCGGTGCTGCGATCTGGATGAAGGCCATGCGCCCGGTGGATATGCGCCGGGTGTTCGAGCGCCTGTTGGCCAAGCGCATCGTGATTGCTCCCGGCGAAATGTTCAGCCAGCAAGGCGCCTGGCAGCATCACTTGCGCCTGAGCTACACCATCGACTGGAGCAAGGACATCGACCATGCCCTGAAATTGCTCGCCCAGGCTATACGTGATGAATGTTGAGTGCCACGTCTTCAGTTGACGCCATAGCAGTGTCTGGCCTCGGGGAAAGTGCCGTCGCGCACTTGCGCGGCGAACTGTTCGCAGGCCTCGCTGATCAGTGCACCGACATCGGCATATTGCTTGACGAAGCGCGGCACGTGTTCGCCGCCAAGGCCCAACATGTCTTCTGTCACCAGCACTTGACCGTCGCAGGCGGGTGAGGCACCGATGCCGATGGTGGGCATCGGCGAAAGCTCGGTAATGCGCCGCGCCACACCTTCGGCGACCCCTTCGAGAAGTAGGCTGAAGGCACCGGCCTGAAGGTGCGCGCGGGCATCGGCTTCTATGGCCAGCGCAGTGGTTTCGTTCATGCCCTGGGCCTTGAATCCGCCCATGGCGTGGACGTACTGCGGCATCAGGCCAATATGTGCCATCACCGGGATACCCCGTTGCACCAGGAACTCGACGGTGTCGGCCAGGACTTTCGTACCCTCCAGCTTGATCGCGTCGCAGCCGGTACGCGCCAGGACCTGTGCGCAATTGCGGTAGGCCTGTTGTGGTGTTTCCTGATAACTGCCGAACGGCATATCGGCGATCACGCAGGCCAGTCGGGTGCTGCTGACCACCGCCCGGGTGTGGGCGATGGTTTCTTCCAGGCTCATGTCCAGGGTAGATGAGCGGCCGTAGCCAACCATGGCGGTCGAATCACCCACCAGGATGAAGTCGACAAAGGGATCCATCAGCCGGGCAATCGAACTGGTGTACGCCGTCAGGGAAACGATCTTCTGTTGTCCCTTCATCGCGACCAGTTGTGGCACGGTCAATCGTTTGGTGCGGGTGTGCAGACTCATCGTTCTCTTCCTTCTCAAGCCCCTTTGTCGGGGGTGTCGGTGGTTGCAACCAATCTGTTTCCCTGGCTCGGCAGGTACGGTAATCGGTCTTAGCGGGTGCAACAGGAACACCGCGCCCAGTGAGCTGTTCAAGTCAACAGTGGGGGCCACGGGCGCGCCTTCGCCGAGGCGAAACCGGGCGTTATGAAAACTTGGCAGCGCCTCCAGGCGTGAAGGCTCCAGATAGCTCAGGCAGGTCAAGGCGACCTGGTCATTGCCGGTGGCCGCCTGCAGTGCCGGCGGGCATCGGTCTCCAGCAGGCGGGGGCCGCTGGCTGTCAGGATCAACCCGGTGTGCCCCAGATCATGGACGGTGCCCAGCGCATAGAGCACCTGAAGATCTCTTCGTGACCATTGGCGGCAAGTTTCAGGCGCCGCTTTTGACACTGTACTTCGGCCGGATATACCGCGTGGCTGAGTGGGTGGGTAATCGGCGACATCAGCATTGGCATTAGCTGCTTGCAGTGATGCGCGGGCAGGTAGTGCTGCAATATCTGTACGGCTCGGCCGCGATTGATCGCAATGGCCTCGGTGTCGGGGCAGGAAAAATAGGCGAAGCTACGTGCTATTCCTTCCATGTCTGGCCAATATCCAGGGATTTGAAAGGCCCTGATTATTGGTTAAACGGAAGAAAACTCAATGTACAGACTTTGGCTAAAAAGCATCACAGAGCCATTGTCATGTTGTTCAGTCCGTTCATGACGTAGAGCATTGCGAGCTGTCGAAATGAAGATGGCGTCATGCTGTTTGACGGCACCCATTGCGTCCTCCTGAAAATAGCTCAGAAGGTATAAGCGTTGTTCCGGACGGGGCAGACACCAGAAACAAAAAAGCCCCAGGTCATGAGACCTGAGGCTTTTTCGTTTTGCGTATGGTGCACCAGGCGGGATTCGAACCCACGACCCCTGCCTTCGGAGGGCAGTACTCTATCCAGCTGAGCTACTGGTGCAGCGGGCGCCATGATACTCATATGCGCTGCGGGCGTCCATGCTGCTGAATCGCTTGATGTTTTGCACCCGCCCGGCGGGTGTTCGCTACGTTGATCAGAAAAATGGGGCAAATGCGGCGTTTTCGTTCTTTTTTTCGAACAGCCTATTGTCCTTTACCCCCTTTGATCCTAGGATTCGTTTGAGATTTCAAACGCTCTTGTCTGGGTGCTGAACCGCACGAGTTTCATTCAGTGCGCTATTTATGTGCTTCAGCCCGGTGAATGATTTCCCTGACGGCAGCCTAAAAGGCGCCTTTCTACAATCATAATTCGCTCCGCGTCATCGCGGTGCTGTTAAGGAAAGCCGACATGCAGCTTAAAGACACCCTGTTGTTCCGCCAGCAAGCCTTCATCGATGGCGCCTGGGTTGATGCCGACAATGGTCAGACGATCAATGTCACCAACCCGGCAACGGGCGAAATTCTGGGCACCGTGCCGAAAATGGGCGCCGTTGAAACCCGCCGTGCCATTGAAGCCGCCGACAAGGCGCTGCCGGCCTGGCGTGCACTGACCGCCAAAGAGCGTGCGACCAAGTTGCGTCGCTGGTTTGAACTGATGATCGAGAACCAGGACGACCTGGCTCGCCTGATGACCCTCGAGCAAGGCAAGCCATTGGCCGAAGCCAAGGGCGAAATCGTTTACGCCGCTTCCTTCATCGAGTGGTTCGCCGAAGAAGCCAAGCGCATCTACGGTGACGTGATCCCGGGCCACCAGCCAGACAAGCGCCTGATCGTGATCAAGCAGCCCATCGGCGTGACCGCGGCAATCACCCCGTGGAACTTCCCGGCCGCCATGATCACCCGTAAAGCCGGCCCGGCCTTGGCCGCCGGTTGCACCATGGTGCTCAAGCCTGCTTCGCAAACCCCGTTCTCCGCGTTCGCCCTGGCTGAACTGGCCCAGCGTGCCGGCATTCCGGCCGGTGTGTTCAGCGTGGTTTCCGGCAGTGCCGGTGACATCGGCAGCGAGCTGACCAGCAACCCGATCGTGCGCAAACTGTCCTTCACCGGCTCGACCGAGATTGGTCGTCAGCTGATGGCCGAGTGCGCCAAGGACATCAAGAAAGTGTCCCTGGAACTGGGCGGCAACGCGCCGTTCATCGTGTTCGACGACGCGGACCTGGATAAGGCCGTCGAAGGCGCGATCATTTCCAAGTACCGCAACAACGGCCAGACCTGCGTCTGCGCCAACCGCCTGTACATCCAGGACTCGGTCTACGACGCGTTCGCCGAGAAACTCAAGGCGGCCGTGGCCAAGCTCAAGATCGGCAACGGTCTGGAAGCCGGCACCACCACCGGTCCCCTGATCGACGGCAAGGCCGTGGCCAAGGTCCAGGAGCACATCGCTGACGCCCTGAGCAAAGGCGCGACCCTGCTGGCCGGTGGCAAGGTGATGGAAGGCAACTTCTTCGAACCGACCATCCTGACCAACGTGCCGAAAAGCGCGGCGGTGGCCAAGGAAGAAACCTTCGGGCCATTGGCTCCACTGTTCCGCTTCAAAGACGAAGCCGAAGTGATCGCGATGTCCAACGACACCGAGTTCGGCCTGGCCTCGTACTTCTATGCCCGTGACCTGGGCCGTGTGTTCCGCGTGGCTGAAGCCCTGGAATACGGTATGGTCGGCGTCAACACCGGGTTGATCTCCAACGAAGTCGCGCCGTTCGGCGGCATCAAGGCCTCGGGCCTGGGCCGTGAAGGCTCCAAGTACGGCATCGAGGATTACCTGGAAATCAAATACCTCTGCCTGGGCATCTAAGCCCGGCAAGGCATTGCTTCAAGCGCAAAGGGCACGAGAGCGCTGTCCCTTTGCGCGCTTCACACGGAATTTTCTCTGTGGCCGGGAACGCTGTGGCAGTCGATCATCGCATGCTGCCACCGTTGACTCCCCGCCGCGTAATCCTTGAGCCACGCCGACCGATGAGCGGCGAATGAGGACTGTAATGAGCAAGACTAACGCTGATTTGATGAAACGCCGCGAAGCCGCTGTACCACGCGGTGTTGGCCAGATTCACCCGATCTTCGCCGAGTCCGCGAAGAACGCCACCGTGACCGACGTTGAGGGTCGCGAGTTCATCGACTTCGCCGGCGGTATCGCCGTGTTGAACACCGGTCACCTGCACCCGAAAATCATCGCCGCCGTGACCGAGCAGTTGAACAAGCTGACTCACACCTGCTTCCAGGTTCTGGCTTACGAGCCGTACGTGGAACTGTGCGAGAAAGTGAACGCCAAGGTGCCAGGCGATTTCGCCAAGAAAACCCTGCTGGTGACCACCGGTTCCGAAGCCGTGGAAAACTCCATCAAGATCGCCCGCGCCGCCACTGGCCGTGCCGGCGTGATTGCCTTCACCGGCGCCTATCACGGTCGCACCATGATGACCCTGGGCCTGACCGGTAAAGTCGTGCCGTACTCGGCCGGCATGGGTCTGATGCCAGGCGGCATTTTCCGCGCGCTGTACCCGAACGAACTGCATGGCGTGAGCATCGACGATTCGATCGCCAGCATCGAGCGCATCTTCAAGAACGACGCCGAGCCGCGTGACATCGCCGCCATCATCATCGAGCCGGTTCAGGGCGAAGGTGGTTTCTACGTCGCTCCTCAAGCGTTCATGAAGCGCCTGCGCGCCTTGTGCGACCAGCACGGCATCCTGTTGATCGCAGACGAAGTGCAAACCGGCGCTGGCCGTACCGGCACTTTCTTCGCCATGGAACAGATGGGCGTTGCCGCCGACCTGACCACCTTCGCCAAATCCATCGCTGGCGGCTTCCCGCTGGCTGGTGTGTGCGGCAAGGCCGAATACATGGACGCCATCGCCCCTGGTGGCCTGGGCGGTACCTATGCCGGTAGCCCGATTGCCTGCGCCGCGGCCCTGGCCGTGATGGAAGTGTTCGAAGAAGAGCACCTGCTGGATCGTTGCAAGGCTGTTGGCGAGCGATTGGTGACGGGCCTCAAGGCTATCCAGGCCAAGTACCCGGTGATCGGTGACGTGCGTGCCCTGGGCGCGATGATCGCGGTCGAGCTGTTCGAAAACGGCGACAGCCACAAGCCTAACGCTGCTGCTGTGGCTAAGGTTGTGGCCAAGGCGCGTGACAAGGGCCTGATCCTGCTGTCGTGCGGTACTTACGGCAACGTGTTGCGCGTACTGGTGCCACTGACTTCTCCAGACGAGCAACTGGACAAAGGTCTGGCGATCATCGAAGAGTGCTTCTCGGAACTCTGATCACCCAGTGTGACCTGATCGACAAAAAACCCGCTTCGGCGGGTTTTTTTTGGTCTCCTGAAACACATCGGCCGGTTTGGCCCTGTATCGAAGGGCCAGCATTGTCTAAGGTGCGAGGCATTGCCTCGGAGTGTATTGATGATTGCTGTTGATTTACCGGCCGTACCGCGCGTGCTGATCGCCGAGGCCGATCCCTGGTCTCGGGATCTGCTCAAGCAGGTGTTGCTGAACGTGCGCTGCGATGCACGCCTGGATGTGTGCGCCGATGGCCGGCAGGCGCTGGAGTGGCTGGAACAGCACCCCTACGACCTGGTGATCGCCGATTGGGAGCTTCCCGGCGTCGATGGTCTGGGTTTGCTGCGCAGTGTGCGTCTACGCCGACGCAACCCGGTGTTGCCGTTCATTCTGATGAGTCACCGCAACGACAGCGCCAGTGTGCGCGAGGCGCTGCCGCTGGCCCCCACGGCCTACTTGACCAAGCCTCTGAACATGCAGGGTCTGACGCAGCGTTTGCAGGACTTGCTGTTGAACGCCGGGGAGACGGTTTCCTGTGACATCCCGGCATTGGCGCCGGGCATGACCCTGTCGGTCTTCCTCGAGCGTCGGCGGGAGCTGGCGGACGGCGCGCCGCTGCTGACCGACGTGCAACGGGCGGTCAAGCGCAGCCTGAACCCTACTGGCCTCGATCTGAAGGTGCTGGAAGAGGAAGTACGGACCGACCCGCAGATCACCGCCGTCCTGATCGCCGCCGCCAATAGCGCCTCACAGCACCTGGGTGATGCTGTGCAGACCTTGTCCCAGGCCCTGCATCGTCTGGGTACCGGGCAAAGCATGAACCTGATTCTGGGCCTGGCCCTCAAGCGCAGCGCAAAGTTGAGCGACCCGTGCCTGGCCGATTACGCCGAACGCTACTGGGAGTTGTCACTGCATACGGCTGAATATGGCCGCACCCTGGCGCGTTTGCTCGACCTTGACCAGGAGCGCTGCTACTGCGCCGGCATGCTTCATTGCCTAGGCGATCTGGCGCTGTTGCGCTGCTTGCAGGAGTGGAAGCTGGCCGGCGGCGAGCTGGACGACCTGGAGGAAGTTGGCGACGCGCTGGCAACGTTCGGCGCCGCTTACGGTTCGGCGCTGCGCACGCGCTGGCGGCTACCGCTGGAGCTGCGCGAGCTGATTGCAGCGGTCTATCAGCTCGGTGGCGGGGTTTACTCCCGGGAAGCACTGGTGATGAACATGGCGGCACAACTGGCGCGCCTGACTGAGCATGAGGGCGTCGAGGCGCTGGCCAACAGTCGAACGGCACGCCTGCTCAAGATCGGCTTGCCGGAATTGCTGCGCTTGCGCAAAAAACAAGCCTGACACCCAACCCTGAGCGAGCCTGTCAGCCACAGATAATCCGGTTCTTGCCCTGGCGCTTGGCTTCGTACATCGCGGCGTCAGCGCGGCTGTAGAGGGCGTCGAGGCATTCGTCGTCGGCGCTCAGGAGCGTCAGGCCCTGGCTGACGGTGATGCCGAAGGTCTGCCCTTGATGGTTGAACCTCAAGTGCTGGATTTCCCGCTGCAAACGCTCGGCGACGTGCCTGGCCATCTGGGGCGTGCAGCCGGGGAACACCGCGGCAAACTCTTCACCACCAATGCGCCCGAACAGGTCCGCGCGGCGCAAGGCGGCGCGTCCGCATTCGGCGAGTTGCTGCAGGACGAGATCGCCCAGTTGATGGCCGTAGCTGTCGTTGATGCGCTTGAAGTTATCAATATCCAGCAACAGGAACGCCAGGGATGAACCCTGCTGGCGTGCCTGCTGGAACTCGCGGCTGGCGCATTCGAAGAAGTGCCGGCGATTGCTGCTTCGGGTCAGCGCATCGGTGGTGGCAAGGTGCTGTAGCTCGGTTTCAAGCCGTTTCCTGTCAGTGATGTCCTCGGCGATGCCCACCACCATCACCGGCTGCCCAGGCTCGGCCAGGCGGTTGAGGAAGCATTTGTCGCGAAGCCAGCGTACCTGGCCGTCGGCGGTGACAATCCGGTACTCGCGGTCTTCCACGGCACCTTTTTCCAGCACTTGGGCCAGGCTGCGCTCGGCATGCTCCAGATCGTCCGGGTAAACGCTGTCGCGCCATTGCTGTACGTCCGCCAGCAGCAAGCCGGCAGAGCGACCGAAGAGTCGTTCATAGGCCGGGCTGACATACAGCACCCGACGCGTCTCCCAGTCAAAGGCCCACAGCACGGCGTTGACGCTGACCAGCAGCGCGTTGAACAACTGCTCACGCGCACTCAGGCGCGCCACTTCACGTTGAGCGTCGATCAGGGCCGTCAGGCTCTGCCCGGTCTCGGGCCACGGTGGGTGGGGGAGGTCTTGTGGGTTTTCGTTGACCATCGACACAATTCTCAAAGGGCGTGCCCGCCGTTCGACAGCGGCCGCAGCCAAGCCCGCCTGAATGACGAAGTGATCTTTGAGAGAGGGGATTTGGCGCTTAGTTCCAGTGGGTGCGCCCGCGAACGGGGCGCACCGATCAATGGTGTCAGGCAGGGCGCAGCGAGTAGGTCTTCAGTTGGTGAGCGAAGTCGCGCAGCGATTGAATACCACTGGCTTCGGCTTCGTGGACCCAGTCCTTGATCGCCGCCAGCATGTCGTGGCCATTGGAACTGGTCTTGACCCAGATCTGCTGCAGCGCCAGGCGTTTTTCGTAAATGACCTTCAGTGCCTGGCTGTGCTCGAGCATGGTCTGGATGCGCAGGTGGTGCTTGTCATCCAGCAGGCTGGTTTCCCGCGAGAGCAGGCGCTTGGCGCGATGGAATTGGTGGCGTACCGAATGGTCGACCTTTTCCAGCTCTTGTTTGACCAGCGGGCCGATCACCAGCTTGCGGTACTGGGCCATGATCTGGAAACGGTTGTTGAGGATGGCCATGGCGGTGTCCATGTCCAGATTGCCTTTGCCCTCGACACGGTGGGCGATGGGCGCAACCCGCTGAACCTTGGCCAGGCGCAGGAAACTGAAGACCTGGATCCAGGCCCAGCCGAGGTCGAACTCCCACTTCTTCACCGACAGTTTTGCCGAGTTAGGGTAGGTGTGGTGGTTGTTGTGCAGCTCTTCACCGCCGATCAGGATGCCCCAGGGCACCAGGTTGGTCGCAGCGTCACGGCATTCGAAGTTGCGATAGCCCACGGCATGGCCCAGGCCATTGATGACGCCAGCGGCCCAGACCGGGATCCACATCATCTGGATCGCCCAGATGGTAATGCCGATGGTGCCGAACAGCAGCAGGTCGATGACACCCATGATCGCCACGCCCAATAGTGGGAAACGGCTGTAGAGGTTGCGCTCGATCCAGTCTTCAGGGCAGTTCTTGCCATAGATACGTAGCGTCTCGGGGTTTTCCGCTTCGGCGCGATACAGCTCCGCACCTTTGCGCAGGACGGTGGACAGCCCTTTGATCACGGGACTGTGCGGGTCATCGACGGTTTCGCATTTGGCGTGGTGCTTGCGGTGGATAGCGGTCCACTCGCGGGTGTTCTGCGCCGTGGTCAGCCACAGCCAGAAGCGGAAGAAGTGTTTCAGGCCGGCATTGAGCTCAAGGGAGCGATGGGCTGAGTAACGATGCAGATAGACGGTGACACCCACGATGGTGATGTGGGTCATTAACAGGGTGACCGCCACCAGTTGCCAGGCTGACAAGCCGAGTAAACCTTCGTACCACATAGGCTATAGGGCCCTCGATAAAGAAAAAACAGCAGGCGCATTATCACTCAGGACACAGATAAAACCAGTCGCCCTTTCAGATAAGAGTGGCTGGATGTTTCTTTAATCTATAATCCCCGCTTTTTTTGTAGGGACATGGACGACTGAATGTCTGCTTCTCATCGCGATGCCTTGCGTGTAGCGCTGCTCTATCTGGTGCTTTCCGTCGTCTGGCTGGAAGTTACTGGTTATTTATTGAGCAAAATATTCGATGGATCCGCTGATCTCCCGCGCTGGCAACTGATCAACGGTTACCTGTGGGTGGTGCTCAGTGCCGGGTTGATCTTCGTGGCACGGGCGCGGTTGTTGGGATGCCTGGGGATCGGCGCAACCTTGCGCCAGCACATTGAAAATCGCGCTCGATTGCGCCAGGCCCAGGCGGTATTCGACTGCACTCACGAAGGCGTGCTGGTGACCAATCACCAGGGCGTGATTGTCCACGTCAATCGAGCCTTCATGGAAATCACCGGATACCGGGCCGAAGAAGTGCTGGGCCACACACCTAACCTGTTCAAGTCCGGTCATCACCCTCCTGATTTTTACCAGAGCATGTTTCAGACCTTGAGGCACGACCGCGAGTGGAGCGGTGAAATCTGGAACCGGCGCAAAAGCGGCGAGATCTATCCGCAATGGCAGACCATCCGGGTGATTCATGATGATCGCGGCCGTCTCAGTCACTACGTGGCGGTGTTTTCCGACATCAGCTCGATCAAGGACTCCGAGCATGAACTGATCCATCTGGCCCATCACGACCCGCTGACCGACTTGCCCAATCGTCTGTTGTTCAGCGATCGCGTCGAGCAGGCGCTGGCGAGCGCGCAGACACATAAACGCGGGTGCGCCTTGCTGATGATCGACCTGGATTACTTCAAGCTGATCAACGACTGCCTCGGGCACAACGTTGGCGATCAGTTGCTCAAGGCCGTGGCGGCTCGTCTGCGTGACCTGTTCGGCCCGGGCATCACCTTGGCGCGTTTCGGTGGTGACGAGTTTGCGGTGTTGGCCGAGAGCTGCCCACAGCTGGTTCAGGCGGCCGCATTGGCGCAGCGGATCATTGATAGCCTGAAAGAGCCGTTTCAGATCGACGCCAACCAATTGTTCATCAATGCCAGTGTCGGCATCAGCCTGTTCCCCAGCGATGCGCTGAGCGCCGAGCAATTGCTGCGCAACGCCGATTCGGCGCTGTTCAAGGCCAAGGGGGCCGGGCGCGATGGTTATGCGTTGTACACCGAAGAGTTGACGGCCCACGCCCAGCACCGGGTCGAGATTGCCTTCGAACTGCGCCGTGCGCTGGAGCAGCAAGAGTTGCGGGTCCATTACCAGCCGGTGCATGACCTCAAGACCAGCCGTCTGGTTGGTGTTGAAGCCCTGGTTCGCTGGCAGCACCCGCAACGCGGGCTGGTGTCGCCGGCGGAGTTCATTCCGATTGCCGAGCGCACCGGGTTGATTGCCGAGATCGACGCCTGGGTGATGCAGCAGGCGTGCCGGCAAATGTGTGACTGGCAGAAGGCCGGGGCGCGGTTGTCGTTTATCGCGGTGAACGTTTCCACACGGCTGTTTGCCCGGCGCGAACTGTATGAGCGGGTTGCCCAGGTACTGCATGACACGGGACTGGACCCGGCCTGCCTGGAGCTGGAGGTGACGGAAAGCGCGGTGATGGATGACCCTGAAGTGGCGCTGGAGCAAATGCACCGCTTGCGCGAACTGGGGGTGCGCCTGGCCATTGATGACTTTGGTACGGGTTATTCGTCGCTGCTGCGCCTCAAGCGCCTGCCGGTGCAGAAACTCAAGATTGATCAGGGATTTGTCGCCGGCTTGCCCTGGGATGACGATGACGTGGCGATCGTGCGGGTGATCATCGCCCTTGCGCAAAGCATGGGTATGCAAGTGCATGCCGAAGGCATCGAGCAAGTCGAGCAGGCGGCGTTTCTGCTTGAGCACGAGTGTGACCTGGGCCAGGGCTACTGGTTTGGCCGCCCGATGCCGGCGCACGAGCTGGATTGGGCACGAACGCCGGTGATTCCCCTGCACTGAACGCTCTGGCGGGCCTGTGCGGGGAGGGTTGCTCTTTCAGTTATATAAACATTCTTAAATAGTATTTTTAAGTATATCTGCGCCTCTCTAATATTGCTCCCACGCCACAAGCAGTGCCGCCACTGCCGGGCACATCTCATTTCAGGAGCAGCACCATGAGCGCATCTCTACGTAGCGTTGACGGCCAGGACGAAGCAACCATCTTGCGCGAGATCCAGAGCGCATTGCGCGATCTGCGCTTTGGTGCGGTAGAGATCACTGTGCACAACGCCCAGGTGGTTCAGATCGAACGCAAAGAGAAATTCCGCTTGCAGAACCCCGGCAACAAGCCGGGTTGATGCCCGCCCCGACAGGCAACCCGATTCCAGAAATACATAAGAACAGCCAGCACTAAAAATTTCAGGAGCTTCACTATGTCGTCGATTCGCCGTTTCGCGTTGGCCGCTTTGGCCAGCGCCCTGTTTGCCGGTTCCGCGGTTGCCAAGGATTACGAATTGCTCAATGTGTCGTACGACCCGACGCGGGAGCTGTACCAGGAGTACAACGCCGAATTCATCGACTTCTGGAAAAAGGAGCACGCTGGCGACAACGTGAAGATCCAGCAGTCCCACGGCGGCTCGGGCAAGCAGGGCCGTGCGGTGATCGATGGTCTGCGGGCCGACGTGGTGACGCTGGCGCTGGCCGGTGACATCGACGAAATCGCCAAACTGGGCAAGACCCTGCCGGCCGATTGGCAGAAGCGACTGCCTGAGGCGAGCACGCCCTACACCTCGACCATCGTGTTCCTGGTGCGCAAGGGCAACCCAAAGGGCATCAAGGATTGGGGTGACCTGACCAAGAACGGCGTCGAAGTGATCACCCCGAATCCGAAAACCTCCGGTGGCGCGCGCTGGAACTTCCTCGCCGCCTGGGCCTACGGCCTGAAAGCCAACGGCGGCGATGAAGCCAAGGCCAAGGACTATGTGCAGACCCTGTTCAAGCACGTCCCGGTGCTGGACACCGGTGCTCGCGGTTCGACCATCACCTTCGTCAACAACGGGCAGGGCGATGTGTTGCTGGCCTGGGAAAACGAAGCGTTCCTGGCGCTGAAGGAAGACGGTGGCGCCGACAAGTTCGAGATCGTCGTGCCTTCGCTGTCGATTCTCGCTGAGCCACCCGTGGCCGTGGTTGACAAGAATGCCGAGAAAAAAGGCAACGAGCAGGTCGCCGAAGCCTACCTCAAGCACCTGTACAGCCCGGCCGGCCAGGAAATCGCCGCCAGGAATTTCTACCGTCCGCGTGACAAGACCGTGGCCGCCAAGTACGCCCAACAGTTCCCGACCCTGGAGCTGGTGACTATCGACAAGGACTTCGGCGGCTGGAAAACTGCCCAACCGAAGTTTTTCAATGACGGTGGCGTGTTCGACCAGATCTACCAGGCGCAGTAACCTGAATCCAGCCAGCATCAAGCCCGGAGTCGCCTTCGGGTTTTGTGCGTTCAACCAAGGACTTTTATGTCGCGTCGTATTTCCCCCGTCATACCCGGCTTCGGGCTGACGCTGGGTTACACCTTGGTGTACCTCAGTCTGATTGTGCTCATTCCGCTGGCGGCGATGTTCGTGCATGCCGCTCAACTCACCTGGGATCAGTTCTGGGCAATCATCACCGCACCACGGGTGCTGGCGGCGTTGCAGCTCAGCTTCGGCACCGCGCTGTGCGCGGCGATCATCAACGGCCTCATCGGCACGTTGCTGGCCTGGGTCCTGGTGCGCTACACGTTCCCGGGGCGCAAGGTCATCGATGCGATGATCGACCTGCCGTTCGCGCTGCCAACGGCGGTGGCCGGTATTGCGCTGACCGCGCTGTACGCGCCGAACGGGCTGGTGGGGCAGTTCGCCGCCGACCTGGGCTTCAAGATCGCCTACACCCCGCTGGGCATCACCCTGGCGCTGACGTTCGTGACGTTGCCGTTCGTGGTGCGCACGGTGCAGCCGGTGTTGGCCGATATTCCACGAGAGATCGAAGAGGCCGCCGCCTGCCTGGGTGCCAAGCCGTTGCAGGTGTTCCGCTACATCCTGCTGCCGGCCCTGTTGCCCGCCTGGCTGACCGGTTTCGCCCTGGCCTTTGCCCGGGGTGTCGGCGAGTACGGCTCGGTGATTTTCATCGCCGGCAACATGCCGATGAAAACCGAGATCCTGCCGTTGCTGATCATGGTCAAGCTCGACCAGTACGACTACACCGGCGCCACCTCCATCGGCGTGCTGATGCTGGTGGTTTCCTTCGTCCTGTTGCTGCTGATCAACTTGTTGCAGCGGCGTATCGAAACCCCATAAGGAGGCGCGAACAATGTCCCAATCATCTATTGCCGCAGCCTCTTCGGCCAACGCCGCCCGCCGTGGCAGTGCCACATCACGGCGGATCCTGATCGTCCTCGGCTGGCTGATCTTTGCCCTGTTTCTGTTGTTGCCGCTGTTCATCGTGGTGTCCCAGGGCCTGAAGCTGGGCCTGGGGGCGTTCTTCACCGCGATCTTCGAGCCCGATGCCCTGTCGGCCTTGAAGCTGACGGTCATTGCCGTACTGATTTCGGTACCGCTGAACCTGGTGTTCGGTGTCAGCGCGGCCTGGTGCGTGAGCAAGTACTCGTTCCGTGGCAAGAGCATGCTGGTGACCCTGATCGACTTGCCGTTCTCGGTGTCGCCAGTGATCGCGGGCCTGGTCTATGTGCTGATGTTCGGTGCGCAGGGGCTGTTCGGTCCATGGCTGCAGGACCACGACATCCAGATCGTGTTTGCCTTGCCGGGCATCGTGCTGGCGACGATTTTCGTCACCGTGCCGTTCGTGGCCCGTGAGCTGATCCCGCTGATGCAGGAACAAGGCACCCAGGAAGAAGAGGCCGCGCGCTTGCTCGGGGCCAATGGCTGGCAGATGTTCTGGCATGTCACCGTGCCCAACATCAAATGGGGCCTGATCTACGGCGTAGTGCTGTGTACGGCCCGGGCCATGGGTGAGTTCGGTGCGGTGTCGGTGGTTTCCGGGCATATTCGCGGGGTGACCAACACCTTGCCGTTGCACGTCGAGATCCTCTACAACGAATACAACCATGTGGCCGCGTTTGCCGTGGCGAGTCTGTTGCTGATCCTGGCGCTCTTGATCCTGCTGCTCAAGCAGTGGAGCGAATCCCGTATTAACCGCCTGCGCACCAGCGCCGCGGAGGAATAATTCATGTCGATCGAAGTGCGTAACGTCAGCAAGAATTTCAATGCGTTCAAGGCGCTGGACAACATCAGCCTGGACATCCAGAGCGGTGAACTGGTGGCGCTGCTGGGTCCGTCTGGCTGCGGCAAGACGACGCTGCTGCGGATCATCGCCGGCCTGGAGACCCCGGACCAGGGCAACATCGTGTTCCACGGTGAAGACGTCTCCGGCCACGATGTGCGTGATCGCAACGTCGGTTTCGTGTTCCAGCACTACGCCCTGTTCCGCCATATGACGGTGTTCGACAACGTGGCGTTCGGCCTGCGCATGAAACCGAAAAACCAGCGCCCGAGCGAAAGCCAGATTGCCGCCAAGGTCCACGAACTGCTGAACATGGTGCAGCTCGACTGGTTGTCGGATCGCTACCCGGAACAGCTCTCCGGCGGCCAGCGTCAGCGCATTGCGTTGGCCCGTGCCCTCGCGGTGGAGCCGAAGGTGTTGCTGCTCGACGAGCCGTTCGGCGCCCTCGATGCCAAGGTCCGTAAAGAGCTGCGCCGCTGGTTGGCGCGTCTGCACGAAGACATCAACCTGACCTCGGTGTTCGTGACCCACGACCAGGAAGAAGCGATGGAAGTGGCCGACCGCATCGTGGTGATGAACAAGGGAGTGATCGAGCAGATCGGCTCACCCGGTGATGTCTACGAAAACCCGGCCAGCGATTTTGTGTACCACTTCCTCGGTGACTCCAACCGCTTGCATTTGGGCGAAGACAATCACGTGCTGTTCCGGCCACACGAAGTGTCGCTGTCGCGCCATGAGCTTGCCGATCACCACGCCGCCGAAGTCCGCGACATCCGCCCTCTGGGAGCGACGACGCGGGTGACCTTGAAAGTGGAAGGGCAGAGTGAATTGATCGAGGCCGAAGTGGTGAAGGACCACGACAGCCTGACGGGCCTGGCCAAGGGCGAAACGCTGTTCTTCAAGCCCAAGGTCTGGCAGAAGATCGCCAATATCTGAAAGCGTTGCACGCAAGCGGGGCGGCCCCGCTTGCTCGCGACGGTGTCCTACACCGCAGCGCGTTTTGGATTGATCCGCACCACACCCGCCCGCGCCTCGATCTGCTCCTTGAGGTCATGGCGCATGCCGAGCATGAACGCCAGTTCCGCAACCACGAACAGCGGTCCGACAATCAACCCGGTCACATCGTCGACAAACGCCGGTTTGCGCCCTTCGTAATAGTGGCCGACAAACTGGATCGCCCAGCCGAGGACAAACATCGCAATACCACTGCCCAGCCAGAGCAGCGTACTGTGTGCCGCGAGGATCTGGCCGAGCCAGACGGACAGGCCCAGCAGCACCGTCATCACCACGCCCAGGCGCACCTCCAGGCGCAAGTAGAACCACGCCGAGGCCAATGCCAGCAGCACCGCCGGTGACAGCCAGAGCCCGGCCACAGGCCATCCCGGGCGTGACAGCAACACGGCGACGGCAACCACGATCAGCGGGATACCGATAAAGTGGCTGGCGATGTTGCGCGGGTCACGGTGGTACGCGGCGTATTGACTGAGGTGGTCAACGAGGCTTTTCATTGTTATTCCTCCTGTAGGGATGCTGATCATGCCCTGCGATCCGTCGTGGCACTGTCGGCCACGCGACAATCATTTTGGAGTCTTCATGCCAATACAGGCCTGGCGGTCATGCCTGATGCAGGGGCAGTGGTTCAGTCATTTGTCGTCCTCTCTACAGGATAGCCTGCTGTCCCTGGCCCGCCCGCGGCGGTTGGCGTCGGGCCAGCGGCTGTTCGGGCGCGGCGATGCACCGTGTGGCCTGTACGCGGTGCTGGAAGGTGCGGTGCGCGTCGGTGCGGTCAGTGAACAGGGCAAGGAGGCGTTGTTGAGCCTGATCGAAGCGCCGCACTGGTTTGGCGAGATCTGCCTGTTCGATGGCCAGCCACGCACCCATGATGCCTACGCCGTCGGCGAGTGCACCTTGCTGCAGATTCCGCAGGCCAGCCTGCTGGCGTTTCTCGACCAGCAACCGCAGCACTGGCGGCAACTGGCGTTGTTGATGAGCCATAAACTGCGGTTGACGTTCATCAACCTCGAGCAGTTGACCCTGCTGCCGGCACCGGCGCGGGTGGCGCACCGCTTGCTGATGATCGCCGACGGTTACGGCGAGTTCGAGCACGCCCGTCGCGTCCTGCAGTTACCTCAGGAGCAGTTGGCGCTGTTGCTGTCCCTGTCCCGCCAGACCACCAACCAGATCCTCAAGGACCTGGAAAACCAGGGCATCCTCAGCCTCGGTTATGGTGAGATCGAGATTCTCGATGCCCAGCGCTTGCGGGCATTGGCGGGCCTCTGAGTTCCTCACCTTATTTCGGTCGTCGTGTAGGAGCTGGAGCATCAAGTGGCTTGTCGCGTAGCTGCGAAGCGCCGTCTGGTCAGGGAATGAGCTAAGCTATGGTCTAATAGTGCATTAAATATGATGCATATTATGTAAATTGTTAGAAAAGCACTGTATATGATGCAGGTATGACGGATGGAAAACCTTGGAAAGCTGATCAGGTCGCTCCGTAAAGAACGCAAGCTGACACAACAAGAACTGGCAAAGCAGTATGGGATGAGCCGCGCCACTATCTCCGGTATCGAGAATAACTCGTTGTCCGAAATCGGTATCCGCAAGGTTGAAGCCATTCTCAATGGCTTTGGATACGAACTCACGGCCGCACCTCGACAATCGAAGCGTCCGACTCTGGACAGCCTGAAAAAGGTCGACTTCCATGGTTGAGCCGCACGATACGCACAGGTTGCACATCAGTGTATCCGGCACTTCGGTGGGGACCTTGGGCCGCAGTCTGTCGCGCGTTGACTCAGTGTTTACCTACGGCGAGGACGCGCAGGAAGAAAACGCCGTCTCGCTGACCATGCCGGTGCGCCTTGAGAGCTACACGTGGGAGCGAGGAGTGCCGCCGGTGTTTGAAATGAATCTGCCGGAAGGGGCGCTGCGTGAAGAGCTGGTCCGTCGCTTCAGTAAGGCGGTTCGAGGGTTTGACGACTTCGCGATGTTGGCGATCACGGGGCCCTATCAGTTGGGTCGACTGGGGATTACGGAGGGTCAGGGCGCGAGTGACCGGCCACCTGAAACCAGCCTTGCAGACCTTCTGGTGCATGACGGCGCTCAGGGGTTGTTTGATGACCTGTTGCACACCTATGGCCAATATTCGGGCGTTTCCGGTGTGCAGCCCAAAGTGCTGGTTCGTGACAGCGCGACCACCATCGATCGGCTGACCCATCGTGGGGCAACCCATCTGGTCAAAACCTTTCGCCCGCAGGAATACCCTGAGCTGGCCGCTAATGAGTACTTCTGCATGCGGGCGGCCCTGCATTCCGGGCTTGAAGTACCAGGGTTCGAACTCAGTGAGCGCGGCAAATTTCTGGTCGTCGAACGTTTTGATCTGAATGGCCAGGGCTATCTGGGCTTTGAAGATTTCTGCGTGCTCAATGCCTGGCCTTCCAGGGCTAAATACGATGGCTCATACGAAGGGGTCGCCAAACAGATCAAGGCGTTCGTCTCCCCAGCATTGCTGAATCAGGCCCTTGAGTCGTTCTTCAAGACGGTTGCATTGTCATCGGGTCTGAAAAATGGTGACGCCCACCTCAAGAACTTTGGTGTGCTTTACCCGCACTGCGGTGCTGATGCGCCCATCCGCTTCGCTCCGGCCTATGACATCGTCACCACCTCGGTCTATATCAAGACCGACAGCATGGCGTTGTTACTGGGTGGGTCAAAGGCATGGCCTAAATACAAAATGCTGATGCGTTTTGGCCGGTCGGCCTGCAACCTGACGGAGGGCCGCTGCAATGAACTACTGCAGCAAGTCGTCCATGGGATGGACGTAGCGATGGTCGAGATGCTGGATCATTGCAGGACAAACCGTGCGTTTGCCGAAATGGGTGCTGCGATGATCGAGCAGTGGCGATCAGGTGTCATGCGCAGTCTGGTGAAAGGCTGATCAGCGCAACCCGTCGCGAAACTGTCCCGGTGTCATGCCGGTCCAGCGCTTGAAGGCGCGGCTGAAGCTGCTGGTGTCGGCAAACCCCAGCAGGTAGCTGATTTCGCTCAGTGAACATTGCGGATCGCGCAGGTGCAGCAGGGCCAGGTTCTCGCGGCTTTCGTTGAGCAGGGTGTCGAAGCGACAGCCCTCATCCGCCAAGTGCCGTTGCAGGCTGCGCAAGCTCAGGTGCAGCGCCTGGGCGATGCGTTCGGCGCTGGGTTCGCCCTCGGGCAATTGCTCTTCAATGGCATCGCGAACCTTGCGTTCCCAGGTCAGGGGCTTGAGTTGCGCCAGGGTACGCTTGAGCACGGTTTCATTGTGCTCGGCCAGTTCCGGGTTGGCGTCGTCCAGGTGGCTGTCGAAGTCTTCGAGGGCAAACTCCAGTCGATCTTCGTCGGCGGCGAAATACACCGGTGAGCGGAACACCTTGTGCCATGGGTGAGGATCCATCGGCTCCGGGCGGCGCAGGTACACCGCCAGCGGCGCGTACTCGCGACCCAGGCGGTTGCGGCAGGTGCGCACGTAGATCGCGGCAAAGGCGTCGATGGCCTCCGGGGCGGGGGCAGGGCTGCCTTCGGGCACCTGTAGGGTGAAGCAGTACCGGTCCTCGGCGCGACTCAGGTGCAGGTCCAGGGCGTCGCTGACCACCTGGTGATAGCGCACGATGCGCTCGAATACTTCCCGCAGGCTGCCACTGGCGACCAGCGCATAACCCAATGCGTGGAAGGTCGTGGGGCTGACAAATCGCGACACCCGCAGACCGATGGCCGGGTCGCCACTGGCATGCACCGCCACCTCCCACAAGCGAGTGGTTGCCGACAGTGGATAGCGGGCATTGGGGTCGTCCATCAGTTGCGGATCGAGCCCGGCCTGCTGGCACAGTGCCGCGCTGTCGAGTCCCAGGGCGTCGAGTTGCTTGCGCAGGGCGCGGGTCCAGCTGGCGAGGGAGGTGGGTTCAATCATGATGATTGGCGCTTCCAGTCAACAGGTTGGCGTTCACAGCTAACGCCCGGCGCAAGTGCACAGGGCAGGATGCGAGCATCAATGACTAGAGGATGGAAGCATGCACGGTACTTCTGCAAGTCCCCAGGGCCAGAATGCACAGCAACGATCAGCGCACATTCGCCAAGTGGTGCTCGCCAGAGGCGTCGAACTGCGCCAGCGCTACCCGCTGCTCAATCATCAGGACGCCCTTGGCGCGGGCATTCTGGCCTTCGCCCTGGCCGGGATGATCGGTTCGGCGACGTTGTACATGACGGGCCACATGGCCTGGTGGGCATGCCTGCTGCTGAATGCTTTTTTTGCGTCGCTGACCCATGAGCTGGAGCACGACCTGATCCACAGCATGTACTTTCGCAAACAGCGCGTACCGCACAACCTGATGATGGGCCTGGTGTGGCTGGCACGGCCGAGCACCATCAATCCGTGGATCCGCCGCCACCTGCATCTCAACCACCACAAGCTGTCCGGCACTGAAGCCGATATGGAAGAGCGTGCCATCACCAATGGCGAGCCCTGGGGTGTCGCGCGCTTGCTGATGGTCGGTGACAACGTGATGTCAGCGTTTATCCGTGCGCTGCGGGCCAGGACCTGGGCCCACAAGTTGAGCATCCTGCAGCGCAGCCTGAAGGTCTATGCGCCGCTGGCACTGATGCATTGGGGCGCGTGGTATGTGTTCCTCGGTTTTCACGGGATCAACGGCGTCGCCTGGCTGATGGGCACCTCGGTGGAGTGGTCGGCGGCGACCTTGTCAGTGATGCAGGTGATCGATATCGCCGCCGTGGTGATCATCGGCCCGAACGTATTGCGCACCTTTTGCCTGCACTTTGTCAGCTCGAACATGCACTACTACGGCGACCTGGAGGCGGGCAACGTGATCCAGCAGACCCAGGTGCTCAACCCCTGGTGGATGTGGCCGTTACAGGCGTTCTGCTTCAACTTCGGCAGCAGCCACGGTATCCACCATTTTGTGGTGAAGGAGCCGTTCTACATTCGCCAACTGACCGTGCCGGTGGCGCACAAGGTGATGCGTGAGATGGGCGTGCGGTTTAACGACTTCGGCACGTTTGGCCGGGCGAACCGGTTCGTGCGCAAGGAACGACAGGCAGCTGATACCGCGGTAGCGGCTCAAACCCAGGTTGTATGCGGGAACAAGCTTTAACGGTCGCCCTGACGTTTAGCCGGTGCTGTTCACCGGAAAAAGCCAGCTCGGTTACCGGTGATCGGCAGGCAGGTTTGTGCTTTGCAGTCCTTGGCATTGCTCAGTGCCACGGCTTCTTCACGCAGAGTCGGGAGCAACGTGGCTTTCGACGAACGTTCGAATTGTATATTTTTTTTTGATCTATATTTAGCCTTAAATATTTTTTATGAATAAGTATTTGAGGTGATGATTCATCCGACAATGCAGTGGTGCCACACGTTGAAGGGTGATGCGATGGGCTGCCTTCGAAGACGATTTAATGACCAAGTACCAAGTACGACTCGTCCTGAAGCTCCCCGCCGATCAATCAGAAACAACCTTCATCCCCAAACACCCCACACAGTAGGACTCTTCTGAAGTTTAGAGATGCCCTCTGCGCCTTCTTGCGCCTCCCGCAAACCACTGCGTAATCTCCATGAATCGCAGTACCCACCGACAGACGCAGCCAAGCGGCAGAGGGTTTTTCCTCGATCCGCAGCAGACTGATGGCCGAGGCGGTGGTGGTGATTTCGAATTTTTTCACCCCGTGACTTGCCGGCGGACGTATGCGTTGCGGGTAGAAGAATCGAGCGGCCCCGTTCAGACACTTGATAGCGGCACATCATGAAAATGATTTACACCAAGGAACAACCAAGCAAGGAAGAACGAACATGGCATTTGACGCTTACCTCAAAATCGAAGGTATCCCTGGCGAAGCCCTTGATGAGCAACACAAGGATTGGATAGAAATCACAGGGTATCGTTTCGGCACTCACCAAAGTACATCGGCTACAGCCAGCTCATCAGGCGGCGCCTCATCGGGGCGAACAACCGTCAGCGACTTCACGTTCACCAAAACCCTGGACAAATCCAGCTGCAAGCTCATAGAGGCCAGCTGTGCAGGCGAGCACCTGAAAGAAGTTGTCTTGACGCTGCATCGTGCCGGGGGTGAAAAGCTCAAGTACTTTGAGATCACGCTGGAAGAAGTCATTATTTCCGACTACTCACATAGCGCGAATGATGGCGTCCCTACGGAGACCATCAGCCTAAACTACGGACGTATAAAAACGACCTACACTCAACAAAAACGGGGGGATGGCAGCGGCGGAGGTAACGTAGCGGGTGGCTGGGATCGAATCAACAATAAAAAGTACTCCTGAGGCCATCACCTATGCCAGAAATCTATAGCTTCGTAAACTCACAGGTGCAAAGTTACTCATACTTAAAATCAAATTTACAACTGGGGAAAAATTCCAGCGCAAAATTCGATATGTTGAATGTACATATTATCAACACGGTAGTTTTGCCAGGCGAGATAGTAATTATAGGAGATAATTCAACCCCATCCTGTACAGCCGAAGAAGCCTTTTATATGAAAATGGCCTCTGATACCCATTCAGCATTAATGGCGAATGGAGCACAACATGATGGATTCCTGGTTGAAAACCACGAACTTCTAATAAAAATGCTGGGATACTCCTCGCTTGGCATTGGCAGCGTGGGCGATGCTTGGAGTAAGCACCTCGAAGGTATCAAGAGAACCCTCGAAGAAATTGATGTAGTCCATAACGATCACCTCAGAAGCGGAACAAGTCAGAGTAGAGATGCTTTTTACTCAAAGCGAAAACTGCTATTTGGAAAGCTTGATGATCAACTGAAAAGCTTTGCGAGCTATGGCTCGGGCTTGCGTAATCAAGGATCAATCAAGAGTATGCTTGGCATTTCAACGAAGAGCTATTTACATACTGGAGTGATTGCAGGGTACGCCGAAACCATTAGCGGTGTGGCAAAAGCTTCAAACCTTATAAAAAAAGGTACGTATATAGGCATGGGTCTAGATGTGGCTGCAACAGCTTCATCTATCTATACTGCATGTTCAAATGGGCGTGAAGCGGACTGTAGGAAATCTAAATATGTTGAAGGTGGTAAGTTGTCAGGGAGCCTGTTGGGTGGAGTCTTCGGAGGCCCCGTAGGAGCAGGTGTGGCTACGTTTGGTTGTGCTGTGGCATTTGGAATTGTTACCGGCGGCGCTGGCGCCTTGGCTTGCGCCGTAATTGGGGGTGGGCTAGGCGGATGGGCTGGTGGCGAAATTGGTGGAAGTACTGGAGAATGGGCTGGTGAAGTAATTTATGAGCATACAGCGCGATGAGTGATATTGAGTTGGCGATCATCGCGGTTTTTATACTGGTATTCTTGTTTCTCTCGCTATTCTGGATACTGGTTTCCTCTTGCAAATTTACCGAGCTAATAGAAAATCATCTAAGTAAAAGCAAGTTCGTAGCAAACAACCGAGAGGCTTTCTCTAGTGCCGGCCTACTCGGGAAAACCATCAGAAACGGCTCAATGACATTGCTGTTCCTGACCCCTAGGCTCTGCGAGAGGCGAGGGCTTATAGAAAAAAATGAATTGTTAAATTTGCCAACAGATCTTAAACGAAAGCTTTTAGCACCTTGGATCACTGGTGCAATTTGGTTTTCTGCACTGACATTTTTTTGGTTTTTTTTTGTTTAACTTGTTCTTCAAAACACATCCATGCACCAACGGTAATGTCGGCATAATCCGTCATGGAGAACACAGATATCCTCTTGCTCGCCCGCCAAAACTCCAGGTACGCCACTACCTGTATCGACTCAAACGCTGGGGCGTTGTAAATGGCGCCGAAAAAAGCCACACAAAAGTTAATTAACTATCGTCCGAAATATTTATGAGGCATTCGAAGTAATGACGCAACCCATACTAATCTGCGTTTGCGTTGTCGCCTTAGGGAAGGTCTGAAGTACCTTAGCCACCGTTAACGTCATCCCAATGACGGCAGCGACAAAGGGGATCTTATTTTTTAGCTAAGATGCGTACCAAGTGAGCTCATTCATTAGATCGAAATCTTGATGCGGTAATTCTTTACACAAGAGAGCATCGCGTGACGTTACGGTTAGCTGCGCTTCAATCCATCGATTTCCGGGGCCGTCTCCTTGGCAGGGAGCGGTCCCTTTTTTATTTGGGGGAAAAAATCACAGGCTGTGGGCATGCACTTTATATTCGATTAAGGTCTTAATAAATGCATTTTTATTCCTTAAGTAATATCTCTCTCGTCCCTATACTCGCTCAGGAATAGACACGCACAGGAGAGCCCCCCATGCGCAACGAACCCATTCGCTACCTGATTGTGCCGGGCTGGCAGGGATCGGCGGACGATCATTGGCAAACCCACTGGCAGAACAGCCTGCCGAATAGCGCACGGGTCGAGCAGGCCGACTGGCTGACGCCGCGCCGTGAAGACTGGGTGGCTGCGTTGGCCGAGGCGATTGCTGCCGACAGCACGCCGGTGATCGTGATCGCCCATAGCCTGGGTTGCATCACCGTCGCGCATTGGGCAGCCACCGCGCCGTCGCAGGCGTTGCGTCAAGTTCGCGGGGCCCTGCTGGTGGCGCCTGCCGACGTCGAACGCCCGGCTTGCGTGCCGGCGTTGCGTAACTTTGCACCGATTCCGATGCACGTGCTGCCGTTCCCGAGCCAGGTCGTCAGCTCTGATAACGACGCAGCGGTCAGCGCGCCGCGCGCCCTTGAGCTGGCACGCCATTGGGGCGCCGAGGCCGGCATCCTGGCCGGTGCCGGGCACATCAATGTGAAGTCCGGTCACCATCGCTGGGAGCAGGGTTTTGCCTACCTGTATCGCCTGCAAACCCGCATGGAACATCGCGCCCTGCGTCGCGCCTGAACATCCTTTTCATTGCAACGCCCCCGTCCGCCGACGGTTTGGGCGGGAGTCCGTCATGAGTGTGCATGAGTCTTTCGGTCAGTCCTTGCTGACCTTTCCCGATGCCGAAAAAAGCCCGCTGAGCATCCGCGCCAAGGCGCTGGTGTTCGTCGATCCACGCTCGCGCCAGCTACGCCAGGACCTTGAGGAACTGGCGCCGCGCTCGATTTGCGTATTGATTCGCGGTGAGACCGGTACCGGCAAAGAGTTGCTGGCGCGACACATTCACCGCGCCAGTGACCGTGGCGGTTTGTTTGTATCGGTCAACTGCGGCGCCATAAGCCCGACCTACGCCGATGCCGAGTTGTTCGGTTATGCCGGTGGCGGTTTCAGCGGCTCGGCCAGCAGTCGCGCCGGCTGGTTTGGCTCGGCCAATGGCGGGACCCTGTACTTGGACGAGATTGGCGATTTGCCGTTGCCGATTCAGACCAAATTACTGGCGGCTCTGGAGAACCACGAAGTCACCCGGGTCGGTGCGCAGCAGCCCAGCCCAGTGGATGTACGTCTGGTGGCGGCCACCAGCATTGACTTGGCACAGGCGGTGGCCGCCGGCAAGTTCCACGAGCGACTGTTCCATTACCTCAGCGAAGGCCAGCTTGAACTGCCGGCGCTGCGTGAGCGGGTCGGCGACATTCAATCGTTGGCCGAGTACTTCCTGGGTATCTACAGCCAGCGCCTTGACCTGCCAGTACCGTTCATCAGCGAGGCAGCGCAACGGCTGCTGGAGCAACACAGTTGGCCGGGCAACACCCGTGAGCTGGAAAATGTCATTCACTTTGCGTTGCTGGTGAGTAGTGGCGAGGAGATACAACCTGCGCATTTGAACTTGCCACAGGTGGTGTCGCCCTTGTCGTTGATCGAGCAGCAGGCCACACAGCTCATCACCACCGGCTCGGCCGCTGAACGCGCAGCGCTCGGGCGCCTGCTCGCAAGCCTGGCGCAGTCCCTGTAGGCATTACCGGGTGACAAAGAGGGCAGCTGCAAAAAGAACAAAATGGAATATGAAAGTGAATAAAAGATATTATTCAGGAATAAAAAACCTCGGTATTGTCCGCTCCACGCCACTGATAGCCCTTCACTGGCACCTCACTTTTTAGCCGTTGTCGACAACGACAAATAAGGACACTGCATGAAAAAGGTTCTGTTGTTCACCGCATTGGCGGCTGCCCTGACCGCAGGTATCGCCCAGGCAGGCGAGAAGCTGGTGGTTGCCGCAACGCCGGTGCCGCACGCCGAGATTCTTGAACTGATAAAGCCGACCCTCGCCAAACAAGGCGTGGATCTGGAGATCAAAATCTTCACCGATTACGTTCAACCGAACGTGCAGGTCGATCAGAAGCGTCTGGACGCCAACTACTTCCAGACCCTGCCGTACCTCAAGAGCTTCAACGAAGGCAAAGGCACTCACCTGGAGACGGTGATCGGTGTGCACGTCGAACCGTTCGGCGGCTACTCGAAAAAGGTCAAGTCCCTGGCTGAGCTCAAAGACGGCGCCACCATCGCCATCCCGAATGAAGGCAGCAACAGCGGCCGTGCGCTGATCCTGTTGCAGAAAGCCGGCCTGATCGAGTTGAAAGACCCGAAAAACGCCCTGGCCACGCCGAAGGACATTGCCAAGAACCCGCACAACTTCAAGTTCAAGGAACTGGAATCGGCCATGCTGCCGCGTGTGCTGGATCAGGTCGACCTGGACATGATCAACACCAACTACGCGCTGGAAGCCGGCCTGAATCCGGCCAAGGATGCGCTGGTGATTGAAGGTGCCGATTCGCCGTACGTGAACTTCCTGGTCGCGCGTCCAGACAACAAGGACAGTGTTGCGATCCAGAAACTGGCCAAGGCCCTGACCAGTCCTGAAGTCAAAGCATTCATCGCCCAGAAGTACAGTGGTGCGGTACTGCCAGCGTTCTGATAATGCCGCAGCCCCGTTCAAGGTTTCAACGCCGACGGCTTTCACCCGCGTCGGCGTTTTTTATGATCATCAGATCGGTGGCAGGCCCACTCGCTTCAAGATCAAGCCCGGAATCTCGCTCAGGCCGCCGGGGGCTTCAATGCCTGGCGCAACGCCACCAACCACTTCACGACATCCTGCGGGTCCAGTCGCGGAGGGGTGTTCAGGTCTGCCATGTTGATCGTCCTTGTTGGATGTCGGGTCGGGGAGTCTGACCGAGCGCTGTTCGTCCTTGGAGGGATGAGGTGAAAGAAAGAACCCTCCTACAGCGCAAAGGAAAATAGCTGTCATCTGCGGACTTCGCCAATCCGAGGGACAACTTTTCAAGTGACTCAAGCGGCCGCCTGACCGCGCGGCCAGGCATCAGCCCGCTGTTTCAGTCCGGCCAGTTCCACGCCGGTTCATCCAGCATCCCCTGCCCAACGATTTGCGTCTGGCCAAACTGTTTCTCCAGCACGATGCAATTGCACTCGGGGTCTTGCTGCAGCGCGGCGATCAGGCGGCTGGCGTGGGACACCACCCACACCTGGCAGTCTTGCGAGGCGCGGATGATCAGGCGGGCCAGGGCCGGCAGCAGGTCCGGGTGCAGGCTGGTTTCCGGTTCGTTGAGGACCATCAGTGTCGGAGGTCGTGGCGTCAGCAGCGCGGCGATCAGCAGCAGGTAACGCAAGGTGCCGTCCGACAGCTCGGCGGCGGACAGCGGGCGTAGTAATCCGTCCTGATAAAACTCAATGGCAAAGCGGCCGCCTTGCACGGGCTCGATGTGTAGCCGGGCACCGGGGAAGGCATCGCTGACCGCGCTTTGCAGCGCCTCGGGATCACCGATTTCCCGGATGGTCTGCAACGCCGCCGCCAGATCACGACCATCGTGATGCAATACTGGCGTGCGTGTACCCAGTTGTACCTGGCGCGCCGGGGCGTCGGCGTCGCTGCGAAAGTGATCGTAGAAGCGCCAGCCCCGGATGTGCTCGCGTAGCAGCAAGACTTCCGGCGATGAGCGCAGGTTGCCGACCTGATCGAACAGGCTGTCGAAGGTTGGCGTGTGCTGGGCCAGGACGTCCCAGTCGCGCCCCTCGCGGGCCCGAATCATGGGGCCGGCACGGTTCACCAGCAGGCTCGCCGGACGATACACGGCGCCTGCCCAGATGCATTCGCGTTTGATTTCCGGGTCCAGCGAGAAGTACGACACACGTTCTGGCAACGGCATGGGCAGGCCCAGTGCGATGGCGTAGCTGAAGTCTTCGCCGGCGAAGCCCAGGCGCAAGCGCTTGGGCCCCTGGCGCACCGAGGCCTCAATCGGCACATCATGGTTGCGCATGCGTCGGCTGATATTTTCCGGGCCGGCCCAGAAGGTCGAATCCAACCCGCCTTCGCGAGCGAGTGCGTTGACCACACCGCCCTGAGCAGTCTCGGCCAATAGACGTAGCGCGCGGTAGAGATTGGATTTGCCGCTGCCATTGGGCCCGGTAATCAGATTCAGCCGGCCCAGTGGGATTACCAGTTTATTGATCGAGCGGTAATTGGCCACCGCCAGGGTGTTGAGCATTGGGGAATTCCTGCTGCGTTGGAGGTCAGTTTGCCTTATTGTCGGCAGCTCTGTGAGCGCACGGTGCTTGAGTCGCTGGGTACGCATCAAGCAAACCCTGATCTGCGCTCACTGTCTGATCGTTACCCGTCCGCCCGTATTACGCAAAGGAGCTTGCATGGCTGGTCCCGGATTGAAGTGTATCGTTGGCCTGAGCCTCTTTGCCCTGTTGACCGCGTGCGGCGACAAGCAGCCCGTTGAAAAGGAACGCCCACGGGTGTTCGTGCAAGAGGTAAAACCCACTGAGTTCGCGGCCTCGGTGACCCTCACCGGGGATGTTCAGGCGCGGGTCCAGACCGAGTTGTCGTTCCGCGTGGACGGCAAGATCATCCAGCGCATGGTGGATGTCGGTGATCGCGTGTCAGCCAGGCAAGTGCTGGCCAGGCTCGATCCGAAAGACCTGCAGACCAGCCTCGACAGCGCTCAGGCCCAAGTGGTCGCCGAACAGGCGCGGGTCAAGCAGGCGGCTGCCGCGTTCGTCCGCCAGCAAAAACTCCTGCCCAAAGCCTATACCAGCCAAAGCGAATACGACTCTGCCCAGGCGGCATTGCGCAGCAGCCAGAGCGCCCTGGCGGCCGCGCAGGCGCAGTTGGCCAATGCCCGCCAGCAACTGAGCTACACCGCGCTGGTTAGCGATGCGCCTGGCGTGATCACTGCGCGTCAGGCGGAAGTCGGCCAGGTGGTGCAGGCCACGGTGCCGATTTTCAGCCTGGCCCGGGACGGCGATCGCGACGCGGTGTTCAACGTTTATGAATCACTGCTGCTCGAGGAGCCCGAAGACAAGACCGTGGTGGTCAGTCTGCTCGATGACCCGCGCATCAAGACCACCGGTATCGTGCGTGAAATTACCCCGGCCGTGTCGGCGCAAAGCGGCACGGTACAGATCAAGGTGACCCTTGCGGAGCTACCTGAAGGCATGCGGCTGGGCTCTGTGGTCAGTGCCACGGGCAAGGTACCAGGCAAGTCCGTGGTCGAGTTGCCTTGGGCGGCACTGACCAAGAACCTCAGCGAGCCGGCCGTGTGGCTGGTGGATGCTGACGGCAAGGCACAGCTCAAGACCGTCAAGGTAGGTCGTTACCTGACCGGCAAAGTCATCATCAGCGAGGGCCTGACCGGCGGAGAGAAAGTCGTCACCGCCGGCGGCCAGTTGCTGCACCCCAATGTGTTGGTGGAGATTGTCCCCTCGCCTGCCCAACCCTCGATGCAATCGCCGGGAGCCCAACCATGAAGCGCTGGCTACTGTTGTTGTCGGCGGGCCTGCTGGTGTCGGCCTGCTCGGAGAAAGAGGCGCCACCGGAGCCGGTGCGTCCGGTGTTGTCCATCAAGGTACAGGCGCTGGATCAGGAGGATCTCGGACGATTTGCCGGGACCATCCAGGCTCGCTACGAAAGCAATCTTGGTTTCCGTGTGCCGGGACGTATCGCCAGCCGTGCGGAGGATGTCGGCAGCGAAGTCGAGAAGGGCGCGTTGCTGGCGACCCTCGACCCGACGGAACAGCAAAACCAGTTGCGCTCCACGCAGGGCGACCTGGCGAAGATCGAGGCGCAATTGATCAACGCCCAGGCCAATGCCCGGCGTCAGCAGGAGTTGTTTGACCAGGGCGTCGGTGCCCAGGCGCAACTGGACATTGCCCAGACCGACCTGAAAACCACCCAGGCGTCACTGGATCAGGCTCGGGCGGCGGTCAACCAGGCTCGGGACCAGCTCGCCTATACCGAGCTGCGCACGGATCATGCGGCTGTCGTCACGGCCTGGAACGCCGAGGCCGGACAGGTGGTGAGCGCCGGACAGCAAGTGGTGACCCTGGCGCGGCCGGACATCAAGGAAGCGGTCATTGACCTGCCGGCCACCCTTGCCGAACAGTTGCCGACCGACGTGGTGTTCGAAGTCTCGGCGCAACTGGACCCGAGCATGCGCACAACGGCCATCATCCGCGAGATCGAACCGCAGGCACAAAGCGCGACCCGTACCCGGCGCGCTCGCCTGACCCTGACGGAAACGCCCGTGGGGTTCCGCCTTGGTACGGCCATCAGCGTGAGTCTGCGTACCGCTATCGAACCGCGCATTGAACTGCCGCTGACCACCTTGCAGGAAGTCGACGGCAAAACCCGTATCTGGGTGGTCGACCCCCACACCCAAACCGTTTCTCCACGCGAGGTCAGCGTGGTCAGCCGTGGTCCCGACAGTGTGATCCTGGGGCGGGGCCTCAAGAGTGGCGAGCGCGTGGTCAGCGCCGGAGTGAACAGCCTCAAGCCGGGGCAGAAAGTGAAAGTCGACGAGGACAGCCCGCGATGAAAGGGAGTTTCAACTTATCCGAATGGGCCCTCAAGCATCAGTCCTTCGTCTGGTACCTGATGTTCGTTGCCTTGCTCATGGGCGTGTTTTCGTACCTCAATCTGGGGCGCGAGGAAGACCCTTCGTTCACCATCAAGACCATGGTGATCCAGACCCGCTGGCCCGGTGCGACCCAGGAAGAAACCCTCAAGCAGGTCACCGACCGGATCGAGAAGAAGCTCGAAGAGCTCGACTCGCTCGACTACGTGAAAAGCTACACCCGGCCCGGCGAGTCCACGGTGTATGTCTACTTGCACGACACCACCAAGGCCAAGGACATTCCGGAAATCTGGTACCAGGTGCGCAAGAAGATCAACGATATTCGCGGCACCTTCCCGCAAGGCATACAGGGGCCGTCGTTCAACGACGAGTTCGGTGATGTGTTCGGCTCGGTGTTTGCCTTTACCGCCGATGGCCTGTCGATGCGCCAGTTGCGCGACTACGTCGAGCAGGCGCGCGCCGAGATCCGCGACGTGCCGGGGCTGGGCAAGATCGAAATGGTCGGCCAGCAGGACGAAGTGCTGTACCTGAACTTCTCCACGCGCAAGCTGGCGGCCCTGGGGCTTGACCAGCGCGAGGTGGTGCAGAGCCTGCAAGCCCAGAACGCCGTGACCCCGGCCGGGGTGATCGAGGCCGGTCCCGAGCGGATTTCCGTGCGCACCTCCGGGCAGTTTGCTTCGGAGAAAGACCTGGCGGCGGTCAATTTGCGGCTCAACGACCGTTTCTACCGCCTGGCCGACATCGCGGACATTACCCGTGGCTATGTCGACCCGGCCGCCCCGATGTTCCGCTTCAATGGCCAGCCGGCGATTGGCCTGGCGATTGCCATGAAGGCGGGCGGCAACATTCAGGAGTTCGGCAAGGCCCTGCACGCACGCATGGATCAGCTCACCGCGGACCTGCCGGTGGGGGTTGGCGTGCACAAGGTGTCGGACCAGGCCGAAGTGGTGGAGGAGGCCGTTGGCGGCTTCACCAGCGCGCTGTTCGAAGCGGTCATCATCGTGCTGGTGGTCAGCTTCATCAGCCTCGGTGTGCGCGCCGGGCTGGTGGTGGCGTGTTCGATTCCGCTGGTGCTGGCGATGGTCTTTGTGTTCATGGAATACAGTGGCATCACCATGCAGCGGATTTCCCTCGGTGCATTGATCATCGCCCTGGGCCTGCTGGTGGATGATGCGATGATCACCGTCGAGATGATGGTCACGCGCCTGGAAATGGGGGAAACCAAGGAACAGGCGGCGACCTTCGCCTATACCTCGACCGCGTTCCCGATGCTCACCGGGACCCTGGTGACCGTCGCCGGTTTTGTGCCGATCGGGCTGAACGGTAGCTCTGCCGGCGAATACACCTTCACCTTGTTTGCCGTGATCGCGGTGGCCATGATCGTGTCGTGGATTGTCGCGGTGCTGTTTGCCCCGGTGATCGGCGTGCACATCCTCAGTACCAAGGTCAAACCGCACTCTGCCGAGCCAGGGCGCATCGGCCGGGCCTTCAACGGTGGTTTGCTCTGGTGCATGCGCAATCGCTGGTGGGCCATCGGTATCACCGTGCTGTGCTTTGTGCTGGCAGTGTTTTCCATGCGCTTTGTGCAGAACCAGTTCTTCCCTTCGTCCGATCGTCCGGAAATTCTCGTCGACCTGAACCTGCCGCAAAACGCCTCGCTGGATGAAACCCGCAAGGCCGTTGACCGCCTGGAAGCGACCCTCAAGGGCGACCCGGATATCGTGCGCTGGAGCACGTACATCGGCCAGGGCGCGATTCGTTTCTACCTGCCACTCGACCAGCAATTGCAGAACCCCTTCTATGCGCAGCTGGTGATCGTCAGCAAGGACTTCCAGGCGCGCACGGAACTCAGCCAGCGGTTGCGCGAGCGGCTGCGCAAGGATTTCGTCGGTATCGGCAGCTATGTACAAGCGCTGGAAATGGGCCCGCCGGTCGGGCGGCCGATCCAGTACCGGGTCAGCGGCAAGGACATCGATCAGGTGCGCAAGCACGCCATCGACCTGGCCAGCGAACTGGACAAGAACCCGCACATCGGCGAGATCATTTTTGACTGGAACGAACCGGGCAAGGTCTTGCGCATCGATATTGCCCAGGACAAGGCGCGGCAACTCGGGTTGTCATCCGAGGACGTGGCCAGCTTGATGAATGGCATTGTCAGCGGCTCGACGGTGACCCAGGTTGACGATGACATCTACCTGATCAACGTGATCGGCCGCGCGGTGGACAGCGAACGGGGGACGCCGGAAACCCTGCAGAACCTGCAGATCGTGACACCGGGTGGCACCTCGATTCCGTTGCTGGCCTTCGCCACCGTGCGCTATGAGCTGGAGCAGCCACTGGTCTGGCGTCGTGACCGCAAGCCGACGATCACCATCAAGGCGGCGGTTCGCGATGAGATCCAGCCCACTGACCTGGTGCGGTTGTTGAAGCCGGACATCGATAAATTCGCCGCCACGTTGCCAGTGGGCTACAAGGTCGCCACGGGGGGCACGGTGGAGGAGAGCGGCAAGGCTCAGGGTCCGATCGCCAAAGTGGTGCCGCTAATGCTGTTCCTGATGGCGACCTTCCTGATGATCCAGCTGCACAGCGTGCAGAAGCTGTTCCTGGTCGCCAGTGTCGCGCCGCTGGGTCTGATCGGCGTAGTCCTGGCGCTGATTCCCACGGGCACGCCCATGGGCTTTGTGGCGATCCTGGGGATTCTTGCGCTGATCGGTATCATCATCCGCAACTCGGTGATCCTGGTCACCCAGATTGATGAGCTCGAGCGCAGCGGCTGTTCACCCTGGGATGCCGTGGTGCAAGCCACCGAACACCGCCGCCGGCCGATTCTGCTCACCGCCGCTGCCGCGAGCATGGGCATGATCCCGATTGCCCGTGAGGTGTTCTGGGGGCCGATGGCCTACGCGATGATTGGCGGGATCATTGTCGCCACCTTGCTGACGCTGTTGTTCCTGCCGGCGCTGTATGTGGCCTGGTACAAGATCAAGGAACCGCAGAAACAAGCCGTTTGATGATCGTTCCCACGCGCCTGCGTGGGAATGCCTCCCGGGACGCTCCACGTCCCTGCGTCACCACCGCAGGGCGTCACCGACTTCAGTCTGTTATCCCTTGCGCCAGACACTCGCCAACCAGGGCTGCTGATCCCTCGGCAGCCCCGCTGGCCGGTAGTAATGTTCCAGCTCCACAAACCCTGCAGCTGTCAGCAGCACCTGCCACGCCGCCAGGTCGTGATAGGCCCCGAAACGCTGCCCGTTCCAGCCTTCACGGTTATCCCCGCGCGGGTTCGAACTGAACAGTACCCCACCCGGTTTCAAGGTGCCGTGCAGCTGCTTGAGCACTCGGGGCAGTTCTTGAACAGGAATGTGAAACAGCACGGCATTGGCGAAAATGCCGTCGAAGCGTTCGGCCGGCAGGTCAAGGTTGAGAAAGTCTTGCTGCCAGACCTCACAGCCGCTGTCATCGCGCGCCATCTGGGCAAACCGTTCACAGCCGTCGAGGCCAATGGCAACGTGACCCATGGCGGTGAAGGTTTTCAGGTCACGGCCCGGCCCACAGCCAAAATCGAGCAGGGTGAACGGTGCCGTACCCTGGATATGCCGTAGCAGCGCGTCGATGTTCTGGCTGACATCGTGATCGCGAGTGCCTTCGCGAAAATCCTCGGCCACTTCCTCGTAGTGGCCCAGGGTGGTGGTCGTGATCTGCTGGAGGTCGTCGGGGGTGTGCTTCATGATCGGCTGCGCAGGCAAAGGAGATGGGCCGACTATAAGCTTTTTTTGCGTCTGATCGTTCCCGGGCTCCGCGTCCCTTCGGCGGAAAACGATTCAACGTTTGTTGACGACCCGCGCCAGTCGATCCCCTCCAACCTGAATCGCCGCCACCAGTATCACCAGCAGCGCAATCACCGTGAGCATGATCTGGCTGTCGAAACGCTGATAGCCGTAGCGGTACGCGATATCTCCCAACCCACCGGCACCAATGGCACCGGCCATGGCCGAGGAGTTGATCATGGTCACCAGGGTGATGGTGAACCCGCCGACAATCCCCGGCAGTGCTTCGGGCAGCAGTACATGCCAAATGATGTGCCAGCGCCGGCAGCCCATGGCCTGTGCCGCTTCGATCAGGCCGTGGTCGACCTCACGCAAACTGACTTCCGCTATGCGCGCAAAGAATGGCGTGGCGGCGATGGTCAGCGGCACCACGGCGGCCCAGACGCCATAGGTGGTGCCGACGATCAGGCGGGTGAAGGGAATCAGCGCGACCATCAGGATCAGGAACGGAATCGACCTGAACAGGTTCACAAAGGCCCCCAGCGCCCGGTTCAATGCCGGCGCTTCGTAGATCCCGCCCTTGGCGCTGGTGACCAGGATCACCGCCAGCGGAATACCCGCCAACAGTGCGATCAGCGACGACACGCCAACCATCAGGAAGGTGTCGATAACGCCCTGCAACAATCGATCAAACCACATAACCCAGCACCTCCACCTGTTGCGCCCATTGAGTGGCCCGTTGTCGCAGTTCTTCGGCCCCCAGGGACGATCCTGTCACCGCCAGCAGCAATTGCCCGAGGGCATGCCCCTGGATCCGCTCGACACCCCCTTGCAGTAAGCGCACATGCCCACCCAGGGCGCCGAACAGCGCCGCCAGGTCAGGTTCATCCGCGCCGCTGCCAGTGAACTGCAAGCGCAGCACGACGGCGGCTTGCGCTGAATGTGGCTGGGGCTGCAGGCGGCTTTGCAGCTCTTCTGGCAGTCCGTGTTGCAACGGCGCCAGCAAGGTTTTGCTGACCTCGTGTCGTGGGTTGCCAAACACTTCCCAGACCGGGCCTTGCTCGACGATTCGCCCGTGCTCGAGCACCACCACCCGATCACAGATATCGCGGATCACCGCCATCTCGTGAGTGATCAGGATGATGGTCAGTCCCAGGCGCCGATTGATCTCGCGCAGCAGGCCGAGGATCGACTGGGTGGTCTCTGGATCCAGTGCTGAAGTCGCCTCGTCGCACAGCAGAATCTGCGGGTCGTGCACCAGCGCCCGGGCGATGCCAACGCGCTGCTTTTGCCCCCCCGAGAGCTGCGCCGGGTAGGCCTTGTGCTTGGTTTGCAGGCCCACCAGTTCCAGCAGTTCGCGCACCTTGGCCGCGCGTTCGGCTTTCGGCACGCCGGCGACCTTCAGCGGCAGCTCGACGTTCTGCCAGACGGTCTTGGCCGACATCAGGTTGAAGTGCTGGAAGATCATGCCGATGCGCCGACGCAGCGCCACCAGGCGGTCCTCATCGAACTCGCCGATGTCCACGTGATCGATCAGCACCCGGCCGCTGCTCGGTTGTTCAAGGCGGTTGATAGTGCGGATCAGCGACGACTTGCCGGCGCCGCTGCGACCGATGATGCCGAACACTTCGCCGCGCTGGATCGCCAGGTCGATGCCCTGCAGTGCCGCCACCGGACCCTGTTGGCCCTGGTAAGTCTTGCCCAGGCCGATGAAGCGCACGTGAGCGTGAGTGAGTTGCGGATGCAGTTCGGTCTGTTCGGCGTCATGGGGCTCTGGAATCTCCAGTCGCCGTTGGATGGCGGCGCTCATGCTCAGCTTTCCCAGCCGGCTTGGTAGAGCTTGCCGTGGGCCTTGTCCAGGGCGGCGCGCACCACGGGTGAATGCTGGTAGATGTCGACGAACTTGATCAGGCGCGGGTCGGTCTTGCTTTTCGGCTGGATCACGAACTGGATCACGTACTCCTTGTGGTCCAGACCGTCGAACAGCAAGGCAGAACCGGCGTCGAAGGTCTTGGCCAGGCGGATGTAGGCGGGGTAGCCCTGCACCAGGTCGGCGTCGTCATAGGCGCGCACCAGTTGCACGGCTTCGACCTGAAGGATCTTGATCTGCTTCGGATTGGCGACGATGTCGTCTTCGGTGGCTTTGTAGCCGACCCCTGGCTTGAGGCTGATCAGCCCGGCCTTGGCCAGCAACTGCAGGCCGCGTCCGCTGTTGATCGGATCGTTGGCGATGGCCACGCTGGCGCCCACTGGCAGTTCATCGAAGCTTTTGTATTTTTTCGAGTACAGGCCGACGTTGTTGATGATCCCCGGCGCGAACGGCACCAGGTCAAAGTGGGCGGTGGCCTTGGCGTTTTCCAGGAACGGGATGTGCTGGAAGTAGTTCACGTCGATGTCCCCCGAGGCCAGGCTGACGTTCGGGGCGATCCAGTCGCTGAACTCCACCAGTTCGACCTTCAGGCCTTGTTTGCCGGCTTCTTCGACAGCGGCTTCAAGGGGAATGGCGAAGGCGGCGGTGGTGCCGATTTTCAGGGGGGTATCGGCGGCGAAAACCGCCGGGCTGAACAGGCCGATGGCCAGGGCCAGTGCTTTGACTGGGCGGCTAAACAGAGTGTTTTTCATCATTGGGCTTCCAGTCAGTTTAAAGTCGTTCGTTCCCATGGGGTGCGCTGGAACGATCAGTTACGGTAAGTCGAGCCGGTATGTTGTTTGGGCAATTGCGCGTCGGCGTGAAACAGCTTTTCGCGCAGCGTGCCCGCCTCGTATTCGGTCTTGTACGAGCCGCGTTGCTGCAGTTCGGGAATCACCAGGTCGATGAAGTCGACATAGCTTTCCGGGGTGACGATGCGGGTCAGGTTGAAGCCGTCCAGGCCGGTTTCGGCGATCCACGATTCCAGTTCGTCGGCTACTTGAGCGGGCGAGCCGACCACCGTGATGTAGCGTCCGCCCAGAGCGTGTTGCTCCAGTAATCTGCGCCGGGTCCAATCGTTGTTTTGCAGGTGCCGGGTCGCGGACTGGATGGCGTTGCTTTTCACGTACTGGATCGGCTCATCGAGTTCGTACTCGGAAAAATCGATCCCGGTGGAAGCGGAAAAATGCGCCACGCCCGCCTCGGCACTGGCATAGCTCAGGTACTCGGCATGCTTGGCCCACGCCTGCGCTTCGGTGGCCCCGACGATCACGTTCAAGCCCATGAACACCTTGATGTCGCCCGGGTTGCGCCCCGCCTCAATGGCACTGGCGCGCACCTTGTCCACCTGGGCCCGGGTCGAGGCCTTGTCCTGGCCACTGATGAACACGCACTCGGCGTGCTGGCCGGCGAACTGCAAGCCGCGCTCCGAACTGCCGGCCTGGAACAGTACCGGCGTGCGCTGCGGTGAGGGTTCGCACAGGTGATAGCCCTCGACCTGATAGAACTCGCCGTGGTGCTCGACCTTGTGCACTTTGTCCGGCCGGGCATAGATGCGCTGTGCACGGTCGTTGACCACCGCGTCGCTCTCCCAGCTGCCTTCCCAGAGCTTGTAGAGCACTTGCAGGTATTCGTCGGCCTGGTCGTAGCGCCGGTCATGCTCCACTTGTTCGTTCAGGCCCATGGCCTTGGCGGCGCTGTCCAGGTAGCCGGTAACGATGTTCCAGCCCACCCGGCCACGGCTCAGGTGGTCGAGTGTCGACAGGCGCCGGGCGAACAGGTACGGCGGCTCGTAGGTAAGGTTGGCGGTCAGGCCGAAACCGAGGTTTTTCGTCACCGCCGCCATGGCCGAGACCAGCAGCAACGGGTCGTTGACCGGCAGCTGGATCGACTCTTTCAGGGGAACGTCGACCGAACCTTGATAAACGTCATACACGCCGACGATGTCGGCGATGAACAAGCCATCGAACAATCCGCGCTCAAGCAACTGTGCCAGTTCGGTCCAGTACTCGACGGTCTTGTACTGGGTCGAGTTGTCCCGTGGATGGGTCCACAAGCCATGGTTGATGTGCCCGATGCAGTTCATGTTGAAGGCATTGAGCAGGATCTTTTTCTTCGCTTCTGCAGGGCGGCTCATCAGATGGTCCCCCGCAGCGGCGGGTTTTCGTCGTTGAGGTAGTAGTTGCCCACCGCGTGGTACTTCCAGCGCACCGGATCGTGCAGGGTATGCACACGTGCGTTGCGCCAGTGCCGGTCCAGGCCGTGCTCGGCGAGTGTTGCCTGACTGCCGGCCAGCTCGAACAGTGTGCTGCCGGCCGCCAGCGAGATTTCGGTGCTGATGGCGCGGGCTTCGGCCACGGCAATCGAGGCCGCCGCGACGGTTTGCGCGTTGCTCCTGGCCTGCGCCGTATCGAGGTATTCGCCGGCGCGCTCGAGCAAGGCTTGCGCGGCGTGCAGGCGAATGCTCAGTTGGCCGAAGCGCTTGAGCGTCAGTGGGTCTTCGGTGGCCTTGTCGCTGCCTGAGTCGATCCACGGCCGGGTTTTGGTTCGCACGAAATGCAGCGCGTCTTCATAGGCGGCGCGGGCGATACCGGTGTCGATGGCCGCGTGGAGAATCTGTGCCAGCGGGCCCACGGTGGTCGGGCGTTCGAAGGCGCTCTGGAACGGCACCACGTCGTCGGCCGACACGTAGACCTCCTCGAACACCACCGAGCCGCTGCCGGTGGTGCGCTGGCCGAAGCCGCTCCAGTCGTCGATCACCGTCAGCCCCTGGCTGTCGCGCGGGACGAAGGCCAGTTGCTGGACGCCGTTTTCATCGACCACCGAGGTGGGAATCCGCTGCGCGTAGATCGCGCCGGTCGCGTAAAACTTGCGCCCGTTGATGCGATAACCGTCGCCGTCGCGTGTCAGGCGGGTGACCCGGTCGTGAGCGGTGCGGGTACCCAGTTCGGCCAGGGCATTGCCGAAGCGCTGGCCGGCCAGCACTTCGGCGTACAGGCGGCTTTTCTGCGCCTGGCTGCCGTTGATGCGCAGTACTTCGAGGGCATAAAAATGGTTCTGCGGGATTTGCCCCAGGGAGCCGTCGGCCTGGGCGATCAGGGCAATGACCTTGGCCAGGGTGACGCTGGAAACCCCCGCGCCGCCGTACTCCCTGGGCACACTGATGCCCCACAGGCCGGAGCGTGAAAAAGCCTCCAGTTCCAGGTGCGGCAAGCGGCGCTCGCGGTCGCGCAGGGCGCTGTCGCGCTGGAAGTCATCGGCCAGGTCGCTGGCGACAATAAGGGCATGCTCATCGCTGGTGATGACCGCGACGGAGTGGGAAAGAGTCATGTGTTTCTCCAGAGGTCGGGTCGGTCAGATCCAGGAATGCCGGGCCGGTAAAGTGCCGTTAAGGTGATAGCTGCCCACCGCGTGATACTTCCAGCGCACCGGGTCGTGCAGGGTATGCACGCGGGCGTTGCGCCAGTGGCGGTCGAGGTTGAACTCGGCGAGGGTGGCGCGGCTGCCGGCCAATTCGAAGAGTTTTTCGCTGGCCAGCAACGAGACCTCGGTGGTCAGCGCCTTGGCTTCGGCCACCGCAATCGAGGCGCGGGCGGCAGATTGGGCGGTGACCGGTGCCGCACTGACCTGATCGAGCACCCGACCAGCCTTGCGCAACAGCGCTTGGGCGGCGTGCAGTTCGATTTTCAGTTTGCCGATGTCGGCAATCACATAGAGGTCATCGCTGGCCCGGTCGACCTTGGCATCGATCCATGGCCGGGAGTGTTCGCGAACGAAGCGGATGGCGTCATCGATGGCTTCGCGGGCAATGCCGACATCGATGGCGGCCTGGATCAGTTGTGACACGGCGCCCTGAATGTTCGGGCTGTCATTGATTCGCCAGTTGTCCACCACCAGGGCGGCTTCGACCCGCACGTTGTTCAGCAGCACCGTGCCGCTGGCCGTGGTGCGCTGGCCAAACCCCGACCAGTCATCGACGATGCGCAGCCCAGGGGTGCCACGACGCACGAATGCCATGACTTGCTTGCCATCGTCATTCAGTGCCTTGACTGCAATCCAGTGGGCGAACAGCGCACCGGTGGAGTAAAACTTCTGGCCATTGAGCACGAAACCATCACCCTTGGCGGTGATGCGTGCCTTGAGTTCCAGGGTGTTCTTGCTGCCGCGTTCGGGACCTGCGTTGCCGATGCGCGCACCCTCGAGCACGCTTTGGAACAACTGCTGTTTCTGCGGTTCGCGGGCAACGTGCTGGAGCAGGTTAAGAATGCCGAACTGGTTCTGCGGGATTTGTCCCAACGCCGGGTCCGCCGCGGAAATGATCGCGAAGACTTCGGCGAGGGTGACGTATGAAACCTCGGGCCCACCGAAAGCCTTGCCAATGGCAATACTGCCCAGGCCGCTGCGGGTGAATTGCTCGATCTGTGCCCATGGCAATGTGCGTTGCTGATCGCGTTGCGCCGCGTGCAGGCGGGCAACATTCGCCAGTTCACGGGCAGCTTCAAGGGCTTGTGCGTCGTTGCGCAGGACGTGCGCGGGCAACAACGGCGGGGCGATGTCCAGATCGCTCTGAACGCTTGCTTCGGCCAGACTGGACATCACTGCCACTCCTTGGCTGTACGCAATGCCCTGGCGATCTGCACTGGGGTGATTGTGTTCCGGACCATACCTACCTCACATCTGATGGATAAGCCGCTCATGCGGCGAAATCGAATTCAAGAATGTCCGGTGGTCCGGTTCATATACCCTAATGGTGTATAAACAATTTATGAACTAACATTTTGGAATATGCATAGATGGTCAAGGTACGCCTCGGTAGTAAGGGGGCGCTTGCCCCGTTGGGTCGCTAAGCGACCCAGTCAGACCGTGAGCGCGGGTGTTCAAGGGTGCGGGTGGTTACTGCCAGAATATGGGCGAGTAGCCTCGGTGCAGGGTTTCTCAGTACGTAGCGCTTTGTTGGGCCGCACGGTGTAGCAGGGCTGGGTACCGCCGATTTTCAGGGTGCGAGCCGGTGCCCAGCGTGAGTTGTTCCCTACCCGGTCGAGGATGCAATAGGTGACTTCCAGGCGGTTGTCTTCACCCGCCTCCAGAATCACCGCCGGCGGTACCCAGACATTGACCGGCTTGCCGACCTCGTTCGCTTTGACCGTGGGCAGGTCCATGCGCACATCGCCCCAGCGCAGAGTGATCGCATCGTCAGCGGCCATGTTCAGGTAGGGCTCGATGGTCAGCGGAACGCCACGCTTGACCTGGCTTGGATTCACCCCGTGGCGGCGGATCATCTCTGGAATACCCAGGGGTTCCAGGCTCTGGTTTTCGTCGATGCACAAGGCGTGAGGCTGGCCTCCCGGGCAGTCGAGTTTGACCTGAACCCCTTTCGCAGCGGACAACGTCGGGCTTCGTCCAACCTGCATGACCTGATAGTGGATTCGAGAGTTGCCGTTGCGGATGAAGCTCTCCGGCACGCGCAATTGCAGTGGTTGGCCGATATCGGTGGCACCGAGCGCCCTGGAAGCCACATAGCAGTCGTCCCAGTACAACTCGATCAGGTCGCCTTCTTCCATGCTGGCATAAGGTGATATCTCGATCAGCAGGTGAGCGGCAGAGGTGATATTGATGGCTGACCCCGGTGATTGCGCCAGGCGGGGAGCTGTCAGTTCAACTGTGTTCGACATGCAGTTCATGAGTGTTCTCCTTGAAATAGTGCAACGAAGTCCATTTCGTAATGATGGGGTGCGTTAGTTGACAGTGATTCAAGCTGTTAACTATTTGCTAATAACGTCGAGAGTATTTTAGGTGTGGTGAAGAGTTAATGGGTGTCTAGATAAGAGCGCGCTTGATAACGTGTCAATAGTTAGAAGTTAATAACGATCTGATGTTTTGCTATTCAGAAAACTCCTACGTCATATGGATCGTCAGTGGACGGCTAGTTGACATTTTTCTTGGGGGCTTACTGATCTGGAGCCATAATATCTGGCACTTTGCGATGTGGGTATGGGCAGGGTATGTAGCCGCGCACGTGACAAGAGGTCGCAGCAGGAGGTCTCTATTTACCGCGCTCAAGCGATTGAATGAAGGCTGAATGAAATAGCGGGGATGCTGCTGGTCGGTTGATTTGTTATTTCGGGGAGTGTCACTTCCGTCCGTGGAAGATGAGCGCTTTTAATAGGGGTGGGTATGTTTTTTGTAACTTCAGTCGTTCAGGAACTTACTGAGGAATTGCCGTGTGCGTTCTTCTTTTGGATTGGCAAACAGTGCTTTTGCTTCGCCCTGTTCGACGATCACACCCTTGTCGAAAAACACCACCCGGTTCGCCACATCGCGGGCAAAGCCCATCTCGTGGGTGACGATGACCATGGTGCGTTTTTCTTCCGCCAGGCCACGAATGGTCGCCAGTACTTCGCCGACCAGTTCTGGGTCGAGGGCTGAAGTGGGCTCGTCGAAGAGAATCACTTCCGGTTCCATGGCCAGCGCCCGGGCAATGGCGACACGCTGCTGTTGCCCACCGGAGAGTCGGCGTGGGTAGGCGTCTTCCTTGCCCGCCAGGCCCACCTTGGCCAGCAGCTTGCGGCCCAATGCCAGTGCCTGTTCCCTGGGGACTTTCTTCACCACCAAAGGGCCTTCGGTGACGTTTTCCAGCGCGGTGCGGTGGGGGAACAGGTTGAAGTTCTGAAACACGAAACCTACGTGCTGGCGCAACTGTCGCACCAGGCCTTGCTGCTGGTTCAATGGGCGGCTGCCATCGATTTCGATGTCGCCGACCTTGATCCGGCCACTGGTGGGCTCTTCCAGGAAGTTAAGGCAACGCAGGAAGGTGGTCTTGCCCGAGCCGCTGGGGCCGATGATCGCGACCACCTCGCCTTCCTTGACCTCTAGATCGATGCCATTGAGCACCACTTGACCCTTGAACTGCTTTGTCAGTTTTTCCACGACAATCATTGGGTCAGGACTCCTGGTCGTGCCGATTGACCCGCTCTTCCAATTGGTTCTGCAGGTGCGACAGCACCGTGGCCAGAACCCAGTAGATCAGCGCGGCGGCAAGATACATGGTGAAAATTTCGAAGGTACGGGCGGTGATCAGTTGTGCCTGGCGGAACAGTTCCGGCACCTGGATCGTGGCGGCCAATGCCGTGTCCTTGACCAGCGAGATAAAGCTGTTGCCCAGTGGCGGCAGTGCCGTGCGCGCGGCTTGCGGCAGGATGGCCCGGCGCAGGGTCTGTGCACGGGTCATGCCGATACTGGCAGCGGCTTCCCATTGGCCGCGCTCGATGGAGCTGATGGCGGCACGCAGGATTTCGCAGGCGTAGGCCGCCATGTTCAGCGAGAAGCCGATCAGGGCGGCGGGCAGTGGATCAAGTTCGATTCCTAATTGCGGCAAGCCGTAATAGATCACGAACAACTGCACCAGCAACGGCGTGCCGCGAAAGAACGACACGTAGATGCGGGCGATCCAGCTCACCAGCTTGAAGCGTGACAGGCGCATCAGCGCCAGCCCAAACCCCAGCAGCAGGCCGAAGAACATGCCGCCCAGGCTCAGGATGACGGTGTAGTACGCGCCCTTGAGCAGGAAGGGCGCGGAGTCCAGCGCGAGTTGGAAACCTTCTTCCATTATTGAGTGACGTCAGCGTTGAAGTACTTTTCCGAGATCTTTTTCAGCGTGCCGTCGGCGCGCAGTTTCTCGATGGCCTTGTTCACCGCTGCCAGCAGTTCAGGCTCGCCCTTGCGCAGGGCAATACCGGCTTCCTGACGGGAGAAGGGTTCGCCGGAAACCGCGGTGTCCTTGGCTTTGGCGGTCAGTTCCAGAGCGGCCAGGCGGTCCACGAGAATGGCGTCGATCCGGCCTACACGCAGGTCCTGATACTTGGTCGGATCATCGTCATAGGTCTTGATGATGGCTTGTGGAACGTTGTCCTTGAGCCACTGCTCATAGTTGGTGCCCAGGCCGACCCCAACTTTCTTGCCCGCCAGATCGGCAGCGCTCTTGATGGTGCCTTCATTCTTTTTCAGGGTCAGGGCCTGGATTCCGGAGATGGTGTAGGGCTCGGAGAAGTCGTACTTCTTCTTGCGCTCTTCGGAAATGGTCACCTGGTTGATCACTGCGTCCAGGCGCTTGGACTCCAGCGCCGCGAGGATGCCGTCCCATTTGGTCGGTTGCAGCTTGACCTTGACGCCCAGCTCTTTGGCCAGGGCCTCGGAGAATTCGACTTCGAAGCCGGCCAGCTTGCCGTCGGCGTCGACGAAGCTGAACGGTGGGTAAGTGCCTTCCAGGCCAACGTTGATCACGCCGGCCTCCTTGATTTTTTGCAGCTGCTCACCGGCAACCGCTTGCCCCAGCAGTCCGGCACCCAGGACCAGGCCCAGCGAGCCCACCAGCAGATTTCGACGAAATGCGGAAAAATTCATGACAAGCCCCTGTGTTTTCTTATGAAGACGTTGTTTTAGGAAGCAGGCAAAACCGGGAATGGAACGACTGCAACATCCTGCCTTAAAGCAGCGTATGCGTCTCGCGGCAATTGCGCCTGCGGCGGGACTATATGACGCGGCTTTTAGATTGGAAAATAATATAAGTTAACCTTGTTATTCGTTATTGGAATATAAAGTCTGAGTACAAATTCTGTGGCGAGGGAGCTTGCTCCCGCTCGGTTGCGTAGCAAGCGCAAATCCATATAACGCGGTGTATCTGCAAGAGCCGGGTCGCGGGTTTTGGGGACGCTTCGCATCCCAGCGGGAGCAAGCTCCCTCGCCACCGGGTTTCTCAAAACGCGGTGGCATAGGCAAACAGCGCCGGCGCGCCACCGGTGTGCAAAAAGATAATCGGCCCGTCATTGAAGCGTTGACGACCAATGCCATCGAGCAGGCCGGCCATGGCCTTGCCGGTGTAGACCGGGTCCAGCAACAGGGCTTCCTGGCTCGCCAGCAACTTCACGGCGGCCAGGGTACCGGCGTTCGGCTCACCGTAACGCGGGGCGAAATACTCGTCCCATAGTTCAACCTTGAAACTCGCCGGCAAGCTCACGCCCAGCAGTTCGGCGGTGCGTTCGGCCAGGCCTTGAACCTTGGGCCGCTGGTCCTCGTCGCTGCGCGATACGGTGACACCGATGACCGGCAGGTCTGGCAGCACTTCGCTCAGCGCCAACGCCAGCCCGCTGTGGGTGCCAGCACTGCCCGAAGCCAGGACCACGGCGGCGAATTCAAGGCCGGTATCCTTGATCTGTTCCGCCAGTTCCAGCCCCGCCCGCACATAACCCAGTGCGCCTAACGCATTGGAACCGCCAATGGGCACCAGATAGGGTTTCTTGCCATTGCTGCGCAGCCGCTCGGCCAAGGCCAGTAGCTGTTGGTCGGCGTTGTCGAGGTTGTCCACCAACTCGACCTTGGCATCGAACAGGTCCAGCAACAGGCGATTGCCGTTGCCCAGGTAATTGCTGTCATCCGTACCGATCGGATTTTCCAGCAGGGCGACGCACCCCAGGCCCAGCTTAGCGGCCAGGGCGGCAGTCTGGCGTACATGGTTGGACTGGATGGCCCCGGCGGTGATCAGCGTGTCGGCACCTTGCGCGAGTGCGTCGGCGGCCAGGTATTCGAGTTTGCGCAGCTTGTTGCCGCCCATGGCCAGCGGCGTCAAATCGTCGCGTTTGACGTAGACATCACGCCCCAGCCAGCTCGACAAGCGATCGAGTTTTTCCAGGGGGGTGGCGTGGGTGAGAAGATCCAGGCGATTAAAACGAGCCAGCTGTTGTTTGATCATGGGTCCGTACGGGTTGTAGGAGATGTCTGGACTATAGGCAGGCTGATTTGCTCGGGCAACCGCGAAACGCTTATGCAAAAAAATGCTGAGAACAGCACAATTCGTTCTTAATTGCGTTTTGGACCCATACCGTAAAGTGAATGCCATTTAGGCGGCCGACTGTACGGCCACAGCCTGTGAGGAGTTTTATCGTGAGCGAGCGTTCCAGCCATTGGCAATTACAGACCATCGTCAGCGAACTGCGCGCGGCCCGCGACCAGTGGCGCGCGCAGAATGGTCGCAGCAGCGGCGAGCAGGGGGGGCGTGAGCTGCCGTCGCGTGCGGCGATGGCGGAGATTCTCGAAGCACTGTGTGGTGCGTTGTTCCCGATGCGCCTGGGGCCGGTGGACCTGCGTGAGGAGAGTGAGGACTTTTACGTCGGGCATACGCTGGATGTGGCGCTGAACGCTTTGCTGGGCCAGGCGCGCCTGGAGCTGCGCTACGTTGCGCGGCAAAGCGCGCAGGTCGACACCGACGTCGAGGCGCGGGCAATCGGCCTGATCCAGGGTTTCGCCCTGGCCCTGCCGCAGCTGCGCAGCCTGCTCGACTCCGATGTGCTGGCCGCTTATCACGGTGACCCGGCGGCCCGCAGCGTCGATGAAGTGCTGCTGTGCTATCCGGGGATTCTGGCGGTGATTCACCATCGCCTGGCGCACCATCTGTATCGCGCCGGTTTGCCGTTGCTGGCCCGCATCAGCTCGGAAATCGCCCACTCGGCGACCGGCATCGACATTCACCCGGGCGCGCAGATCGGCCGCAGCTTCTTTATCGATCACGGGACTGGCGTGGTCATTGGCGAGACGGCGATCATCGGCGAGCGCGTGCGTATCTACCAGGCCGTGACCCTCGGTGCCAAACGCTTTCCGGCGGACGAAGACGGCCAATTGCAGAAGGGCCACCCGCGCCATCCGATTGTCGAAGACGATGTGGTGATCTATGCCGGTGCAACCATTCTGGGACGGATCACCATCGGCAAGGGCTCGAGCATCGGCGGCAACGTCTGGCTGACCCGCAGCGTGCCGGCCGGGAGCAACCTGACCCAGGCCAATCTGCAGCATGATGACGGGACGCAGAAGTAGGGCGATGTTGGGTACGCTTTGTGGCGAGGGAGCTTGCTCCCGCTGGGTCGCGAAGCGGCCCAAAACCTGCGACCCGAGTCTTGCGCGATGCATGGCGGTTGCTGCGCCAAGCTCCCTCTCCACGGTAATAGCATTCTGCCGATTTTTCATTGAACAAATCCTTCAAACCCCACCTCATAGCCTTCCTTGAGCTAGCGTACGACAGTACCGCCGGGCCTTGGGATTAGTCCTTAGCCCCCTATCCATGTTTAACTTGAACGTTCATTCAAGTTAAACCGGTGGTTCGCTGCCCGCTCACAACAGGAGGCTTGCCTTTGCTGAGTCCGTTTTTGACAGCCACGTTTCATCCCCTCGAGGTGCACCCTGCATGAGTGCATCAACTACCCCGCCAAGCGCTCAGATGCGCATGAACCCGCCGGTGTTTTACTTCGCGGCGACCTTCATTTTGCTGTTCGGCCTGGTCGTCATCGCCTTCCCGCAACAGTCCGGTGCCTGGCTGCTGGCCGCGCAAGACTGGGCGGCCAATACGGTCGGCTGGTATTACATGCTGGCAATGACCCTGTATCTGGTCTTCGTGGTGGTCACCGCCTTGTCTGGCTACGGCAAGATCAAGCTCGGTGCCGACCACGACGAGCCCGAATTCAGTTACCTGTCGTGGGCCGGCATGCTGTTCGCCGCCGGCATCAGCATCACCCTGTTTTTCTTCTGCGTCTCCGAACCCCTGACGCACATGCTGCAACCACCACAAGGTGAAGCCGGCACGGCTGACGCGGCGCGCCAGGCGATGCAGATTCTGTTTCTGCATTGGGGCCTGCATGGTTGGGGCGTATTCGCCTTTGTCGGCATGGCGCTGGCGTACTTTGCCTACCGGCATAATTTGCCGCTGGCCCTGCGTTCGGCGCTGTACCCGCTGATTGGCAAGCGCATCAACGGCCCCATCGGTTACGCGGTGGACGGTTTTGGCATCATTGCCACGGTGTTCGGCCTGGGCGCGGACATGGGTTTTGGGGTGTTGCACCTCAATTCCGGCCTGGACTACCTGTTCGGCATTGCCCACACGCAGTGGGTTCAGGTAGGCCTGATCACCTTGATGATGGGCGCGGCGATTATCGTGGCGGTCGCGGGCGTCGATAAGGGCGTGCGGGTGATGTCCGATATCAACATGCTGCTGGCCTGCGCGCTGTTGCTGTTCGTCTTGTTCGCAGGTCCCACCCAGCACTTGCTCAACACCCTGATCCAGAACCTCGGCGATTACCTCGGCGCCTTGCCGATGAAGAGTTTCGACCTGTACGCCTACGACAAACCCAGCGACTGGCTGGGTGGCTGGACTGTGTTTTATTGGGCCTGGTGGATTGCATGGTCGCCGTTCGTGGGCCTGTTTATCGCACGGATTTCCCGTGGCCGGACCATCCGTGAATTCGTCTTCGGCGTGTTGCTGATTCCCCTTGGTTTTACCCTGGCGTGGATGTCGATCTTCGGTAACAGCGCCATCGACCAGGTGCTCAATCACGGCATGAGTGCCCTGGGCCTGTCGGCCATCGAGAATCCGTCGATGACCCTTTACCTGTTGTTGGAGACCTACCCCTGGAGCAAAACGGTGATCGCCGTGACGGTGTTCATCAGCTTCGTGTTCTTCGTTACTTCGGCCGACTCCGGCACTGTGGTGCTCTCGACGTTGTCGGCCCGTGGTGGCAGCGCCGACGAAGACGGCCCGAAATGGTTGCGGGTGTTCTGGGGGGCGATGACGGCACTGGTCACCAGCGCCCTGTTGTTCGCGGGCAGCATCGATTCGTTGAAGTCAGCGGTGGTGCTGACTTCGTTGCCGTTCTCGCTGATCTTGCTGCTGATGATGTGGGGGCTGCATAAAGCGTTCTACCTCGAATCGCAGAGGAAGATCGCCCAGATGCACTCGTTGGCACCGGTCTCGGCCTCTCGGCGCGGCAAGGGTGGCTGGCGCCAGCGCTTGACCCAGGCAGTGCACTTCCCGTCTCGCGATGAGGTGTATCGTTTCCTCGACACCACGGTGCGTCCGGCCATCGAAGAGGTGACCGCGGTGTTCGTCGAGAAGGGCTTGAACGTGATCACCCAACCGGACCCGGCCAATGACAGTGTCAGCCTGGAAATCGGCCATGGCGACCAGCATCCGTTCATTTACCAGGTGCAGATGCGCGGCTACTTCACGCCGTCATTCGCCCGTGGCGGGATGGGGCCCAAGGAGTTGCGCAACCGCCGTTACTACCGCGCCGAAGTGCACTTGAGCGAGGGCAGTCAGGATTACGATTTGATGGGCTACACCAAGGAACAAATCATCAACGACATCCTCGACCAGTACGAGCGGCACATGCAGTTCCTGCACCTGGTGCGCTGACGAGGGCGGCGGCTCAGGTGTTGCTCAAGGACATGAACAACACCAGGGCCGCCACGGGTACCGAAAACACCATGAACCCCGCCATCAACTCGTTTGTCAGCGATTGCCCTGTGCTGATCATGCCGATGGCGCCGTTGATGACCGTCAGCGCCAGCCACAGGGCAACGAAGCTGTAGGTCAGGGTGTCACGGCTGAAGCCCAGTTTCTGGCCGATGAACAGCATCAACGCCAACAGGACCAGGCCGAAGGTGATGATGATCGTGGTGTGCATGGTCGCGCATTCCCGGGCTGAAGGACCGTTCCTGAGCGCGAGCATGGGAACGATCGATGGCTTTAGTTGCTGATCGCCAGAATGCTCGCCTGATACGCGCCGACAAACACATCGAAATCACCGACTTCGTTCTGTTCAAGCTCGGTTTGCTGGGCCAGGGACGTACGGGCCAGCGCTTCAAATTTCGCTTGTTCGTCAGGGGCCAGCGGTTCGCGGCGGAAGTACTCGGCGTGCGCCTGGCTCTGGCGCAGGGAGAACTGGGCGAAGCTCTCCTTGTGTTCGCTCATCGCGGCCAGTACCTGGGCAGAGGGTGTCAGGGACGAATCCTGGACCTTCGCCAGCTGCGCGTCGAGGGCTTTGCTGTGGGCGTCGCCGCCGTGGCTCTGGTCCAGCAGCGCGGCCAGCGGGGCGATGTTTTCCAGCAGCTCACAGGCCCACTCTTTCATGTCCACCGGCTGACCGTCGCGTTGCAGTTGCAGGCCCGGACGGCGACCTTCCTTGACCACGCTGAGGAAGTTCGAGGTGGCGTTGCCGCAGGTAGTGCTGGTCAGCAGCGGACTTTCGTTCAGCGCGCAGTACAGCAGGAAAGCGTCGAGGAAGCGTGCTTGCGGCAGTTCGATGCCGGTGGGCAGGAACGGGTTGATGTCCAGCAGGCGCACTTCGACGTACTGGATGCCACGGGCCACCAGCGCCTGGATCGGCCGCTCACCGGTGTAGGTCACGCGCTTAGGGCGGATGTTGGAGTAGTACTCGTTTTCAATCTGCAGGATGTTGGTGTTGAGCTGGACCCACTCACCGTCCTTGTGCGTGCCGACTTCGACATAGGGCGCATAAGGTGTGGCCACCGCCCTGCGCAGGCTGTCGGTGTAGCTGTTCAAGTCGTTGTAGCACGGCGTCAGTCCGGCTTGCGCGCTGCTCTGGTAACCCAGGTCGCTCATGCGCAGACTGGTGGCGTACGGCAGGTACAGGGTGTCGGCATCCAGCTGTTCCAGCTGATGCGAACGACCGCGCAGGAAGCCGGCATCCAGGGCTGGCGAGGAACCGAACAGGTACATCAGCAACCAGCTGTAACGACGGAAATTGCGAATCAGCGCGATATAGGCCGCCGATTGATAGTCACGGTCGGTGCCAACAAAGCCATCGTCGGCCTTGAGCAGCGGCCAGAGCTTTTCCGGCAGGGAAAAGTTGTAGTGGATCCCGGCAATGCACTGCATGGTCTTGCCGTAGCGCAGAGCCAGCCCCTTGCGATACACGTATTTGAGCTGACCGATGTTGGAGGTGCCGTAGTAGGCGATCGGAATGTCTTCCTCGGCCGGCAACGGGCACGGCATCGATGGACTCCACAGGTACTCGTTGCCGAGCTTGCTGTAGGCAAAGCGGTGAATACTGTCCAGGCTCGCCAGGGTGTCGGCGGGATCTGGCAATGCCGGGGTGATGAACTCCAGCAGCGACTCGGAATAGTCGGTGGTGATTTGTTCGTTGGTCAGCGCGGAACCCAGGCTTTCCGGGTGCGGCGTTTGCGCCAGGCGACCTTCGCCCGTCACGCGCAGGCATTCACGTTCGATGCCGTGAAGACACTGTTCGAGCAGAGAGAGGTTGGCGCGCTCACCGAGCAGAGCCAGGCGGCGGTTGAGAAGTTCGCTCAAGTTGGATTCCTTCACGCGTCAGTCGCCCCAATATGGGGGTGGGCAGGACGGTCTACAAGGGTGAAGTTGAAACTGGCGTTTTCGCCTGGTTTTCGAGCCGCACAGGCCTGGCGCCAGTCAGTCAAGGATTGATCGACGCAACCTCTGTGGGAGCGGGCTTGCTCGCGAAGAGGGCGTATCAGTCAACATGACTGTCGCCTGGCACAGCGCCTTCGCGAGCAAGCCCGCTCCCACAGTTTGCGCATCTTGACTGACGGGCATTAGCCGCACGGACCCACGTTTAAATGCCAACTTCACTCCCTGAACCTGGCTGTCGCGCACGAAAAAACTTCGGCGCAGCTTTCGCAGCGCCGAAATTAACTCAAATTGATGACCGGTATCTACAGGACAGCGAACGTGCCTTGTGCTTTTGCGACGAGTTTATCGCCTTGCATCACGTCAGCCTCGACCACCAGCGTGCGCCGGCCCGGGTGGATCACCCGCGCCGTGCACATCACTTCACCCTCGCTGACGGCGCGGATGTAGTTGATCTTGCATTCGATGGTCGCGCTCTGCTGGTCAAAGCCATGCACGCTGGAACAGGCCAGCCCCATGGCAATGTCCACCAGGCTGAACAACGCTCCGCCGTGCAGCTTGCCACCGCGATTGCGCAGTTCAGGTTCGAGGGCCAGGGCAACGTGCGCCACCCCGGTTTCCAGTCTGTGCAAACGGCAACCCAGCAGTTTGAAAAACGCGCTTTCAGTCAATCCTGCCGGGATCTCCATCAGCGTTTCTTCAACTGCTTGGCGTTGGCGAACAGCGATGCCATGGCGTTGTTGCTCGGGGCTGGCGCGGCGGCTTCCTTGCGCGGTGCGGTGTTTTGCGACTGACGTGGCGCCGAACCCGGACGTGCGCCACGGGCGCCGTCGATCTTCTCGCCCGGGGTATCGCTCATGCGCATCGACAGGCCAACGCGTTTGCGCGGGATGTCGACTTCCATGACCTTGACCTTGACCACGTCACCGGCTTTTACCGCCTCGCGGGGATCCTTGATGAACTTCTCGGACAGTGCGGAGATATGCACCAGGCCGTCCTGATGCACACCGATGTCGACGAAGGCACCGAAGTTGGTCACGTTGGTCACCACGCCTTCGAGGATCATCCCCAGCTGCAGGTCCTTGAGGTCTTCGACGCCCTCCTGGAACTCGGCGGTCTTGAACTCCGGACGCGGGTCGCGGCCGGGTTTTTCCAGCTCTTGCAGGATGTCGGTGACCGTTGGCAGGCCAAAGGATTCGTCGGTGTACTTCTTCGGGTCCAGGCGCTTGAGGAAAGTGGCATCGCCGATCAGCGAGCGAATGTCGCGGTTGGTTTCAGCGGCGATGCGCTGCACCAGCGGATAGGCTTCCGGGTGAACGGCAGACGAATCCAGTGGGTTGTCGCCATTCATCACGCGCAGGAAGCCGGCGGCCTGTTCGAAGGTTTTTTCCCCCAGACGGGCGACTTTCTTCAACGCCGCGCGGGTCTTGAATGCACCATGTTCATCACGGTGGGTGACGATGTTCTGCGCCAGGGTGGCGTTGAGGCCGGAGATACGGGCCAGCAGCGCGACGGAAGCGGTGTTCACGTCGACGCCGACGGCGTTCACGCAGTCCTCGACCACGGCATCCAGGCCGCGAGCCAGTTTCAGCTGCGATACATCGTGCTGGTACTGGCCGACACCGATGGATTTCGGATCGATTTTCACCAGTTCCGCCAACGGGTCCTGCAGGCGACGGGCAATCGACACGGCACCGCGGATCGATACGTCGAGGTCCGGGAATTCCTTGGAGGCCAGCTCCGAGGCCGAGTACACCGAAGCACCGGCTTCGGACACCATGACCTTGGTCATTTTCATCGCCGGGTACTTCTTGATCAGGTCGGCGGCGAGCTTGTCGGTTTCACGGCTGGCGGTGCCGTTGCCGATCGCGATCAGGTCCACCGAGTGCTTGGCGCACAAGGCAGCCAGCACGGCGATGGTCTGGTCCCACTTGTTGTGTGGCACGTGCGGGTAGACCGTGGCGTGGTCGAGCATTTTGCCGGTGGAATCGACCACGGCCACCTTGCAACCGGTACGCAGGCCCGGGTCCAGGCCCAGGGTGGCGCGAGGGCCGGCGGGAGCGGCCAGCAGCAGGTCGTGCAGGTTGTGGGCAAAGACGTTGATCGCTTCGGTCTCGGCGCCGTCTCGCAGCTCGCCCAGCAGATCGGTTTCCAGGTGGGTGTAGAGCTTGACCTTCCAGGTCCAGCGCACCACTTCACCGAGCCATTTGTCGGCCGGGCGGTTCTGGTTGGCGATGCCGAATTGCTGGCCGATCATGCCTTCGCACGGGTGCATGGTGCCGGGCAGTTCGTCACCGACTTTCAGTGCGGAGCTGAGGATGCCTTCGTTGCGGCCACGGAAGATCGCCAGGGCGCGGTGGGACGGCATGCTCTTGAGCGGTTCGTCGTGTTCGAAGTAATCGCGGAACTTGGCGCCTTCCTCTTCCTTGCCGGCAATCACGCGGGCGCTGAGGGTCGCTTCCTGCTTCAGGTAGCTGCGCAGCTTGTCGAGCAGGCTGGCGTCTTCGGCGAAGCGTTCCATGAGGATGTACTTGGCGCCTTCGAGGGCGGCCTTGACGTCTGCCACGCCTTTTTCGGCGTCTACAAAGCGTGCGGCTTCCGCTTCGGGCGCGAGGTTCGGGTCATTGAACAGGCCGTCGGCCAGCTCGCCGAGGCCGGCTTCCAGGGCAATCTGGCCCTTGGTGCGGCGCTTCTGCTTGTACGGCAGGTACAAGTCTTCGAGGCGGGTCTTGGTGTCGGCCAGCTTGATGTCGCGCTCAAGTTGCGGGGTCAGCTTGCCTTGTTCCTGGATGCTGGCCAGGATGCTGATACGCCGTTCGTCGAGTTCTCGCAGGTAGCGCAGACGCTCTTCCAGATGACGCAATTGCGTATCGTCGAGGCTGCCGGTCACTTCTTTCCGGTAGCGGGCGATGAAGGGCACCGTGGAGCCTTCATCGAGTAGCGCGACGGCCGCTTCGACCTGTTGTGGGCGTACACCGAGTTCCTCGGCGATGCGGCTGTTGATGCTGTCCATAAAACCACCTGACAAATTGTGAAAGCAGGCTCGCGGGCACAGTAATCAGGGCCCGGCGAGTCTGGTTGAGCGGCCTGGCCTGCACCGCCACCTGGATCAAAAGGCATCCCATTGACCCGTGAAATCGAAAAATTACTGCGCGGCGATGAAAAATAAACCGTTGCCATACGCCGTAACGATCAGACGTTGCCTGACACAAAAGGCCGCGCATTATAACCAGCGTTCCGAGCTTCGGGGGGTATCGCAGCCTGTAGGCACAATGCCTGTACTGCTGGCGGTAGAGGAAAAATCTGCTAACAATGCACACGGTGCGTATAACGGCAGCTACGCCATAATGCGCGCCGAGATCAAAGGAGCATCCAATGAGCAGCACTGCACAAACTGCTGAAGGCGAAAAAATTCTTATCGTTGACGACGATCCAGGGCTCAGCAGCCTGCTGGAACGTTTTTTCGTCAGCAAGGGCTACCGTGCCCGCGCCGTACCGAACACCGAACAGATGGATCGCCTGCTGGCGCGTGAAGTGTTCAACCTGGTCGTCCTCGACCTGATGCTGCCCGGTGAAGACGGCCTGACCGCCTGCCGCCGCCTGCGTGGCGCGAACAACCAGATTCCGATCATCATGCTCACCGCCAAGGGCGATGAACTGAGCCGTATCAAGGGCCTCGAACTGGGCGCCGACGATTACCTGGCCAAGCCGTTCAACCCGGACGAGCTGATGGCGCGCGTCAAGGCGGTCCTGCGTCGTCAATCGGCTCCGGTGCCAGGCGCACCGGGCAGCGAAGACGAAAGCGTGACCTTCGGGGATTACGAATTGTCGTTGGCGACTCGCGAGCTCAAGCGCGGCGACGAAATCCACATGCTCACCACCGGTGAGTTCGCGGTCCTCAAGGCACTGGTGATGAACGCCCGCCAGCCACTGACCCGCGACAAACTGATGAACCTGGCCCGTGGCCGCGAGTGGGATGCGCTGGAGCGTTCCATCGACGTACAGATCTCTCGCCTGCGCCGGATGATCGAGCCGGACCCCTCGAAACCACGGTACATCCAGACAGTCTGGGGCGTGGGTTACGTGTTCGTTCCGGACGGCACCGCAACCAAGTGACCGGTGATTTGCAGGAGCGGGTCAGCCGGATAAGGCATTATCCAGTTGATTCGCGATCCGCAATTCTGCGAGCCTGACTCGTTCCTGCAAAGTGTGTAGCTGTCGTCTATGAAAACCCCCGTGTGGTTCCCCCAGAGCTTCTTCTCTCGCACCCTTTGGCTGGTGCTGATCGTCGTGCTGTTTTCCAAGGCGCTGACCCTGGTTTATCTGTTGATGAACGAGGACGTGCTGGTGGATCGTCAATACAGCCACGGTGTTGCCCTGACCTTGCGCGCCTATTGGGCCGCCGATGAAGAGAACCGAGACAAGATCGCCAATGACGTCGGATTGATCCGCGTGGTGGGCGCTGGCGTTCCCGATGGCGAACAACACTGGCCCTACAGTGAAATCTATCAGCGGCAGATGCAGGCCGAACTGGGTGGCGACACGGAAGTGCGTCTGCGTATGCACGCGCCTCCGGCGTTGTGGGTGAAGGCGCCGAGCCTGGGGGATGGCTGGCTGAAAGTACCGCTGTACCCGCACCCGTTGCGTGGCCAGAAAATCTGGAGCGTGCTCGGCTGGTTCCTCGCCATTGGTTTGCTCTCCACCGCTTCGGCGTGGATATTCGTCAGTCAGCTCAATCAGCCGCTCAAGCGTCTGGTCGATGCCGCCAGGCAACTGGGGCAGGGCCGCAGCGTGCGGCTGCCGATCAGCGACACACCCAGTGAGATGGCCGAGGTGTATCGCGCCTTCAATCAGATGGCCGAGGATGTCGAACAGGCGGGGCGCGAGCGCGAGTTGATGCTGGCGGGCGTCTCCCATGACTTGCGCACACCGTTGACCCGCTTGCGATTGTCGCTGGAGCTGATGGGTAACCGCAGCGACCTGACCGACGACATGGTGCGCGACATCGAGGACATGGACGCGATTCTCGACCAGTTCCTGGCGTTCATTCGCGATGGACGTGACGAGTCGGTGGAAGCCGTCGACCTGAGTGATCTGGTGCGTGAAGTAGCGGCACCGTTCAACCAGAACGAGGAGCGGGTGCGCCTGCGCCTGGAGCCGATCCAGCCGTTCCCGTTGCGAAGGGTCTCGATGAAGCGCCTGCTGAACAATCTGATCGGTAACGCCTTGAATCACGCCGGTAGCGATGTCGAGGTGGCAGCCTATGTCTCGGGTGATGTCAGCGCGCCATACGTGGTGCTGAGCGTCATGGATCGCGGGGCCGGCATCGATCCGTCGGAGCTGGAAGCGATTTTCAACCCCTTCACCCGTGGCGACCGCGCCCGGGGCGGTAAAGGGACGGGGCTGGGCCTGGCCATCGTCAAGCGGATTGCCTCGATGCATGGCGGCAATGTTGAGCTGCGCAACCGTACCGGCGGCGGCTTGGAAGCGCGGGTGAGATTGCCACTGGGGCTGATGTTGCCAAGAGACGCAGTCTAACCGCCGAGGGTGATCCATGTGGCGAGGGAGCTTGCTCCCGCTGGAGGCCGAAGGACTCCCTGTCCCGACAGCGGCAAGCTCTCCAGTCACATGGGTGATCGACCTGTCTCAGCCTTTCCCCTTGGTCCGCGTCATGTTCGGCCCGCCATTCTTCTCCAGGTGCTGAATGATGATCCCCGCCACGTCCTTGTTGGTGGTGGTTTCAATCCCTTCCAGGCCCGGTGATGAATTCACTTCCATCACCAGTGGTCCGTGGTTGGAACGCAGGATGTCCACGCCCGCGACCGCCAGGCCCATGACCTTGGCCGCGCGCAATGCCGTCATGCGCTCTTCCGGGGTGATCTTGATCAGACTGGCGCTGCCACCCCGGTGCAGGTTGGAGCGGAACTCGCCGGGCTTGGCCTGGCGCTTCATCGCGGCAATCACCTTGTCGCCGACCACGAAGCAGCGAATGTCCGCGCCGCCAGCCTCCTTGATGTACTCCTGAACCATGATGTTCTGCTTGAGGCCCATGAACGCCTCGATCACCGATTCCGCCGCGGTGGCCGTTTCACACAGCACCACGCCAATGCCCTGGGTGCCTTCCAGCACTTTGATCACCAGCGGTGCGCCGTTGACCATGTCGATCAGGTCGGGAATGTCGTCCGGGGAGTGGGCAAAGCCGGTGACCGGCAAACCGATTCCACGACGTGACAGCAGTTGCAGCGAGCGCAGTTTGTCTCGCGAGCGGGCGATGGCCACCGACTCGTTGAGCGGAAACACACCCATCATTTCGAACTGGCGCAACACCGCGCAGCCATAAAACGTCACCGAAGCACCGATTCGCGGGATCACCGCATCAAAGCCTTCCAGTGGTTTGCCCCGATAGTGGATCTGCGGCTTATGACTGGCGATGTTCATATAGGCGCGCAGGGTATCGATCACCACCATCTCATGGCCGCGTTCGGTCCCGGCTTCAACCAAACGACGAGTGGAATACAGACGCGGGTTCCGCGACAGCACAGCGATCTTCATGCAACACCTGTGGAGAAGGTAGTGGACGCCGGGAACACCGGCTTGTCTTGAACGTATTTAATCCCTGGGTTGACGACCAACTGGCCGTCGATCAGGGCTTTGGAACCGAGTAACAAGCGATAGCGCATGGACTTGCGGCAGGCAAGCGTGAATTCGACTCGCCAGACCCGGTCGCCGAGCGCCAGGGTGGTGCTGATCACGTAGCGCACCTGTGCCTGGCCATTGGAGCTTTTAATGGTCTTGCGCGTCACCAGCGGTGCTTCGCAGCGGCGGTGACGCAATTGCACCACCGTGCCCAGGTGCGCGGTAAAACGCACCCACTTCTCACCGTCGCGCTCGAACGGCTCGATATCGGTGGCGTGCAGGCTGGAGGTGCTGGCACCGGTGTCGATTTTCGCCCGCAGGCCGGCGACTCCCAGGCCGGGAAGCGCCACCCACTCGCGCAGACCCACAACGGTCAAATGGTCAAATGTCTTCAAATGTGCTCAGCCGGTGAGAAAACCGCTCGTACCGCGATGCGGTCGAATGTGCGGTATTCACGCAGAATAGTGGTTAAAAGGCGACAGATATCTACAGCCCGGACTCCCGGTCCTCGGGTGCAGCCAGAGGACGTCGCGCATTGTAAGCTGACCGGGTGAAATTCATGGCACGACAGAAACGGTAGTACAGTTCGAAAATATTTCAGGATGAGGAAATCCCATGGCACAAAAAACCGAAGAGGACGACAAAGTCCGTCTCGATAAGTGGTTGTGGGCGGCGCGATTCTACAAAACACGCGCGCTGGCCAAGGCCGCCATCGAGAGTGGCAAAGTGCATTGTCGGGGTGAGCGTTGCAAGCCGGGCAAGGAGCCGAGAATCGGTGACGAGTTTCAGATCCGGACCGGTTTCGACGAGCGCACGGTGGTGGTCCAGGCGCTGTCGATCGTGCGTCGTGGTGCCCCCGAAGCCCAGGCATTGTACGTTGAGACCCCAGCCAGTATCGCCAAGCGCGAAAACGCTGCGGCCCAGCGCAAGGCCGGTGCCCTGGGCGTCAGCACCGACGGCAAGCCGAGCAAGAAACAGCGCCGCGATCTGTTCAAGTTCCATGGCGGGAATGCGGCGGAGTAACCTGATCGCGGTAACGCTGACGGGACTTAATGACAGCGCATCCATCGGCCGAGCGTCCAACCTTGCTTGGAACGCGCCCCGATTGTTCATAAAATGCCTCCCACGGCTGAAAATCACGCACCCAGGGGGTGCGAGTTGGTGATTTCCGGCCCTCGTACTTATTTTGTCATCACTTCAGATACCCAGACCTATGACTGATCTACCGGATACCGACTACACCCAACGCTTCATCTTCGATGACAGCGATACCCGCGGCGAGCTGGTGGCGTTGGAGCATAGCTATGCCGAAGTCCTCGCCAAACACGCCTATCCGGAGCCGGTAGCTCAGTTGCTCGGTGAGTTGATGGCAGCTGCGGCGCTGCTGGTCGGCACCTTGAAGTTCGATGGCTTGCTGATCCTTCAGGCGCGCTCCGAAGGCCCGGTGCCGCTCCTGATGATCGAATGCTCGAGTGCGCGCGAAATTCGCGGCCTGGCCCGTTATGAGGCGGACAAGATCGCTCCTGACGCGACCCTGGCCGACCTGATGCCCAACGGTGTCCTGGCACTGACCGTCGACCCGACCCAGGGCCAGCGCTATCAGGGCATCGTCGACCTCGACGGCGCGACCCTGTCGGAATGTTTCACCAACTATTTCGTCATGTCCCAACAAGTGGGTACGCGTTTCTGGCTGCACGCCGATGGCCGTCGCGCCCGTGGCCTGCTGCTGCAACAACTGCCGGCCGACCGCCTGAAAGATGAAGAAGAACGCGCCGCCAGCTGGCAGCACATCACCGCGTTGGGCAGCACCCTGACCGCCGATGAATTGCTCAGCCTGGACAACGAAACCGTGTTGCACCGCCTCTATCACGAAGAGCAGGTGCGCCTGTTCGACGTGCAGAAGCTGCGCTTCCGATGCAGCTGCTCCCGTGAGCGCTCCGGTAACGCGCTGGTCAGCCTGGGTCAGGCCGATGCGCAGAAACTGGTGCTTGAGCACGGTGGCGCGATCGAGATCGACTGCCAGTTCTGCAATGAGCGTTATCTGTTCGATGCGGCCGATATCACCCAATTGTTCGCCGGAGCGGGTGTCGACACGCCGTCAGATACTCGTCACTAAAACGTTTCAGCGCAGGTAAATTAACTGCCAAATGCCGGTATAACGCCGTCCTGACGGGAGGGCCCTACTTTTTTTGGGCGTTTCTGGCATAATCCGGCCCACTTTTTTCGCGGTAGTAGTGCAGGACTTTCTACTACAAAACGTTTGGAGCACTCGGCCACTGGCCGACGGGGAACCTCATGACGCAAGCCAATAACGCCGTGTACACCGATCTGAGTGTTGATGATCTGGTTAAAGAAGCCCTCAATCGCGGTGAAGGCGAGCTTGCCGATACCGGCGCGCTGGTTGTTCGCACCGGTCATCGTACCGGTCGCTCGCCCGCTGACCGTTTCATTGTTGAAGAGCCAGGCACTCAGGACGCAATCGCCTGGGGCGCGATCAACCGCAAGTTCCCGGCCGACAAGTTCGATGCCCTGTGGGCTCGCGTCGAGGCATTCAACAACGGGCAAGAGCATTTCGTTTCCCACGTGCATGTAGGTGCGGCCGCCGAGCACTACCTGGCCGTGAAAATGACCACCCAGACCGCCTGGCAGAACCTGTTCGGCCGCTGCCTCTTCATCAACCCAGCGCAGTACAACCCGGCTGGCCGTGATGAGTGGCAGGTCCTCAACGTTGCCAACTTCGAGTGCGTTCCAGAGCGTGACGGCACCAACTCCGACGGCTGCGTGATCCTCAACTTCGCTCAGAAGAAAGTGCTGATCGCTGGCATGCGTTACGCCGGTGAAATGAAGAAAGCCATGTTCTCGGTGCAGAACTTCCTGCTGCCGGCCGCCGACGTGCTGCCAATGCACTGCGCCGCCAACATCGGTGAAGAGGGCGACGTGACCCTGTTCTTCGGTTTGTCCGGTACCGGCAAGACCACCCTGTCCGCCGATGAAAGCCGTTACCTGATCGGTGACGACGAGCACGGCTGGGGCGAGGGCGTGGTGTTCAACATCGAAGGCGGTTGCTATGCCAAGTGCATCGACCTGTCCGAGAAGAATGAACCGGTTATCTGGAAAGCCATCAAGCATGGCGCGGTCCTGGAAAACGTTGTGCTGGACGACGCCAAGAAAGCGGACTACGCCGACGGCAGCCTGACCCAGAACAGCCGCGCCGCCTACCCGCTGGAGCACGTCGAGAAGCGCTCCGAGCAGAACCTCGGTGGCGAGCCAAACGCTGTGATCTTCCTGACCTGCGACCTGACTGGCGTACTGCCGCCTGTGTCGATCCTCAGTGAAGAACAAGCGGCCTACCACTTCCTGTCCGGCTACACCGCTCTGGTGGGCTCGACTGAAATGGGTTCGGGCAGCGGCATCAAGTCGACCTTCTCCACCTGCTTCGGCGCACCGTTCTTCCCGCGTCCGGCTGGCGAATACGCAGAGCTGCTGATCAAGCGCATCCGCGGCTTCGGCTCCAAGGTCTACCTGGTCAACACCGGCTGGACCGGCGGTGGCTACGGTGTTGGCAACCGCTTCAACATCCCGACCACTCGCGGCGTGATCGCAGCGATCCAGAGCGGCGCGTTGATCGGTGCCGAGACCGAGCACATGGACACCATCAACCTCGACGTGCCACTGGCCGTACCGGGCGTTGAGACTGGCCTGCTGAACCCACGCAACACCTGGGCCGACAAAGCCGCCTACGACGAAGCCGCCCAGGCACTGGCCGGCCTGTTCATCGAGAACTTCAAGAAGTTCGACGTGAGCGACGCGATCAAGGCTGCGGGTCCAAAGTTGTAAGTGTTGGTTTGATGCAATGAGAAAGCCGCCCTTCGGGGCGGCTTTTTTGTGTGTGCGATTGAGCCTGCTCCTCAGGTTTACAGGTCAACACGAACGGCACAGTGGACGCTACAGGCCTTCGAGTACCTGCGTGTCCCAGCGTTGGGCCTTGATGGCCTGGTAGAGCATGCCGATCGTCAGCGGGAGCTTGTCGCCCCGGCCCTTGGCCCTGCGCTTGAGGAACACATCGTAGCCTTCGGGGTGGAAGTAGCGATAGGCATCGTAGTCGATCAAGTCGATGACGAACTGCTCTTCCAGGGTTTCCATCAGGTTCCGCGCATCAGCGCCGTCGCAGCCAAGATCGAGGTTGATCGAGGTGCCGAGGTTGATGGCTTTGCGTTCGGGCAGGCCGAGTTCTTCGTGCAAAAGCTGCATGAGCAACTGCATGGCGAGGTCGTCGGGGAAATTGGGGGCGAGGTTCATCGGTATGTATCCGGTTGGAGATGCGCGGATCTTATTGCTCGTCAGGCTTGGGGGGAAGAGCGGGGCAGGCCGTTAACGGGATGCAGCTTGTAAGGTCGTGGTTGCAATCGATCATTCCCACGCGGAGCCTCACTAGTGTCCGGTAAAAACCGAAGGGGGAGCTTGCTCCCCCTTGCTGTTGGCGGCCTTCGGTCATAATCGGATCT
>NZ_JBYTBK010000019.1:0-98211 GCF_058789115.1 Pseudomonas sp. FW300-N1A1 | reverse complement strand
CAATTCAACGATGGGTTGGCTCCAGCGCGGGCCGAGGAAAAATTTAAAGTCGTGTCCGGGATTAGTTGACCACTACACTTGATACGAAGGGCGTACAGAAATGAGTACATGTTTGCAAGGTGGCACCTCTGAGTGGTCCCGGAAATCGAAACTGCTCCCTGGGCAGTTTCGATTAAGCCCTCTCTACACCTTTGCCGTCCTCAAGACGCTTCTTTAAACCCTGTAGGTCTGATCTGAGTGACGGTGGCCTGGAATCCCTGTAGTCGGATCACACTGCTGTTGCTCTTCAGGAGCACGGCCGGGCCTGGATGAACCCACGGCGCTTACCGGTTGGACAGTTCACACAGCGATGTGGTGTCGATGATCTGGATGCATTTGCCCTGTGCGGCGATCAGCCCTTGCTGTTGCAAGAGGGTGAAGGTGCGGCAGGCGGTCTCGGTGGCGATGCCCAGGTAGTTGGCGATTTCATTGCGGGTCATGCTCAGTCGAAACTGATTGGCCGAGTAACCATTGGCGTGAAAGCGCAGGGACAGATTGACCAGAAAGGCCGCCAGGCGTTCGTTGGCATTTTTCTTGGCCAGTAGCCGCATCATTTTTTGATCGTCACGAATTTCCCGGCTCATGATGTGGATCAACTGGCGACGCAGTTTCGGAATTCGCTCCGATAACTTCTCCAGTTGATCGAAGGGGATTTCGCACACCGTGGTGGTTTCCTGTGCCTGGGCACTTGAGGTGTAGGCGTTTATATCCATGCCGGAAAAGCCGATCAGTTCGCCTGGCAAATGGAAGCCGATAATGTGCTCTTCACCATTACTGTTCAGACTGGAAGTTTTCAGCGTGCCGGAACGGATGGCGTAAATGGAGGTAAAGGGATCGCCCTGGCGAAACAGGTAATCGCCTTTTCTTAACGGGCGATCACGCTTGATGATCTCGTTCAATGCCGTGACATCCTCACTGTTGAGCGAGAGAGGAAGGCATAGGGGGGCTAACTTGCAATCTTTGCAGTGCTGCGTTTCGGCGTGCTTCAGGGGGGCAGGGGTTTGCATGTTTTAGCCTTGAGGGAATCGTGGGTGCGTAATGCCTTGGCCGCTATGTCGGGCGGCATCATGCAGGCGCTAAAAAATGGTTATTTCTGTCACCTTCACAACGTCGGGTGCTGGCATGTTCAAAGGGCGCACTCAATCCTTGAGTGCGCCCGTTATCACCGACTGTTGAGCGGGTTTGATGTGGATTACAGCAAGTGGTAGCGGTTGCGTCTGACGTCGTCTACCCGTAGTTGTACGCGTTCTTTGGGAGTGCCCAGCATGATCAGCGTGTGGGCGGCCAGTGTCAGGGTCGACTCGAGTACCTCCGGAATCACCTCGGTGGCACCGGCCGCTTTCAACTCGGTGGTCTGGCTATCGTCCTGGGTGCGAACAATGATGTCGATGCTGCTGTTGATGTGCCTGATGGCCTGGATGATGGTCATGGCGGCGTCAGCATCATCGATGGCAATCACCACCAGACGCGCGCGGTTCAGGCCCAGGGCGGCCAGTAACTCGGGGCGTCGCGAGTCACCGTAGTGGACATTCTTCTGGGCGGCGTCTTTCTGGATTTGCTCAGGGTTATCATCGACCGCGACAAACCGGTGTTGCTCACCCATCAGGACCCGGCCAATGGCCTGCCCCACGCGACCGTAGCCGCAGATGATCACATGGCCGTGCAGTTCCTGGCTTTGCAGGGCGATTTCATCGATATTGACCTCATCGTTCGGCGTCTGGTGCAGGCGCTTGGCGATGGCCGGGGCCACTCGCAGCATCAGGGGGGTCACCACCATCGAGCAGAAGGTCGCGGTCAGCAAGAGCCCGCTCAGCTCCTTTGAAACCAGGCTGTTGGCTTGCATTTGCGTCATCAGGGCAAAGCAGAATTCACCGCCCTGAGCCAATGCCAGGCCGCTGCGCCAGGACGTTTCGCTGTTGCTGCCATTGAGCCGGAGGATGACGGCAACGACCACGCCCTTGGTGACCAGCAACGCCAGGGTCAAGCCGATGATCAAGAGCCAGTGGCTCTGGAAGATGCTCAGGTCGATCAGCATGCCGATGCTGACAAAAAACACCCCCAGCAAGATATCCCGGAAAGGGCGTATGTCGGCTTCGATCTGGTGCCGGTAGCTGCTTTCTCCCAGTAGCATGCCGGCGAGAAACGCGCCCAGCGCCGGCGAGAGCCCGAGCAAATGGGTCAGCCAGGCTGTCAGCATGACAATCACCAGGGCCAGCAGCACAAACAACTCGGCGGAGCGGGAGGCGGCGATCTCATGGAACAGTTTCGGCAGCAGCCAGCGGCTGATCATGAACAAACCCACGAACAGCACGACCGTCTTGCCCAGAGTGATGGGCAGTGCCCAGTACCAGGCTTGTCCGGAGGTTCCGGAAAACACCGGCACCATCGTCAGCAACAGCACCGCAACCACGTCCTGGAACAGCAATACACCGATCGCGTTCTGGCCGTGGGGGCTGAAGACTTCGCCCAGGCTGGTCAGTTCCTTGCTGACAATGGCGGTGGAGGACAGTGCCAGGCCGGCCCCGAGCAGTACTGCGCCACTCGCCTGCAAGCCCGCCATGTACAAGGCCCCGCCTAAAATCACACTGGAGATGATGACTTGCAGGCTGCCCAGGCCGAAGACCACCTTGCGCAAGGCGAGCATTTTCGACAGCGAAAACTCCAGGCCCAGGGAAAACAGGAGAAACACCACACCCAGTTCCGCCAGGTAGGGCAGGCCCTCTGAGTCACTCACCCAGCCGAGCGCTTGCGGCCCGACGATCAACCCGACACACAGGTAGCCGAGGATCGGTGGCAGGTTCAGGCGTCGGAACAGTGCAATGACTACCAACGATGCTGTAAGAATAATTAAAACATCTCTGAGCATTGATCGTTCCCTGTGTGGTTGCGCAGCGTATCGGGTGGAGGCTGTAGAGTGAATGAATGTTCAATGTGCAGAAAGCGTAGCTCAGCGCTTTATGGGCTGCGTCGCTGTTGCGTTTTGCATGCTCGATTTTTTGCATGCCAAGGTGCTTTCCGGGCAGCAGGTATCAGACTGCCTGGCTCGGTTAATTAGGAGGGGGGAGGCGTGGGAGGTCAATGTTTACTGATTATAAATAAACATTTTTGATAAATTGATAAGTGCGCAAGGGCGCGCCGGGGGTGATTTTTGTGGCAGTGGGGTGAGTGCCTGACAGCCGCTAAGTCTCATGCTGGCGAGTTCTGGAAGTTTCAGGTGGGGTGTTGTGTTTATATCGGGAGTGGCATTGATAGTGTGTCAGATTTAATGAATTAAGTTTAGTGGTTAGTTGTTTGTATTAATATGGAATGTTCGCGGTCCGGGTTGATGACTGTGAAATAATTATCATCTTTTCGATTAAGCGAAAGCGGTGCATCCCAGGCGCCGCCTCGCAGTCATCATCAGGCCGCCGGTGGCTACCGGGCGGGTCGCTCTCCCAGTTCCTGGACCAGGCGCAACAAGTAGCCGTCCGGATCTTGTACCAGCAGTTCACGCTGGCCCACTTCAACAGCACCGCAGCGATACCAGGCTTCGGCAAACGGGCGGAATTGCGGCCATTGGACTTCGGCCAAACGCTGCAGAATCGGCTCGACGGCATCGACGGTCATCTGGAAGTTGATGCCGCGGCCAAAGGGCACTTCCAGTGCCCCCGTCTGCCATTGGCCTTCCAGTGGGTCGTGCTGTTCGAGCATCACTTGCACCCCGTCGAAATCGAGGTAGGCAAACCCCTCTTCAGGGCGATCGTAGGCGATGTGAAAGCCAATCAGCGTGGTCCAGAAATCCAGGCTCTGCTGGAGATCGCTGACCATCAGTTCGGGGACCATCTTGTTCCGTGTGAGCATACGTATCCTTCGTAAGCAGTGAACTTCAGCGGGTGGTCTGTGCCTGGGCGAGGAGTTCCATGACCTCGCTCCTGTCGCGCAGGCATTGTTTGGTATCCATGATACTGACGGTCAGTCCGGGGACGGCGCCACCATCCGGGTTTTCGGCGAGCCATTGGCATTGTGCTGGTAGATCGCCTGCGGTTGGCCCTGTTCATTGAAGAACACCTGGCCAATGCCCGCCGAATTCCACAGCCGCTCGCCGGCTTGTGCGTGTTCCGGTACATGGGGCACCACCTGCATGCGCCGGCGCCTGGTAAACCAGTTGAGCGGCGAGCGCGGTGAGTAGAGCCAGCGGTTGAGGCGGTCGAACCATTCGAGCAGGCTGGGCGGAAACTCGTTCTTGATGCCGCTGCTGGTGATCTGCCAGATGCGCGGGCCGGCGGTGCGATGACGGATCAGTACTTCGTAGACGAACGAGTAATGCACATCGCCCGACAGAATCACGTAGTTACCCGGCGTGCGCGAATGCCGGAAAATATTCAGGATCACCTGCGCCGCGCCACGATGGGCCATCCAGTTTTCCGCATCCACCAGCAGTGGATAACCGCACCAGCTGAAGACTTTCTGCACGGTCTCGATCAGCTTGACGCCGAACACCGGGGCCGGGGAGACGATGATCGCCGAGGGGTGGTCGAGCAGCTCCTGTTGCAGTTCGCTGAGGGCTTCCCAGTCGAGCAGCCCCGAGGGTTGCTTGAGGTTGAACTCGCTGCGCCAGCGACGGGTGCGGGTGTCGAGCACCACCAGCGCCGGCGTGGTCGGCAGCACGTAATGCCACTGCTGGAACCTCAGCAGGTCGCTGATCAACGCGTCTTGCGCGGCGCTGTCCAGGTAACCGTCCCGGGCGTTCAGGGCGTGGGTTTTATCCACAAGCGCGGTGAACGCATCGGGGTTGTTGCCCCAGCCCTGGCACAGCATGTAGGCGATCAGGGCATTGCCGATGATGCGTTTGGAAAATGGATGGCCGTAGGCGGTTTCTTCCCACTGGGCGCTGAGGTTCCAGTCGTCGGTGATGTCGTGGTCATCGAAGATCATCAGGCACGGCAAGTGCGCAAATACCCGCGCCACGCCGCCCAGCCCTTCCTTGAAGGCATCGATCCGCACCTGCTCAAGCTCGTAGAGTTCTTTTCGTGGCGCAGTGAGGGCCGGCGGTTGGGGGGCGATCAGCGTCCAGGGGGTTGGCGACCATACCAGCAGGTACATGGCCATGACTTCGGCGAAGGTCACCAGATGATTGTCGGCGCTGCTGCTGGTGAAAATCGGCTTGCGCGCCCCGCCGAAAAACCGCTCGCGCAGGGTTTCGTTGCTCGACAGCGCCGGCAGCAGGTCGGCGCGATGGTAGTAGCTGGCCGGGTGCCCGTAGAGCGCGGCGCTGTCGTTCACCACCGCGCCGTCCAGGTGCTCGCCGAACAGACCCAGGCGCTCGATCAAGGCATGAATCGCCCGCAGCATCGGCCCTGCCACATCGTCGGCATAGACCTGGTCACCACTCATCATCAACAGCGCCGGTCGTTGCTCGGCGACAGGGGTGGTCGCCAACAGCTGGTCGACACACAGCAGGCCGTCAGGGGCGTGGTGGTGAGGTTTGCGGCAGGATCCGTGGAGTAGCTGATCAATGCGGCTGCGCAGGACAAAGTTCGGCTGCTGCGCATCGCCATACATCAGGTGCGGTGCCCACTCGGCGATACCGCTGGACGTGCCATCGGCCTGAGTGATCAACAGGTCGTACTCAATCGCCACGTCGCAGGGCAGGGCAGCGTCCAGGTTGACGTCGATCAGATGGATAAAGGCCTGGCTGCCGACCGGGATCACCTGGCAGCGACTGGCGTCGAGCGCGATGTCGCCGCCTGTCGACAGGCGCAACGTCAGCGTCAGCGCCCGCGACCCCACTAGCCACAGCACCAGGCGCGTCGGCTCCAGGCGCCGCAGGAGCGGGCCGACCAAAACGGCGGGCAAAGGTGATTGAGTGTCGAGGGGCAGGGCGGGCATGGACATCCGGGGGTGGGGCTCTTGGCGCAAATTAGCCGTCGATGATACCGCAGCCGGCCCGCAGAAATATGTCCAGGCTTACATATGCGCACGTGAAAAAGGGGCCGGCAACCAGCCCCGCATCAACTGATTATTTGACCGCAACCGGCTCGGGGAATGTCCAGGTGCCATTCAGGATCGGCGCCTGCGGACGGTACAGGCGCACGGTGTAGTTCCATCCCGCAACCGTTGGCAGGCAGTTGACGGTCGTCGCCTGGCAATCGCCGAACTGGATGGCAATCGAGCCGTCATCGGCTTTCTTCGCGGTGAGGTTGTTGAGGGTGTAGGCATTGGCCGGGTTGGGCTGGTAGTAGCCTTCGGCGTTGTACAGGCTCACAGACCAGAAGCCGTCCACGGGTACGTCTTTAACGGTGAGGCGGTACACCGTTTTACCGTCGTTTTGCGCCGGGGTGACGTTCAGGTACGTGGCGTCTTTGTCCGGGTTACCGCCCCAGGCAGATGCCGAGCCGAGCAGGTGGCGGATCGGGTCGACGGTGTCCCGGGTGCCGAAGGCTTTCTTGAAGTCCGGGATGGTCGAGGACAGTACCAGCAGGGCATCGCGCACCTTTTTCTGGCTGGCGGCGTCCCATTGCGGCAACTCAAGCGAGCCAGGGGCTTTCTGGCTGACCTTGATCGCGTCCTGCAGTGTCTGCACCTGTTTGATGTCGTCCGGGTTGGCCGGGTCGACCAGGGTGCGGATGGCCGTCACCGCATAGCGGGTGCCAACGTTTTCGCGGGTCAGGGTGTAGCTGCCGGCGCCGTAGTACACGTTCGGCACGTAGTGGTCCTGGTTGATGACTTGCAGTGCCATGTAGCGCTTGCCCGGCTCCGGCAGGGTGATGGTCACCGGCCCGGCGTCGAGGTCGAACACCCCGGAGGAGTAGAGCGTGTCGCGGTTCAGGCGGATGACGGTCTGGTGTTCGATCGAAGCGGCTTCGCGACGGTGCAGCAGTTTGCCCAGGCCGCCTTGCTGGGTCAGCGCGCCCACGTACATGTCCGATTCGGCGCGGATGAAGTTGTCGACGGTCACGGGCACCGCCTTATCGGCGGCAGGCGTGGCGGCGGCCTGAGCCTGGGCGCTGCCGAGCAGGGCCGTGAGGACAGCAGTGGCAATCCGGGTTTTGTTCATCGTTGAGTCCTTTCAAGGCGCAGGGCAGGCGTCGGAGCCGCAGGGACGACGCTTCGACTGAATCAGCGATAGTAAGGGCTTGGGGCGCTAAAGCAAGAGGATGTAGGCAGCAGATGATGCCGCCGACAGAGCCCTGAAAGGGGAGGGGAATACACAGCATTGGCCCGCGAGCGGGTTCAAATCACCGATCGGTGGGCGGGCACTTCATTGCCTTGCTCCACCGCTTGCTCCTCGCCGTGGGCAATTATCCAGCGCATCAGAGTGGCCACCGGCACCCGATGACTGCGCTCCACCCACTGCACGCTTTCGGGGCTGGACACTTCGATGTAGCGCTTGAGGATCAACTCGCGCTTGTCATCGGACAGCTGCAGGCTGGTTTCGCTGCCGTGCAGGTGGGTATGGGTGCGTTTGACTTGGCGCTGCTCGAGCACCAGCGATCGGGTGTCAGGTGGCATCGGCTGGAGTTTCTTTACAGCGTTGCTGTTGCGGGTCGGACTCGCCCAGTTTGCCTTCCTGTACGAACTTGGCACGCTTTTCGGCGGTGATGTCACGCAGGGCCGCGTAGTAATCCGGTTGTTGTGCCAGGGTGTCGGTCAACGGTAATGCCGCGGCGCGCTTGTCGATCACACCACCGACACTGGCGACGGTGGTCAGGGTTTCGGCGGTGTCGCTGTTGTCGCCGAACGGGTTGAAGGCCGCGGCCAATACCTTGCCGACCGCGTCGCGGCTGTTGGCGGTGCCCAGTACCGGCATTTCAACGATCGGCCCGGCACCGATGCCCCACACACCGAAGGTCTGGCCGAAGTCCGAGGTGTGGCGCGGGATCGCCAGCGAGTCGGACACGTCGATCATCCCCAGCAGGCCGGCCGTGCTGTTGATCGTGAAGCGGCCCAGGGTGTTGAGTGACCGCTTGCCGTTGCCTTGCATCAGGTCGTTGACGAACACCGTGGGTTCGTTGAAGTTGGTGGTGAAGTTATGCATGCCCAGCTGGAAGAACTCCGGCGTGTAGCCATAACCGCGAGCGACCGGCGCGATGGCGTACTCATCGATCACCTGGTTGAACGAGAAAATACCGCGGTTAACCTGCTCGGCCGGGTCATGCAGCGGGTAGCTGACTTGGGCGCAGGTAGCTGAAGTGTCGGCCGTGTTACGACTGGTGCAGCCGTACAGGTAGGTCAAGGTCAGCAGCAGTGCGGTATTGCGAAACAGTGCTTGGGAGCGCTTGAACACAGGCATGGCGGACAGTCTTTGAAAAAAGAGGAAGCTTGATGCTGGCAGCTGCACCTTGCTTAAAGATGTCTGCTTTTTTGCGACACTGATTCTTTGTGACCTGGTTGAAATAAATGACGGCGCGCGCCGAATGGTTTTAGATGTCAGATCTATCAGACGCTGAGTGATGCGCCGGTGAGCAATCTTTTGATCGTGGACGACGACCTTGAGGTCCTTGATCTACTGAGTAAATTTTTTGTGCAGCAAGGTTATGCCGTCGAGGTCGCCACCGACGGTGTCTCACTGTGGGCCGCCATCGAGCGCCAGGTGCCGGACTTGATCATCCTCGACCTGATGATGCCTGGCGAAAACGGCCTGAGCCTGTGCCAGCGCCTGCGCCAGCAATACACCACGCCCGTGATCATGCTGACCGCCATGGGCGAGTTGAGCGACCGGGTGGTGGGGCTGGAAATGGGCGCCGATGATTACCTGAGCAAACCCTTCGACGCCCGCGAACTGCTGGCGCGGGTGCGTGCAGTGTTGCGCCGGGTGGGCGAAGTGCGTCCGCTGACCGGCCAGGTGCCACACCCGCTGATCAAGTTCGCCGACTGGCAACTGGACCTCACGCGACGCGAACTGCGCTCACCGGATCAGGTGATGATCCCGTTGTCGGCCGGGGAGTTCGACCTGCTGCTGGTGTTCGTCGAGCATCCGCAGCGCATCCTCACCCGCGAGCTGTTGCTGGACCTGGCCCGTGGGCGCGCCCATGAGGCGTTCGATCGCAGCATCGACGTCCAGGTCAGCCGCTTGCGGCGTAAACTGGAAATCGACAGCAAGCGCCCGGAGATGATCCGCACCGTGCGCAACGGCGGCTATCTGTTCACCCCTAGCGTGACCCGTCAGTGACAGGGCTCAAGTGGGGCCGGTGCCTGCGCTCGCGGGACACCGTGTCGCGCTGGATCGCCCTGACCACCATCCTGGCGATGCTCACCTCGCTGGGCTTCTACGCCCTGTTTACCCAAGTGGCGGGCGTATGGGCGTATCCGCCGCTGACCGAGAGCGGGCTGCTGGAAAAACTGTCATCCCTGAGCCGGGTGATCGAGGCCTCGGAACCCTCGCAGCGGCAAAAACTGGCCACGGCCGCCAGCGACGGCACCCTCGACATCAAGTGGCGCGCCAGCCATGACGCGTTGAACCTGCCCGACACCCCCGAGGCGAGCACCCGCACGAACAACCCGAAGGCTCATCAGCTGTTCGATAGCCCGCGCCTGGAAGCCTATCAACCCCAAGATTGGCCACAGCAGGACGGCCAGTACGCCTTGGTGATGCAATTGACGGATGGCTCCTGGTTGATGTTCGGCATGCCCTCGCGCAGTTGGGGGCTGGAGCACTGGGCGCGCAACCTGATCGTCATCATGCTGGTGCTGTTGTCCACCGGCCTGGTCGCCCTGATCGCCACTCGCCGCCTGGCCAGGCCCCTGAAAACCTTTGCCCAGGGCGCACGGCGCTTTGGCGTCGACTTTCGCGCCCCGCCTATCGAGCCGGTCGGCCCGAACGAAATCCGCCAGGCCATCCTCGCGTTCAACGCCATGCAGGCCCAGTTGCAGCACTTCATCAAGGACCGCACCCAGATGCTTGCGGCCATCTCCCATGACCTGCGCGCGCCCCTGACCCGCATGCGCCTGCGCGGTGAGTTCATCGGCGACCCGGAGCTGCAGAAAAAACTGTTCCGCGACGTCGATGAAATGCACGCCATGATCAATTCCAGCCTGGACTTCTTCCGTGACGATGCGCGCCTCGAACAAGCCACGCCGTTTGACCTGGCCGAACTGCTGCATACCCTGATCGACGATTACCGCGACCAGTCCATCGAGATCCCCTTCAGCGGTCCGCCCCGGCTGGTCTACGTCGGTCGCCCGCTGGGCCTCAAACGCGTCATCACCAACCTGGTGGAAAACGCCCTGAAGTACGCCAGTGAGCCGGCCATCGAACTGCGCGGCGACGAGAAGCAAGTGATTGTTCGCGTACTGGACCGTGGGCCGGGCATCCCGGACAACCGCTACGAACAGGTGTTTGTGCCGTTCTACCGGCTGGAAGGCTCGCGCAATAAAAACACCGGCGGCGTGGGGTTGGGCTTGTCAGCCGCGCGGGCGATCGTGCTGGAGCATGGGGGAGAGCTGACGGTCAGGAACCGCAAGATCGGCGGGCTGGAAGCGAGGGTGGTGTTGCCGGTGCTGGAGGGGTAGGGGCAGGCAGACAGGCCTCAAGGCGTGCCGTGAACCTGCCCCGGGGGCTCAACTTTGCGGCACCACCCGAGCCTCGTTGCCGCTGCCTTCGATGTAGACATTGCTGCCTTTGCTCAGCGCAGGATTGATCGGTTGGGTCACCGACACCAGCACACCGCTCTTCACCCGCACGATAACCTGCTGCGCTTGCTGTGGCTGGTCATAGTGTTTCTTCTCTGCATAATTACCGCCCGCCGCCCCGGCCAGCGCCCCGGCGACCATGGCCACGTCCCGGCCGGTGCCGTTGCCGATCAGGCTGCCGATACCGACCCCGGCCAACCCGCCCAGAATCGCCCCGACACCGCTGTCGTGATTGGTCTGCATCTGCGTGAGCGTGATCTGCTCGATCTTGCCGCTGCGAATCTCCATTTCCCCCGCACCGCCACTGCCCGCGCCCACAGCGGCACAACCGCTGAGCAACAAGGCAAAAACCGGTGCAAGCAACCACGAGGCAGATGTATTCATCGGATAACTCCAGTGTGTTGAGGCGGCCTTCATTGGCCATGGGCAATCGGGAAAAAGCCTAGCACACGGATTGAATCAGACTGGTGCGGCGCAAGCCGTGAACCGCAGGCCTTGGATTTGTCTCTAGTCCGCTTTGCCCAAGGCACCCCGCAAGTCTTTTACGACAGCGGCTTCGACCTCCCCTTCATCGGCGCCCTCCTGAAACACTGCACAGGTCGCAGATGCTTCACCGTCAGTCGCTCGATAAACCGCCACTACACTACCCGGCCCGCCGCCGGTATGCCCGCACAGGGTCAAGCCACCCTCAACCGGGCCATGCATCACACCCAGGCCATAACCGGGTGAAGTCCAGGGTCGCCCGGGGATCGGCCCGCCCAGATGACGGACTGTCTGCAGGTCCTGTAGCAGCGTCTCCGGCAGCAGATGGCCGGCCAGCAGTCGATCGAGGAAGGTCGCCGCTCGCCCCAGTGGCCCGACCAGCAGGCCGTGATAGACCCATGCGGGGTCGTAGCGGGAGGCTGCCCCCATAGGCACGCCTTGCAGGTCGGCGCATTGTTTGGCGAGCCGGACGTGGCAAACATCCAAAGGCTTCAGGGCCCGTTGGATCAGCGCCTCTTCCAGCGCCAGACCGGTGGTGCGTTCGATCAGCCGTGCCACGAGCAGATAGCCAACGTTCGAGTAGCGCCAGCCGGATCCCGGGGCGTATCGCAGTGTAGATGCATCAAGACGACTCAGCATCTCCTCGGCCGGCCACGCGGCTTCATCATTGGCAACCGCAGTGTGGTACTCCGTCAGTTCGGAATAATCCGCCAGTCCGGCCTCATGGCGCAGCAGTTGACGCAGGGTGAACGGGCCTTCCAGCACCGGGTCGTCCAAACCAACCAGGCCGTCGCGCACCAAGGACAGCGCCGTGGCGGCCAGCACCGTTTTGGTGAAACTCCACCAAGGGACGCTGGTGTCGGAGGGGTTGGGTGTGAGTGGGTGACTGTTCAGTACAAGGGCAGACATCATCGAAAGAGTGCTCATGGAGAGGGGCTAAAAGTCCGTGTTGGCCTGACTTCCCGGCATCATGAACGTAAGCAGGCGGTATGGGGTATATCGTAAAAACACGCTTGCGCGACCAAGCGAGCGGGATCAGCCTGTGTGACACAACCGACCTTGAATTTGATTTGGTAGTTCGGGGTGCAAGGAGGGATGCAAAGAAGAGACAGAAAAGGGGGGGCAGAGTTACTTTTGTTCCAGACCTTCGCGGCGAAAGGCAGGAGGTGTGCAACCGCAGCATAAAAACAAATCTGTCCCCTTTTCTCTTCATACGTGACATCACGGAATACATCGTTGGGTTTTACAACAACGAGCGGCTGCACTCGAAACTGGGATATCTGCCACCAACCGTTTATGAACGGGCGATGGCGTCGGAACCACCTATCGAGGTGTCTGGAATTAGTTGACCACTACAAACAACGGCAATCCCCACAGGTGTTAATTGATCTCCAGTTGGTGCAACCAGGCTCCCTCGGACAACTGTCGCCCCGGTAGTACTTCACGGGTTTTCCCCTCTACCACTGTCCACAACTCACATTGGTTTCGCTCGACGCCCTCAGCCGATCGGCCCGCACGCCCATCGTTGCGGATCAGATACTGTACCGACGTGGGCAATTCAAGGCCCGGAGGAATCGGCTGGCCCGCCGCTATTAAAAAATCGAGCTTGACCTCCGATTCGTATAACTCCTCCAGCCGCCCTAGGCCTATGTCGGCGCAAATATCAATGCCAAAGGACAGTCCCGGCGCTACCCGGTTATCAAACAAGGGCTGTAGTCGCCCCCCTTGCCAGTGTTTCGCGGTAGCGGTGCTGAGCTCATAGACCTCAACTTGCAGGGTGTTAGAAAGTTGATAGACAAATACTAACGGAGGGTCTCCTTCAAAAAGCTCTGGCGCAGCCGTTTCCGGGTCGAAGATTATGAGTTTATTGTCCTTTTCTACTGCTTGTTGCACTGATAACCCCAAGAAATCGATCAGCGCAGTATTGCGTTTGGGCCACAGGGAAATGAAAGGGCCTTGCCTCAAAAAATCAGGCCCGAAGTTATTGCCCGCCACCACATAATTAAGGGCCTCAAAACGTCGGGAGTTTTTCTTGCTGGGTGTCAGTAACGCAATTGTGCCCGGCAATAAAACCAGGCGTCCCCACCGCTTGGCAGGAAAGGCTCGAATAATTCGCTCCACCTGCTGTTGAATGGATTGACGGTAAAACACCTCTAACGCTCTCAACTCTTCAGCGTTTTTTACGCAACTCCATGGAATATTCCAATAGAGTTCGGGGGCGGTGAAGAATCGTACCTGGGGAACAATCGGCTGCTTTCGCAGGGTTGTCAGTGACCGTCTAAGCACGTCGATCAATTGCTCCTGACGACGATCGGTTTCACGCTTGGCAACGTCCAGAATCGATTCATTGGCTCCGCGCGATGACGCGGTATCGGGTGTGGCAACCTGTAGAGAAATTATCTGCACATGGCGTTTCATCTGGCGGTGTTCCCTGAGTCAATTGAAATAGCCACAGCTCAAGGCCGGGGGCTTCAATTAAGAACTCAACACCTGTGGGGCGCCGCAGGAAGTTTCCGAAAAGGGTTAGTGAAAAGCGCTCCGTTTGAGCGAGACGTCGAACATCATGTTTGCATCCGCCAGATGATCCACCGATCTCTTTCTAACCAAGGGGGATGCGGGTTGTGAGTCGATGCTTCATGGATGGGTATCAGCACGCAGAGCGTTCAATGGGCATGCTTCAAGATACTTCTTTTGGAAAATACCGACTGGGCGCTTCGCCCAGTACTCGACGGAAAACGCTGGTGAAAGCACTCGGGCTGCTATAGCCCAGATCAGTTGCCACCCGGGTAATTGCCTCCCCGTTGCCCAGGCGTACTACGGCCGTCAACAGGCATGCCTGCTGGCGCCATTCGACAAAGCTGATGCCGGTTTGTTGGCGAAATAGCCGGGTGAACGTGCGGCGGCTCATGCCAACCTGCCGGGTCATATCGTCAATCCCGATTTCCAGCGACGGTTGCTCCAGCAGGTTGCGGCAGGCGTGTGCCAGCCTTGGCTCACTTGGCAGCGGTGCATTGAGCGACAGGGGCGGCATGTCGGCTATTTCGTGGAGTAGCAAGGCCATGAGATGGCCTTCCCGCTGCTCCTCGGCATATAGGGCCGGAACGTCCGTGGCGCGGATCAGCAGTTGCCGAAGCAGTGCCGACACACCGAAGACCTGGCAGTGCGCAGGCAGATTGAGCCGAGCGGCGGCGGAGGGACGGATGTAGGTGTTCAGCATGGTCACCGGTCCGTTCATGCTCATTTCGTGGGGCACACCGGCCGGGACCCAGATAGCTCTTTGCGGGGGCACGACCCAGTTGCCCTGGTCGGTGAATACCGTGATCACGCCGCAGGCGGCGTAGGCGAATTGCCCGCGTAGATGGCAGTGCAGCGCAAAGTGCTGGCCGTCCCGATAGTCGTTGGCGGTGACCACGGCATCGCGGGGTGTGTGTTCGTAGGGATCGATTTCAGTTGCGCGCATGGCCCAAATCTACTGATCTCTGACCTGATAGTGCAAGCGGGCCGTATTAGCTATTACCCATAGTGACGCCCTGTTCGGCAGCATTCAGCTGGAGGACCTGTCTTCTGGAATCGCGCACTATGCAAAAGAAACACCTGATCCTGGCCGTGTCGGTGACGGCCGTCTGGGGGCTGAATTTCCCCATTACCAAGTTGGGCCTGGCGGCGATTGATCCGCTGTTGCTGACTGCTCTTCGATTTACGCTGGCGGCATTGCCGTGGGTGTTTTTTGTCAGGCGCCCACCGATCGCCATGGGTTGGCTGGCGGCCTATGGATTGATTTTCGGGGTGGCGATGTGGGCGCTGATCAATCTGGGCATCGAACTGGGTGTGCCACCAGGAACCGCTGCGCTGTTGATCCAGTTCAGTGCTTTTTTCACTATGGGCTGGGGCGTGTTGCTGTTTCGAGAACAGTTGAGCCTTGGACAGATACTGGGCGTGGGGCTTGCCGCACTGGGCTTGATCAGCATTATTGTCAGCAACCCCGGCGAGGCAACGACCGTCGGTTATGGCTTGTTGCTGGTGAGTGCACTCAGCTGGAGTGTCGGCAACGTCATCATCAAGCAGTCAAAGGTCCGGGAAATGTTTGCCTTTGTGGTGTGGGCCAGCCTGTTTCCGCCAATTCCCTTGTTGCTACTCACTTGGCTGGCCCATGGCACTGCGCCGTTTACCGCCCTGGTCACCCACTTTGAGTGGGTGGCGCTGTTCTCGCTGTTGTTTCAGGTCTATGCGGCGACGCACTTCTGTTACTGGGGTTGGAATCTATTGTTGCGGGAATACCCGGTGTCCAGAGTGGCACCGCTGTCGTTGCTGATTCCGGTATTCGGGATCGCCGGTTCGATGCTGATGCTCGGGCACAGGATCGATTTCAATGAAGGGCTTTCGATTGCATTGATTCTATCGGCGCTGGTGGTAGGGCTGATGAAGGAAGCCCGGCTTTTGCGCGGGGCACGGTCTAGTGAATAGATGCGCAGATCAGTGTGGCGCGAGAAATGAGGGCGATCGACGACAGTCGCCCTCCGTCAAATCCCGACTAACTGGCTATCGCACGCTGGCAATGAAACTGAGGATTTCCTGCGCGACCCTGTCTGGTTGGTCAAGCTGCATCCAGTGTCCCGTATCGGCCACTACAGCGTGGGGTAACTGCGGCCGTAACGCATAGAGCGCATTTGGATTGTCGTTCGCGCTACTGACCAAGAGGAAAACCGGACCTTTCCAGGCATCCAGCGCGGGTTCCGGGTTCCAGTCGGCGAACGCCAGCGCAAACCCCAGCCGTGCCGCCGGATCGACCACAGCACAGTCTTGCAGAACTCTGGACCGTACCTGTGGGTTGTTGCCCGCGATCGTGGCATAGAATCCCTGTTGCACACCGAGGCTCGTTGGCCCCTTGAGCGCCTCCAGCATGCCGGCGCGAACGTCACTGGGAAGTGCCCTCGGATCTGTCGCGGGATCAAGCAGGAATAGCCCTGCCACCCGCTCGGCGTATCGGGCGGCATAGTCCAGCGCTGCGGCACCACTTCCACTATGGGCCACGATGAAGAAGCGTTTTAGATTCAAGGCTGCCGCGACATCGATGATGTCCTGCGCGCGCCCTGCATAGGAATAGTCCCCATCCGCAGCCGGGGAGCTTTCTCCGCTGCCCCGTGAATCCAGGGCATAGACTTTCCGGTCGCGTCCGATAGGCTCGAGCATTCCCGCCCACTGGCTGGCCCGGCCAGAGTCCGCATGGAGGAAGAGCACTGGCAAACCTTCACCCTGTCCTGCTTCAATCACCGCAAGATCGCCCTGCGATCCCGCGACCGTTATTTGCCTCATGGTGTTCTCCTTGTTGAACCGCATCATCCATGTAAAAGCTCGATAAGCCGCGCTTTAGGCGAGCCTGTCAGTCACTGAATATCTTTCAAGTAATCCCTGAGTGCAATGAGCGGAGCCTGCAACTGCTCCATCGTCTGCTCCTGGCTGAAATCAGCGGCCAACCTGTGCAGTTCGCGCCCCAGGGGTTTGTCCACACCACCTAAAGCGGCCAGCGCCAATTCCACGCATTCGGCCACTTTACGCTGGATCGCCTCGATATCACCCCGGCGCACCAGCAACTCGAATATCTCCCGCTGATAGTCGCCCATGATCGGATCATCCCGCAAAATCGGGCTTTGACCTTCTGTCTCGTACGCCAGCTTGAGGGAGAAAAGGGCGACTGTTTCCAGTGGCAATTCCATGAGGTGGATCCTTGTGATGTCTTGCAGGACGGTCGTCGGCACTTTCCTGCAGGCGAAAAAAAGGCCTTGCTAAGCAAGGCCTTTCTTAAAATTGGTGCCCGAGGGAGACTCGTATGCCCCATATGTTTCGTGTCTTGCAGCGGGATTATATAGATAGGGATACAGATTGGGATACACGAATTGTTGTTCTGGATCCGCTTGGTTCAACTGTTGCCGTCGTGATGGAGGACGTTCTTTATATTTCGGCTTACTGAAAGCAATCCTAGGAAACCCATCGTGATTCCTACACTGGTGGACTTGATAGTCTGACCAAATAAGGAGATCTCTGCTTCGCCGGTGAAACCAAGAATGGTTATCAACGTACCTGAAATTACCAGCAGAGTGCCGAACCAGAACGACCAGTGGGTTATGAGAGTGTGAAGTGGTTTCGAGGCATGGTGTTTGGAAAGATCCTGCGAGACCTCTAGCACTTGCCGATGATTGCTGCCTGTGACAGAGATTTTTTTTCTGCTACGTGGTCCGTACGAAATCGTGACGCCACACATCGCGCAATGTTCGTCAGCCATGGGCTTTCTTTCTGAGTCACCTAGATTTTCGTGGCGTCTACAGTTTTCACACAGATATGGTTCCATTGCATCCTCTTAATGGCCTTGTGCCGGTATCCTTGGGCGCACATCATATGGTGAGGACGATTTTTTGCCTATCTCTGAACCCTCTTCTAAACCAGCTTAGTCAAGTCTACTTTCAGTCGACACGCCGATTCCCAGCAGATAAGGCCGGGGCCCCCTGGCACATTCGAAAGAACACGGGGTCGGAAACCCGCGTGAATGAGTTAGTGGGAAATTCTGAAAGTTACTGAAATTTCAGTCGTTGAAATTGAAAGGATCTGATCGAAAAAGGGCCATCGTTACCGCATCGGTAACGATGGACCTTTGTGTTGCTGATTACGCACGCATGGTGTTCGTCAACCGAGTCAACTCCGTCAACCAATCAACCAACTTCAAAAATCCAGCCGCTAACACGAACGCGCGGGTTCTTTGCCCCGTTTCTATCCGAAATGCCCAGGGTCCCCTGCGACATCCCAAGCCATAGTGCAAATGCACTGGTGAACAGCAGTTCACTCGGTTCACCTGTTCACTGCGCAATTGCACTCCACTTGACCACCCGTTTGCATTCGACCTGACCAGTCATTTGCTTTCGTTCGGACCACCGATTGCATCGGATTTCACCAGCACGCTTTGTAACCATGATCGGCAGAGAACGGCCAGGAGCCGCCGGGGGACGTAGCAATGACGAAAGAGCAACTATGCTATGTCTGATGCCGGAATTGATTGAGCAGATCGGGCCTTCCGTCCATACGTCGTGGCAAAACAATGGGAATGGGATCGATCCGCTTGTGTGGAATTGGCCGTTGCTGCATCTCAAGGCAGGTCTGCCGGAGGTCTGAAGTTGCGAATCGCTTTTCTGGTGAACCGGGACGTGGAGAGCAATCTCACTCTCAATTTCCTGTTGCCCGAGATTCACGAGAGCACAGTGGGAATATTCCTCTCGGAGAGAGTGGGATCGGGCAGGAAGGTGCCACGCATGCTCGGACAACTGGCATTGATCGAGCAGGACTTCTTCAATGCCTTGGCCCCTGGGTTAATCGGATCGAGCGACCAGGTCAGCAGCGGGCATCGATTCGGTTTTGCAGAACTGCAGCAACGCTTTGGGGTTCCTGTGCGGGTATTGCCCAGCTTGAGAGATCCTGCGGGCCTGCAAATGCTGAAGGATGTGGGAGCGGATCTGTTCATCTCAATCCGCTTTGGTCAAATCCTGAAGAATGAAGCATTGGCAATTCCGCCACGCGGCGTCCTCAATCTTCACTCTGGCCTCTTGCCTCAATATCGCGGTGTTCTCGCGACCTTCCGGGCGCTGCTGAACGGGGACCCGGAGATCGGCTGTACTCTCCATTGGATCGACAGTCCCGGTATTGATGTTGGTCGCATCATTGAGACTGCGCGTGTGGCAGTCGAAAAGGAGCGCTCCTTGCTGTGGCACATCCTTTCACTTTATCAACCAGGCGCGCGTCTCATCATGAACGCAATCAGGCGCTTGGAGCGCGATGAGCCCATGACGGGGACGTCTCAAGATCCATCTGCCGGGGCCTACTACTCCTTTCCCGGCGAGGATGACCTGATGCAGTTCACGACACTGGGGTGGCGGCTCTTCGATCGCGAGGACGTTTGGGATCTTTTCGAATCGTACGGATTTCCGTTGCGGATAAGCGCAGGCATGAGCCCGTCCCGGTAATCGGACAATGGTTGAGCCGTCTGTTTAAAGGTTACTGCAACTACTATCACGTACCCGGTAACACACGGCGACTGGATGCCTTTCGCCGTGAAGTGATCGGTGCGTGGAGGCATGCTCTTAAACGGCGAAGTCAGCGGCACCGTCTGAACTGGGAACGCATGGCTACGTTGGCCCGGCTATTCATGCCCTATCCAAGAGAGCTACCAATGCATCCGCATCCCATAACCCGCTTCGGCGTCAAAACCCAAGGCAGGAGCCGTATGCGGTAATTCCGCACGTACGGATCTGTGCGGGGGGTGGCAGGTGACTGCCATTCCTACCGCGACCAGAAAACCTGCTGTAGTTGCCATATCGAATCCATATACCCATAAATAATGTTAGCTATGATCTCACTCTGCTTTGTGCTTGACAATTGATGGGTGATACCGCCTGATGCATTTAAGAAAGTGCTGGTCATTCAGTCTCTAATTGAGATGGCGTTTTGGGTTTTTATTGGTCGAACTCGCTGTTAAAAAAGCGCTCATGGAAATTTCGCGGCATAAAATATATATCGTTCATGGGGGCTTGCATAAAATTCTTCTGTACGTAGTGAAATAGTCCGTCAATGAACTGGAACAGAGCTGCGACTCCTTGTGAGCTTGCGCCGCTACGGGAGTGATACATCAAAGGGTCTAGCGTAAGTATAGCGTCGACCAGTCCGTTAGCACTTTTCAGTTTTTGGTTGAGCGTTTCTTTATTTTGCCAGCCCTTGTAGCCTACTATAAATACTGGAATCTGTTGTGGGGGATATTTCTCATTGACTATGACGGAAGAATAAGACTGCGTCTCATAGGTTACCTGAGGTGAAGTCCCTGGTTGGCCCAGAGCGGAAGCAAAAGCTCGGGATTTCTCTAGCATTGGAGCTAGTTCTTTGTCGCGGTCAGGTATGAAAATGCGCTTTAGCTCCTTGACTTTCGCCGCCGTGGCTAGGGCTTCCTCCCATTGCCCGCATAAATTGCTTTTCGTTTCTATTGCGGCGGCAACGCCTTCTGCCAGATAAAGTCGCGGACCTCCGAATAAATACGGGAAGCTCATAAAGTTTGAGTATTCGATAACAATATCTACTTGCCCGCTTTTCTCGTTGTGTCCGTCAATAATGTCTCCGTTTCCAAAACGATAATTTGGGGGGAAGATCTGAGATAAAAACGTATTGATAAATAATTCTCGCTCATGCCCTTTGCTTGCGCTACTTAGCTCTCCACTTCCATAAAAACCGGCCATCATCATCTTGTGAATGGCTTCGAGTCGCGGCTTTAAGAATGTTTCGAAGGGTGTCTCATCGTCCATAATATTTTCTCTGCGTAGTTCGCGTGTTTAGATTTAATGACGGAGGTTATGGTTCTTCTCGAACTCTATTGATATTTTTATAAACTGCTTTGCTACCAGCCAAAGCGCGCAGATCTGTCTACCATAGAGCGATATACTATCTCGAGAAGGCGAAGCATAGCAGCGGTGAATCGTTAGATGGAGTGGTAACAGTGCGAACTCCAAACGAGATGGTGGCTAGAGAGGAATGTAGACACGGAGCGAGCAAGATGGTGCGAAATCGGTGCGGGAGGCCTCTGGCGTTGCATCAGAGGCTGGTTTGACGGTGCCCTTGTAGAAACATCCTCTGCTTCTTGGCATCACGTTTGGAATGGGGATCTTTGCAATCGGAGCGTTTTTGAGCGTCATCGTTATGCATTGCGTGTTGCGATAATCAATATCCCATTCCTGTCACCCCTGGTGAATGCATCAATCCATCCAGTTTTTTTAGCTGGCCTGAATGGCGGCTTTTGGCCGATTTCTGCCGCTGCTGATCGGCAGCTATGGGGCCAGAGTGTGTAAAAACGCATGCGCCGTTTTGAAGTCTGCGTTGCTACGTAAAATCTGCAGGTGCTTGTGTAATCAGCAGACCAGAAATTTGCGTAGGAGCGCGATTCTTGCTCCAACCCCGACTATCAAACGTGTTCTAAAACGTTTTTACACAGCCTCGACCGAAAGCGGTCCTTAGATGAACGTCCGATCTTGGCCAATAGCCCCCTTCGATACTGGCCGTTTTATCCCTGCCGACCGGGTCTCTGGCAACGTATGAGAGCCCGCACCCGGTAACCCAATCCTCAGAGCGACCTGCCAACAGCGCCATACCTCTAACTTCGCAAAACCCTCAAAGCCAGCGTTCAATGGCAGAATCTCCTTAACTTGATCGTTTTGGAGACCACCATGCTTCGTGCGTTTGAACGAAGGCTCGACCCCTTTCCTCCTGACGAGGTACCACCGCCACCCGATGGCTTGGTTCGGTTTCTGTGGGCCTGCACGCGGGGCGCCCGCGGTTACATCCTTGCGCTTGCGCTGCTCAGTGCGGGTGTGTCGATTTACGAAGCCTGGCTGTTTTCCTTCCTTGGGCAGGTCGTAGACCTGCTCTCGACCTGGCAGGCAGGCGGTGATGCGGCTTCGCAGGAAAGTCGCGTGTTGTGGGGCATGGGTATCGTAATGGTGACCAGCGTCGGGCTAGTGGCGTTGCGCACCATGGTGCAGCACCAGATATTGGCGATCAATCTGCCGTTGCGGCTGCGCTGGGACTTCCATCGCCTGATGCTGCGGCAAAGCCTTTCGTTTTTTTCCGATGAGTTTTCCGGCCGGGTCACTACCAAGGTGATGCAGACTGCGCTAGCCGTGCGCGACGTGCTGTTCACCCTTATCGAGATCGCACCCGGGATCGGGGTGTATTTCATCGCGATCATCGCACTGGCCGGCGGCTTCGCACTGAAACTGATGCTGCCTTTCATTGCCTGGGTCGTGTTGTTCGGGCTGGCCATGCTGTACTTCGTGCCCCGCCTGGGGAAAGTCGGGCAGGAACAGGCCAATGCGCGGTCGATGATGACCGGGCGTATCTCAGACGCCTACACCAACATCACTACGGTGAAGCTGTTCTCCCACTCCAATCGTGAAGCGCACTTCGCGCGTGCAGCGATGGAGGATTTCAAGCAAACCGGCTTCCGCCAGATGCGCTTGGTAAGCCAGTTCGAGATCGTCAACCAGGCATTGGTGGTGGCGTTGATCATGGCCGCAGGTGGTTATGCCCTGTGGCTATGGCACCAGGGTGAGGTCGGTGCAGGTGCCGTGGCGGCAATCACCGCCATGGCGTTGCGCATCAATGGCATGTCGCACTGGATCATGTGGCAAATGACCTCGCTGTTCGAAAGCATCGGCACCGTACAGGATGGCATGGCAACCCTTACCCGCGGCCCCAAGGTGCAGGATGCGCCGGACGCGGGTGTGCTGGTGACCTCCGGCGGGGCGGTAACCTTCGACAATGTGAGCTTCAACTACAATGGCGAACGCCAAGTACTCGATGGCCTGAGCCTGAACATTCGCCCGGGCGAAAAAATCGGCCTGGTAGGCCGATCCGGCGCGGGCAAATCCACGCTCATCAACTTGCTGCTGCGCTTCTATGATGTAGACAGCGGGCAGATTCGCATCGACGGCCAAAACATCGCAAAAGTGACGCAAGACAGTCTGCGCGGCTCCATCGGCATGGTCACGCAGGATACCTCCCTGCTGCACCGTTCCATTCGAGACAACATCGCTTACGGCCGTCCCAATGCGACCGACGCGCAAATCCGAAGCGCCGCGGCCAATGCCCAGGCCGATGAGTTCATAAGCCAACTGAGCGACCAGCAAGGCCATACCGGCTACGACACACTTGTGGGTGAGCGCGGCATCAAGCTGTCGGGCGGCCAGCGCCAACGCGTCGCGATTGCCCGGGTGATGCTCAAGAACGCCCCGATCCTGCTTCTTGACGAGGCGACCAGCGCGCTGGACTCGGAAGTCGAAGTGGCCATTCAGGAAAGCCTCGATGAAATGATGCAGGGCAAGACTGTGATCGCCATCGCTCATCGGCTGTCCACGATTGCGGCCATGGACCGGCTCATCGTCATGGATGACGGACGCATCATCGAACAGGGCACCCACACCGAATTGCTCGGGAAGAGCGGCGTCTATGCGCGGCTGTGGCAGCATCAAAGCGGCGGGTTTCTGGGTGAGGATATGGGAGTAGTCGAGGCTATGGATCAGGTGTGAGCGTGAAGGGTGCGCAGCAGAGCGGGCTTTGAGCGGTGCAGTGGGGCGAGAGGTAGGGACACGACCGTCGCCACTCGTCAGGGGCTGCTCTGACCCCTCTTCGAGTGTTGTAGATGACACCGGAGTCGGGTGCACGAAAATATCGGCGTAAATCAAAGGCATGTTTCTGGTTGGAGCGTACTACGGGCCTTTAGTGGTGCGAATGTATCTGGATGGTTTTTGGCGGTGCCGACTGGGCGCTTATGGCCGAGGCTGTGTAAAAGCGTTTTAGAACACGTTTGACAGTCGGGGTTGGAGCAAGAATCGCGCTCCTACGCAAATTTCTGGTCTGCTGATTACACAAGCACCTGCAGATTTTGCGTAGCAACGCAGACTTCAAAACGGCGCATGCGTTTTTACACACTCTGGGCCATAAGCAAACATTACCGATCTACGATGGTTACTTTCTGGCAAAAGGACTCTTCCCTCATGATGCGTCGTGTCAATCTAACTTTGGCGGGATGCCGCTAACGCGTTTGCGCGAGTCTTCGCACCCGTATCCGGTCGAAACTGCCAGGGTCCCCGGCATGTTTCTGGAGAGGGCTCGCTGTTGTTTGGTGTGGCGCTATGCAATTGGATCGCAGTTAATCGTTCGGTCCCGTCGCCGCTGAATTAGTCGCTGATGTTTCCGTTAGACCAGGTGCTCACGCCACGAAGCTCACCAATCTTCAACATCCACCAAACGGACCATTGCCCACTCCTATTGCATGATTACGCGATGACCAGGTGTGAAACCATTGGCCCTGGCTAGCCAAACCACGGACAGGCCGAGCAGCGCCAATATCAGCAGGGTAGGGGGGAAAGCGCTCGGTCCAAAATGCTCCAGTAACAAGCCACCGGCAATGCCACCTCCGGCCACTGCCAGGTTGAAGATGGTGACCAGCATCGACTGCGCGACATCTGCGCCATCACCGGCGGTATCGGCAATGGCCGTCTGTAGCAGTGTGGGAGCGCCGCCAAATGTAAGCCCCCAGATCGCGATGCTGAGCAGCACAATGTTGGGAGAGCTGCTTGCCATTCCCAAGAGCAACGCCGCCATCGCGAAGACCGCCAGGCTAAGAAGCGTCAGTACACGCAACCCACGGTCCACCCACATTCCTGTGACCCCGATGCCGACGATAGAGGTAACACCGAAGAGCATAAGTACGAGGTCAATCCGCTGGCCAAGCCCCACGGAGACCAGGAATGGTGCGATGTAGGTGTAAAGGATGTTGTGCGCGAGGATCCAGACGAAGATCACAACCAGTATCGAGCGCAGACCTGGGGTCAGAAGAATATTTCGGAGCGACTGGCGCTGACGTTCACTTTGTCCCGGGTAGTCAGGCACGCCAAACCGGACCCACGCGAACAGTAGCAACGCGAGGGCTGACATGATCCAGAACACGCCACGCCAATCAAATAGAGTACCCAGCCATGTGCCAAGGGGTACACCGAGACACAAGGCCACGGGTTGACCGATGCCGACCACCGCGAGGGCCCGTCCCTGAAGATCATGAGGCACCATGCGTCGTGCATAACCGGCCAATAGTCCCCATATCACGCCCGCCGCCATTCCGGCGATGAACCGAGCGACCAAGGTCAGCACATAGTGGGAGGACAACGCCGTCACGGTGTTGAACACCAGCAACCCGCCAATCGCCAGCAAAAACAACGGCCTCCTACGCCATTTTTGCGTGGCTGCAACGATCGGAATCGCCGCTAGAACCGAGCCCAAGGCATAGAGCGTCACCAACTGGCCCGCCATCGCCTGGGAGACGCCAAGGTCCTGCCCGATCAGAGGCAGCAGGCCGGCGGGCATGGTTTCCGTCATGATGGTGATGAAGCCAGCCATCGTAAATGCGAACAGTCGCCACACGGGCAGTCTTTGCACCGAAGACGTCTCATCGAGACCCGGTGCTATCAATCCATTGTCACCATGCGTACTCATCGTTGTATCCCTGATAAAGAGTTCATTTCCTGTTCCTGATCGACTGCCTGAGATTAATTCAGGCGGCAACGGTGGTGTTTTTTTGACCGTTCAAGTCCTCTTGAAAAATGAACTAAAGTGTTTTGAATTTTTCTGGAACGATCATTCCAATAAAGGTCAAAAAAAACCTGACCTCTGTCAGGCTTTCACTTGATGCCTTACAACGCCCCGTCCTGCATTACAACGCGTCTATTGCGATATCGACCACATCCAGCAAGCGTTGCCGACGGTTCTGGTGAGCACTGCCTTTACTCAATACCCGCAAGCCCTGAATCGTGTTCACGATAAAGCGTGCGAGTGCGCGAGGTTTCTTGTGCATGAGAATTTCCCCCTCCGCCTGACCACGGATGAGTGCACGCTCCAAAGCTTTCTCCAGGCGCAGGAAGTTGAGAGAGACCAACTCGGCAATGGATTCGTCCTGGCCAGCCAGTTCCAGTGTGGCATTGGCGGCCAGGCATCCGCGTTGCCCGGTGTCGCTGAGTTCGTCATCCACGATCCTCATCAGTAGTTGCTGGATCAGCCCTTTGACCGAACCCGATTCCTGAAGCAGCGCTACGTTCGTGGCAGTCAGATCGTGATAACGGCGCAACGCATGCTCGTACAATCCATGCTTGTTCTCAAAGGCGTTATACAGACTGCTTCGAGACAATCCCGTACCGTCGACCAGATCCTGTATCGAGGTGGCGCAATATCCAAGTTGCCAAAAAACCTGCATGGCAGCGTCGACAATTTCGTCATGCTCAAATTCTTTGGTGCGCATAGGATGGGTCTTTCTGGAATGATCATTCCAGAAAAATACGGGCTTCCTACTCGCTCGTCAAGGATGGCTTGATCCCGCAACTTACTCTGCATCATTGGAGGACGCCGAGAGTACAAATCGGCAGTAACCTGAAATCACGGTTAGAAACGGCGACTGCAAATGTACCGGAACCTCATTTCTACACAGGCTCGATCGATCGCTGTTGGTCATGAGGGCAGTTCTGGGTCGCGTGCAAGCGGTCGTCACCATGGAGTGGCCGGTCAAGTCGGATGCAAGCAATGGGTAAGTCAGTGCAATAACATAATGGTGCTGACGGCAAACCGCGATACACCAACCTGGGTCACGCCCCTCTGATATAGCCTGGTTGGCTGGTTGTGATGAACAAGGCCGGAAACCCATAGAAACAGGGGCTTACACCTGTCGACCAAACAACCAACCGCCGAAAAGGGGTGGTACATACACAGGACACGGGGCCCGAATTACCCTTGAGGCCCGCCCCTTCGGGAGGCCCCATTGATTTTTTCTGAATGTCCGGCATGTCTTGTGAGGGCGGATGGCTTTCGAGGCTGTCTTTGCTGTTGTGCATTATCTACAGCCAAAAGCAGTAGCTCACGAGGGGCCGCAAACGACTGTGGATTCAACTGATCGACTCTATCTCGGGCCGAACGGTCGATGCCGATTAGAAATACCAATCCTCAGCCTGAACGACACGACAGAATGGTCCCGCCAGTGTTGCATTGTGATGAGCGACAATATCTTTGGCCTTCAGCGCAGGGGTGTCGATGCAGGTATGGCCATCGGCGATAAGCACTGCATCGAATCCAAGATCCCGTGCAGCGCGGCAGGTGCTGTCGACACAATACTGGGTCTTCATTCCGGCAATGACTACGCCCTGAGATCCACAAGCGTGTAGCCAAGCGGCCAGGTCAGTTGTGGCAAAGGCGTTGGGTCGTGTTTTTTCGAAGACCACTTCGTCGCCTTGTAGTACCAGTTCCGGTACCAATTGCGTCATCGGACTGCCCGGTTCGATGGGCGAGCCAGCCGGGCCGATATGACGAGCAAGGAAAATGGGCGCGCCTGCCTTTCGGGCTTTGCTCAACAGACTATTCAATGTGTTCAGTAGCGCTTCGCCACGCCAGGGTTTATCCGGGCCATGAACCAACCCAACCTGCATATCGAGTATCAAGAGTGCATACATGGTGCCTTTCCTTGCGTTTTGGCCAGCGACACAAGGGCAAAAGAAAAGGCCCTATCCATCACTGGCGGGCCTTTTGAGTTCGTGCGTTATTGACTCACGACACCTCTCACGACCCGCCTCGGGCGGTCGTGGTAGTGGTGGTCGGGGCAACACGTGGCTGATTCATAGGGTTGACAGTATCTTCCCGGTACCTGGTTCGCAAGTGGGCGCGACCTACATGAATGCGATTTATGAATTGATCGTTGAGGTCCACTTCTGACCGATTGCAGCTTGTCACGAAGGGCTGCAATCGACCCAAAACAGGCTGTGATCTAGGGCCCCTGGTTGGTATGCGGCCAGGCAGAGGCGTATCGTCTGATCCGCTCTTCCCCCCCCTTGGAACGCTCTCAGTAAGGAACACGCACATGGATGTTGGAATGGCTCTTGAGGTCGAGGCGGCCGAAGGCGAGTACTTGCGTTCACGAGTAGAGAGCCTGTTACGGGTAGACGGAAACCCCTATGGCGCACGTGTTTTTTTCAATGAAGACTTTCCGTGTTTCCAAGTCAAAGCAGCGCCTAGTCCAATGTTTAATCGCATCTACGGCGACAGCGTAGACAACCCCAAGGCTGTGTTGAATTTGCTCAAGCAATCAGCAGAGTATTCGACCGTCACTCCACTCATCGGACAGCCCTCTGCCTTAGAGCAATATACTTATATGGCAGGTTGTCGGCTTGAGCGGTTAAGGGGGTGGACGCACTTGCAATTTGCCTGCGCCATCGAGAACGTAGTCCTGAATCGTCACTCATTCGAAGTCGAGGAGGTCACGTCACAGACGCTTCCTGAGTTCGCAGGTATTCACGCGGGTGGCTTTCATACCAAACCAGAGCAACGGTTACTCAATCAAGCTTCGTTTGCAGGACTCACTTCGAACGAACGCATCAAGATCTACGTTCTGAAAGCGAGTGGTGAAGTCGTGGCAGGGGCCTTGATGTATTTTGCCAGCAACGGTATTGCCTACCTGGGGACGGCGGCTACCCGAAAAAATGCTCGGGGCCTTGGTTACCATGGAGCACTGATAGCCCACCGAATAGAGCAAGCCAAGAAGCATGGCAGTCGGGTGGTCGCCGCAACGGCACTGGCCAGCTCGAAAAGTCGCCGGAATCTGCAACGCGCAGGACTGACGACATCCCATGCCCAAGCACTGTATCGACTGGAAGAAAGCTGAGAGGTACGCGGGCTTTAACCGCCTGCATCTGGCCGACTGCTGTTGGTCATGATGTTGCTTTTGGTCGTGTGCAGCAGAAGCTCGGTCTGTCGATGGAGTCAGGCACTCCGCGATAGGCGCTTTTAAATCCTCTCGTATGGTTGTTTCTTGAAAGGCAGTGCAGGCCGAGAGCCTGGCTTACCCCCTTTAATAATGCTCCGCCTATTTCAACAAGGACTCCACAATGCCAGAACGTTCGCTCAGCAAAATCGAAAAAGTCCATCTCGGAGCTCAGATTCTCGCCCAAGCCACGACGATCATTGCTGCAATTGTCGTCGCGGTGTGGGGTTATTACTCCACCGTGTATGTGAACAAGGAGAAGGAAGTCACAGAATACACACTGAAAGAGTTGGATCAGAAGACCACACAAAAACCGCATATCCAGGCAAAGGTCGAATCAACGGTTCAGTCACTCATGGATGGGCAGAACCTGCTTCAGGTTAAGGTGATTCTTTCCAACCTTGGCAACAAGGAAAGCAAAGTTACTCTGGACGATGATGCCTTGACGCTGGTGCCCGTTGTCTTCGTTGAAGGGAGACCGATCTACCAGAAACCAATCAATCTCCTCTCTGGTCGCTATGCGGGAACCCTCAGCCGTGCACCACTACGATTCGTGAATGTTGGAGCAGGTGAGAGCTACGAGATCACGTTTGTACAGAACCTCGAAAATCCAGGTATTTACCTCATCCATTTTCTAGCCCTCAACGGTATAGATCCTCCTGCGGAGGACTTTGTTATCACAGGTGGCGTGCCATACCAGTATTCCGTTGGCGCAGACCAATACGTGGTTGTGAAGTAAAAAACCTCGCCTCTCAGCGACCGTCCGTTTTTGGCTGTGGATTCAACCGGTCGATGCAACAGAGACTTGGTTTGCAACGATATGCGAATGAAAAAGGCCGCCAGGTTTGACCCAGCGGCCTACGGTCACCTCAACGCCAGGGGATTAATCCGGCGCTGTGGCGTGTTTGTCGGCCAATTCCAATGCCACCACATCATCCACCACCGAACGCTCGAAGACCTCCATCTGAGCAGTCTCGACATCCTTCTCGCTGATCTGGCGTAACAGTGCATACATTGGGCCGGGGTAGTGCGTGGTCAGTACCTGCGCCGCCCACTGAGCCTGTTGCTCGGTGGAAAACGGATGGACAATACTCCGCTCACCGCCTGACTTGACCGTCTCCCAGCAGACCACCGACCAGAACACGGCCTTCTTTTCCACGGTTTCGAAGCCGCTGCACAACGGTCGTTCGACGGTTTTGGCGACCCAAGTCCGGTACGGGTTCAGCCCCTCGCTGGCCGGCCTCATCCGTGCAGTACCGACGAGTCGTCGAGCAGGTCGCCATAGTGAGTTGAGCGCCCACGGTCTGCCATATTGGGGATCTTCAGAAAGCGAAAGGATTGACCGCAGCCGAGGTTCACCAGTTGGTTGCCGATGGTGACCAGTTCCTGCGCCTGTTGGTCCCAGGCGTCCTCCAGCTTCGCGATCTGCGGCGTTCGGACTTTTTCCCGGGCGATGCCTTGCTCCTCCAGCGCACTCACAATCTGCGCGTCGATCGCTTCGGCTTCGGCCCGCTAGGCCTTCAGCAGGGGCTCGATCTTCACCTTGAGCACTTTATGTTCACGGTCTAACTTCAGTTTCCGGCTCTCCAGTTAACCTGAAAGTAGCGGCCGTTACTGTCAGCACGATGTCAGCGAGAGGGCGGCGCTTGATATCTGCGCGCTTTATCCTTGTATCCCAAAGCTCAGTATTTTTCTCAGGATACAAGCAGGGATGCAGGGATAGGGGGAGGCCGGGGTAGATAGCCAGGCACAAAAAAACCGGCACAAGTGGCCGGTTTCTCTGGGTCTGAAAGCCTGGTAGAGGCTTTCAGCTACTGCTATATGGTGCCCCGAGGGAGACTCGAACTCCCACTCCTTTCGAAAACGGATTTTGAATCCGCCGCGTCTACCAATTCCGCCATCAGGGCTCAATGGCGGCGAAGTATAGAGACGAGTTTACCGTTGGTCAATCAGGTTTCATGGTCTATTTTCACTATTTCCGCTAGACTTCCCGGCCCTGCTAGACGAACCCCATCATGCGCGTTGCTGACTTTACTTTCGAACTCCCTGATTCGCTGATCGCTCGCCACCCTTTGGCTGAGCGGCGCGGCAGTCGCCTGCTGACCCTCGATGGGCCTAGCGGCGCTCTGGCACACCGTCAATTCACTGATTTGCTTGAGCATTTGCTCCCGGGCGATCTGATGGTGTTCAACAATACCCGGGTGATTCCGGCGCGGCTGTTTGGCCAGAAGGCTTCCGGCGGCAAGCTGGAAATCCTGGTGGAGCGGGTGCTCGACCGTCATCGCGTGCTGGCCCATGTGCGTTCCAGCAAGTCACCCAAGCCTGGCTCGAAGATCCTGATCGACGGCGGTGGCGAAGCCGAGATGCTGGCGCGCCACGATGCGTTGTTCGAACTGGGGTTTGCCGAAGAAGTGCTGCCGTTGCTCGACCGTGTCGGGCATATGCCGCTGCCTCCTTATATAGACCGTCCGGACGAAGGTTCGGACCGCGAGCGTTATCAGACGGTGTACGCCGAGCGCCTGGGCGCGGTGGCGGCACCGACAGCGGGGCTGCATTTCGATCAGCCGTTGCTGGAGGCGATTGCCGCCAAGGGCATCGAGACTGCGTTCGTGACCCTGCACGTCGGCGCTGGCACGTTCCAGCCGGTGCGCGTCGAGAAGCTCGAAGACCACCATATGCACAGCGAATGGCTGGAAGTCGGCCAGGATGTGGTGGATGCGGTCGCGGCCTGCCGGGCTCGCGGTGGGCGCGTGGTGGCCGTGGGGACCACCAGTGTGCGCTCGCTGGAAAGCGCGGCCCGTGATGGCGTGCTCAAGCCGTTCAGCGGCGACACCGATATCTTTATCTACCCGGGCCGACCGTTCCATGTGGTCGATGCCCTGGTTACCAACTTCCATTTGCCTGAATCCACGCTGTTGATGCTGGTTTCGGCGTTCGCCGGTTATCCCGAAACCATGGCCGCCTACAAGGCTGCCGTGGACAACGGTTACCGCTTTTTCAGCTACGGTGATGCGATGTTCATCACGCGTAATCCAGCGCCGACTGCCCCTAGTGAATCGGGCCCTGAGGAAACAGCATGAGTCGCACCTGTCGTATGTCTTTTGAGCTTTTGGCCACCGACGGCAAGGCTCGTCGTGGTCGCCTGACCTTCCCGCGTGGCACCGTCGAGACCCCGGCGTTCATGCCCGTGGGTACCTACGGCACGGTCAAGGGCATGCTGCCCCGCGATATCGAGGCCACGGGTGCCGAGATCATCCTGGGTAACACCTTCCACCTGTGGCTGCGTCCTGGCACCGAAGTGATCAAGAAGCACGGCGACCTGCACGACTTCATGCAGTGGAAAGGCCCGATCCTGACCGACTCCGGTGGTTTCCAGGTGTTCAGCCTGGGCGCCATGCGCAAGATCAAGGAGGAGGGCGTGACCTTCGCCTCTCCGGTGGATGGCGCCAAAGTGTTCATGGGCCCGGAAGAGTCGATGCAGGTCCAGCGTGACCTGGGCTCCGACATCGTGATGATTTTCGACGAATGCACGCCGTACCCGGCTGATGAAGACGTCGCCCGTATTTCCATGGAATTGTCCCTGCGTTGGGCCAAGCGTTCGAAAGAAGCCCATGGCGACAACACGGCGGCGCTGTTCGGCATCGTTCAGGGCGGCATGCACCAGGACCTGCGCATGCGCTCCCTGGAAGGCCTCGACAAGATCGGCTTCGACGGCCTGGCCATCGGCGGCCTGTCGGTGGGCGAGCCCAAGCACGAAATGATCAAGGTGCTGGATTATCTGCCGGGCATGATGCCGGCTGACAAACCTCGTTACCTTATGGGTGTTGGCAAGCCGGAAGACTTGGTTGAGGGTGTGCGCCGCGGGGTGGACATGTTCGATTGCGTGATGCCAACCCGTAATGCCCGCAACGGGCATCTGTTCATTGATACCGGCGTGCTGAAGATCCGTAACGCGTTCCATCGCCATGATGATTCGCCGCTCGATCCGACCTGCGATTGCTATACCTGCCAGAACTTCTCCCGCGCTTATCTGCATCACCTGGACAAGTGCGGCGAAATGCTGGGGAGCATGCTCAATACCATCCATAACTTGCGTCATTATCAAGTGCTTATGGCTGGTTTGCGCGAGGCTATTCAACAGGGTACATTGGCCGCCTTTGTCGATGCCTTCTATGCCAAGCGCGGGTTGCCTGTTCCGCCTTTGGACTGAGTTTTAAAACGTTTAAGACACTAATTCTGCAACTGGAGTGCTAAATGAGCTTTTTTATCTCGAATGCGATGGCGGACGCCGCTGCACCTGCTGCTGGCCCAATGGGCGGCGGCTTTGAGTGGATTTTCCTGGTCGGCTTCCTGGTCATCTTCTACCTGATGATCTGGCGTCCACAGGCCAAGCGCGCCAAAGAGCAGAAGAACCTGCTCAGCAGCCTGCAAAAAGGTGATGAAGTTGTGACCACTGGCGGTATCGCCGGCAAGATCACCAAAGTAGCTGATGATTTCGTTGTTCTTGAAGTTTCTGACTCGGTAGAGCTGAAGTTCCAGAAAGGCGCCATCGCTGCCACGCTGCCAAAAGGCACGCTGAAAGCGATCTAAGTTTCATCTTCTACCAATCGACGGGGCGCGCAAGGCGCCCCGCGTCATAAGCGGGCGGCGTGATGCTGAACAAATACCCTCTGTGGAAATACGTACTGATCCTGGCGGTGCTGGCGGTCGGTCTGATTTATTCCGCTCCCAATTTATACCCTGACGATCCGGCCATTCAGGTCAGTGGTGCAAGTACTGCGCTGCAGGTGACTCAGGCGGATCTGGATCGTGTGAGCAAAGCGCTCAACGAGGCCGGGATCAACGTCAAGGCCGCCACTCTGGCGGAAAAAGGCAAGGGCGGTCTGGTACGCCTGACCAAACAGGAAGACCAACTTCCAGCCAAGGACGTCGTGCGCAAGGCACTGGGCGATGATTATGTTGTCGCGCTGAACCTGGCACAAACCACCCCGCAATGGCTGCGCAGCCTCGGCGCGCACCCGATGAAGCTGGGTCTGGACTTGTCCGGTGGTGTGCACTTCCTGCTGGAAGTGGACATGGACAAAGCCCTCGATGCCCGCATGAAAGTCTACGAAGGCGACGTCAAGAGCCTGTTGCGTAAAGAGCGTCTGCGCTATCGCAGCCTGCCGCAACTGGGTGGCGCCATTCAGCTGGGCTTCACTGATGAAGCAGCCCGCGAACAGGCCCGTACGCTGATCCGCAAGAACTTCAACGATTTCGACATTGTTCCCGCCGACCTCAACGGTCAGCCGGTGCTGCGTCTGGCGATGACCCCGGCCAAGCTGGCGGAAATCCGTGAATACTCCATCAAGCAGAACTTGACCACGGTACGTAACCGCGTCAACGAGCTGGGTGTAGCCGAGCCTATCGTTCAGCGCCAGGGTGCCAACCGCATCGTGGTCGAGCTGCCAGGCGTGCAGGACACTGCCGAAGCCAAGCGTATCCTGGGCAAGACGGCCAACCTTGAGTTCCGTCTGGCCGCAGAGCCGGGTGCTTCGAAAGCCACTTCCGAAACCTTCGAGTTCCGTGAGGGCAATCGTCCTCCTGCGCTCATCGAGCGTGGGCTGATCATCACCGGTGACCAGGTGACTGACGCCAAGGCCGGTTTCGGTGAGCAAGGCTCGCCGGAAGTGAACATTCGCCTGGACGGTCACGGCGGCGAGCTGATGAATCGTGCGACCCGTTCGAACGTCGGCCGCAGCATGGCGGTGATCTTCATCGAGCAGCGCCCGGTGACCACCTACGTCAAGCAGATGGTCAACGGCGTCGAGAAAGACGTGCCGGTCCAGACTTTCAAGGAAGAGAAGAAGATCATCAGCCTGGCGACCATCCAGTCGCCGCTGGGTGCCCAGTTCCGCATCACTGGCCTGACCGGTCAGGGCGAATCCTCGGAGCTGGCCCTGTTGCTGCGCGCCGGTGGCCTGGCGGCACCGATGTATTTTGCTGAAGAACGTACCATCGGTCCAAGCCTGGGTGCTGACAACATCACCAAGGGTATCGATGCGTCGCTGTGGGGCATGCTGTTTGTCTCGCTGTTCATCATCGCCATCTACCGCTTCTTCGGCGTGATCGCCACGGTCGCGCTGTCGGTGAACATGGTGCTGCTGCTGGCTCTGATGTCGCTGCTGGGGGCAACACTGACCCTACCAGGTATCGCCGGTATCGTCTTGACCATGGGTATGGCGGTCGACGCCAACGTGCTGATCTTCTCGCGGATTCGTGAAGAGATCGCCGCGGGCATGTCGGTACAGCGGGCAATCAACGAAGGCTTCGGCCGGGCATTTACTGCGATTCTCGACGCCAACCTGACCACCTTGCTGGTCGGCGGCATCCTCTTTGCCATGGGCACCGGCCCGGTCAAGGGCTTCGCAGTGACCATGTCCCTCGGGATCTTTACCTCGATGTTCACGGCCATCATGGTGACCCGCGCGATGGTCAACCTGATCTTCGGCGGTCGTGACTTCAAGAAGTTGTGGATTTAAGGGGCTGCCATGTTACGTACAATCAACTTCATGGGCGTTCGCAACGTTGCGTTCGGCGTCACATTGTTCCTTACGGTCCTGGCATTGTTCAGCTGCGTCACCAAGGGCATGAACTGGGGGCTGGACTTCACCGGCGGTACGCTCATCGAGCTGACCTACGAGCGTCCGGCCGATGTGACCAAGGTGCGCGAGCAACTGGCGTCGTCGGGCTATAACGACGCCGTGGTCCAGAGCTTCGGTGCTACCACCGACTTGCTGGTGCGGATGCCGGGCGATGACCCGCTGCTGGGTCAAAAGGTGGCTGAAGCGCTGCAGAAGGCCGGCGGCGATAACTCGGCCGTGGTCAAGCGCGTCGAGTTCGTCGGCCCGCAGGTGGGTGAAGAGCTGCGCGACCAGGGCGGTCTCGGCATGCTGATGGCGCTGGGCGGCATCCTGCTCTACCTGGCGTTCCGCTTTCAGTGGAAGTTTGCGGTCGGTGCGATCGTATCCTTGATCCACGACGTGATCGTGACCATCGGTATCCTGTCGTACTTCCAGATCACCTTCGACCTGACGGTGCTGGCGGCGGTGCTGGCGATCATCGGTTACTCGCTCAACGACACCATCGTGGTGTTCGACCGGGTGCGTGAGAACTTCCGGGTGCTGCGCAAGGCCAGCCTGATCGAGAACATCAACATCTCGACCACGCAAACCCTGTTGCGCACCATGGCAACCTCGATCTCCACCTTGCTGGCGATCGCGGCCCTGTTGTTCTTCGGTGGCGACAACCTGTACGGCTTCTCCATTGCGCTGTTCATCGGTGTACTGGCAGGTACCTACTCGTCGATCTACATCGCCAACGTGGTGTTGATCTGGCTGAACCTGAGCAGCGAGGATCTGATTCCTCCTGCCAACACCGAGAAGGAAGTGGACGACCGTCCTTGAGGCGTCATTCCTTCTGGTAATATCTGAAAAGGCGCGAGTATTGAACTCGCGCCTTTTTTTGTGCTCCAAGGCTGGGAGAAGCGCGGGTTTATCCCGCATGTGATGGTCAGGAGGTTCATGTGAACAAGTCGATGCTGGTTGGTGCGGTGCTAGGTGCTGTCGCTGTCACTGCTGGGGGGGCTGTTGCCACCTATAAGCTGGTAAAAAGCGGCCCTGAGTACGCTCAGGTGTTGGCGGTCGAGCCGGTCAAACAACAGATCAAGACGCCACGTGAAGTCTGCAAGGATGTCGCCGTTACCCGGCAAGCGCCGGTAAAAGATCAACACCAGATCGCCGGTACCGTGCTGGGTGCAGTGGCGGGTGGTTTGCTGGGCAACCAGATCGGCGGCGGTAGCGGTAAGAAGATCGCCACGGTCGCGGGTGCGGTGGGCGGCGGTTACGCCGGCAACAAGGTGCAGGAGGGCATGCAGGAGCGTGATACCTACACCACCACGCAAACCCGCTGCAACACGGTCAATGACATCAGTGAGAAGGTCGTAGGCTACGACGTGCGTTATTCGCTGGCCGGCAAGGAAGGCAAGGTGCGTATGGATCGTGATCCGGGCAACCAGATTCCGGTCGACAAGGAAGGTCAGCTGATCCTGGGGCAGAACGAACCGGCTCAGTGATCCGCTGAACTCAAGCTCAACAAGAAGCACCCTGCGGGGCAATGCCGATCAGTTAAGTCAAGGACCAGCCGAACATAGGACCGTGGCGAGGGAGCTTGCTCCCGCTGGGGCGCAAAGCGGCCCTCTTTTGGGGCTGCTACGCAGCCCAGCGGGAGCAAGCTCCCTCGCCACGGGTTTCGTGTTCGGCTTTGTTTTTCTTAACTGACCGGCATTACCCTGCAGGGTGCTTTTTTGTGCGCGGAGTTGGCGCGCCGCCACGCATCCCTGTGGGATGTGGTGTTCCTGAGTACGAATTTCAGGCATAAAAAAAGCACCCAGAAGGGTGCCTTTCTGTGCCAGTCGCTTAACGTTTCAGCGAGGCTGGCAGGTGCGGCTGGATGGCCGTCAGGACTGCCTTGAAGCATTTGGTGTTGCCGGCAACGATGTGGCCTTTTTCAAGGAAGTCGTGACCACCGGTGAAGTCGCTCACCAGGCCGCCTGCTTCCTGGATCAGCAGGGCGCCTGCTGCCATGTCCCACTCGGACAGGCCCGACTCCCAGAAGGCGTCGAAGCGGCCGGCGGCCACGTAGGCCAGGTCCAGGCTCGCTGCACCAGCGCGACGGATGCCGGCAGTCTGGCCAACCAGGCTGCGGAACATGCCCAGGTAGTTGTCGAGGTTGTCCATCTGGTCGTCGCGGAACGGGAAGCCCGTGCCCAGCAGGGCGCCGTCAAGGCTGGTGCGACCGCTGACGCGTAGGCGACGACCGTTGAGTTGGGCGCCACGACCACGGCTAGCGGTGAATTCTTCCTGGCGAACCGGGTCCAGGACCACGGCGTGTTCCAGGCGACCACGGTATTTGCAAGCAATGCTCACGGCGAAGTGCGGAATGCCGCGCAGGAAGTTGGTGGTACCGTCCAGGGGGTCGATGATCCACAGGTATTCTTCGCCTTCGATGCCGGTGCCGGCGTGCATGCCGGTCTCTTCGCCCAGGATCGAGTGGTTCGGGTAGGCCTTGCGCAGGGCATCGACGATTTTCTGTTCGGCCGCGCGATCAACTTCGGACACGTAGTCCTTGGCGTCTTTTTCATCGACCTTGATGGTATCCAGGCGCTCGATGGAGCGGAAAATCAATTCACTGGCGCTGCGGGCGGCGCGCAGCGCGATATTCAGCATGGGCTGCATGGATGTGTCACCTAAGGTTGTTAAAGAAAGCCGAGCATTCTAGCAGAAAGTTTCTACAGATGAACGACGACGTTCGCTTTCGTGGCTCAACTTCGCATTCGGCCTCGTAAATGCGCGGGCTTTTTGACGAGCGGTCAATAGTCTCGGGCAGGGCGTCGTGACGATTCATGGTGGGCTACGGGTGGAGCATCGGTGCGGCATGGCGACAGCGGGCGTGGTCAAGCCAGGCAGTAATTTTTGAGGCAGGATGCCTGGATGAACTGTAAGATTTGCCGCCAAATCCCCTGTCAGAGAGCGCCTCCCTTGCTGCAGAACATTCGTGTCGTCCTGGTCAATACCAGCCATCCGGGCAATATCGGCGGGGCTGCGCGTGCCATGAAGAACATGGGGCTGTCGCGGCTGGTGCTGGTCGAACCGCGGATTTTTCCGCACCACGAAGCCGATGCGCGGGCCTCCGGTGCCGGTGACATTCTGGAAAATGCCCAGGTTGTCGCCACCCTGGAAGATGCCCTGGTGGGCTGCAACCTGGTGCTGGGCACCAGTGCCCGGGATCGTCGCATCCCCTGGCCGTTGCTCGATCCGCGTGAGTGCGGCAGCAAAGTGGTTGAAGAAGCCGGGCGGGGCGCCGAGATCGCTCTGGTGTTCGGTCGTGAAGATTCCGGCCTGACCAATGAAGAGCTGCAGCGATGTCATTTTCACGTGCACATCCCTTCGGACCCTGAGTTCAGCTCGCTGAATCTCGGGGCGGCGGTGCAGGTGCTCAGCTATGAAGTGCGCATGTCCTGGCTGGCGGCACAAGGCCAGCCGAGCAAGGTCGAGAAAGACGAAGTGGCGTCCACCAAAAGCGGTGAGCTGGCGACCATGGATGAGCTGGAGCGATTCTATGAGCACCTGGAGCAGACCCTGGTGGCCATTGAGTTTCTCGATCCGGAAAAACCACGGCACTTGATGGCGCGCCTGCGTCGGTTGTACGGTCGAAGCTCGGTGAGCCGGGCGGAAATGAATATTTTGCGTGGCATCCTCACGGAAACCCAGAAAGCGGCCCGTGGTGAGCTCCTTAAACGGAAGGATTAATGATGTTCGAGCGTTTGCGTGAAGATATCCAGAGCGTTTTCCACCGCGACCCGGCGGCGCGTAATGCGTTTGAGGTGCTGACCTGCTACCCGGGCATGCACGCGATCTGGATTCATCGCCTGTCGTCGGCGTTGTGGGGCATGGGCTGGAAGTGGCTGGCGCGACTGGTGTCGAACTTCGGTCGCTGGCTGACCGGGATCGAGATTCACCCGGGCGCCAAGGTCGGTCGGCGCTTCTTTATTGACCACGGCATGGGCATCGTCATCGGCGAAACCGCTGAAATCGGCAATGACGTCACCCTTTATCAGGGCGTGACCCTGGGCGGCACCAGTTGGAACAAAGGCAAGCGCCACCCGACGCTGGAAGATGGCGTGGTGGTGGGGGCGGGCGCCAAGGTGCTGGGGCCGTTCACGGTGGGCGCCGGGGCCAAGGTCGGCTCCAATGCCGTCGTGACCAAGGCGGTGCCGGCGGGGGCGACGGTGGTCGGGATTCCCGGGCGGATCATCGTCAAGTCTGACGACGAACAGGAAGCCAAGCGCAAGGCCATGGCCGAGAAGCTTGGGTTCGACGCTTATGGCGTCAGCGAAGACATGCCGGACCCGGTGGCGCGTGCCATCGGTCAGTTGCTGGATCACCTGCAGGCGGTGGACGGTCGGCTGGAGGATATGTGCGGCGCGCTGAAGGACCTGGGTAGCCCGTACTGTGCCAAGGACCTGCCTGAACTGCGCGAGGAAGACTTCGCCTGCGTGAAGGGCAAGGATGAAAGCCAGGCGAGCTGATGGCGTGGTTTGTGTCGCGGCTGTGTGGTGTGCCTCGCGGGTGTGCCATTAAGCCGCGGACTTTGCTATAGTGCGCGCGCTCTTTTGCGGGTAAACCTGACTAAAGTACTAGGTCTTATAGTTGACTTAAATACTCGGGAATTGCATACTCGTCCCCATCCCGAAACTCCGTGGTAATTGTCCATGCGACTGACTACAAAAGGCCGATACGCTGTCACCGCCATGCTTGACCTGGCGTTGCACGCGCAGCATGGGCCGGTGTCCCTGGCTGATATCTCCGAGCGCCAAGGCATTTCCCTGTCCTACCTCGAACAGCTTTTCGCCAAGTTGCGCCGCAGCAACCTGGTGTCCAGTGTTCGCGGTCCAGGCGGCGGCTACCAGCTGTCGCGTGATATGCAGGGGATCCAGGTGGCTCAGGTCATTGATGCGGTGAACGAATCGGTCGATGCAACCAAATGCCAGGGGCTGGGTGATTGCCATGGTGGCGACACCTGTCTGACCCACCACTTGTGGTGCGATCTGAGCCTGCAAATCCACGAATTTCTCAGCGGTATCAGCTTGGCTGATCTTGTCACTCGCCGTGAGGTACAAGAAGTAGCCCAGCGTCAGGACCAGCGTCGTTGCAACAGCAAGGCGCCGCGTCTGGACAAGATTGAAGCGTCCGCCGTCGAATGACAGCCCAAGAGCTAGCGGCACGCCAGCCAGCCTGATTTAGGAGATAGTCCATGAAATTGCCGATTTACCTTGATTACTCTGCGACCACCCCGGTTGATCCGCGTGTCGCGCAAAAAATGAGTGAATGCCTGCTGGTCGACGGAAACTTCGGTAACCCGGCGTCCCGTTCCCACGTGTTCGGCTGGAAGGCCGAAGAGTCGGTCGAAAACGCTCGCCGCCAGGTCGCTGACCTGGTCAACGCCGACCCGCGTGAAATCGTCTGGACCTCCGGTGCCACCGAGTCCGACAACCTGGCAATCAAGGGTGTCGCGCATTTCTACGGCAGCAAGGGCAAGCACCTGATCACCACCAAGATCGAGCACAAGGCGGTCCTGGACACCATGCGCCAGCTGGAGCGTGAAGGTTTCGAGGTGACTTACCTTGACCCGCGTGAAGATGGCCTGGTGACGCCCGAGATGATCGAAGCCGCGCTGCGCGATGACACTATTCTGGTGTCGGTGATGCACGTGAACAACGAAATCGGCACCGTCAACGACATCGCGGCCATCGGCGAACTGACCCGCTCCAAGGGCATCCTGTTCCACGTCGACGCCGCGCAGTCCACCGGCAAGGTCGAAATCGACCTGCAAAAGCTGAAAGTCGACCTGATGTCGTTCTCGGCGCACAAGACCTACGGTCCAAAAGGCATCGGCGCGCTGTACGTGAGCCGCAAGCCGCGTGTTCGCCTGGAAGCGACCATGCACGGCGGCGGTCACGAGCGCGGCATGCGTTCCGGCACCCTGGCGACCCACCAGATCGTTGGCATGGGTGAAGCATTCCGCGTGGCCAAGGAAGACATGGCTGCCGAAAACGTTCGTATCAAAGCCTTGAGCGACCGTTTCTTCAAGCAGGTCGAAGACCTCGAAGAACTGTACGTCAACGGCAGCATGACTGCCCGTGTACCGCACAACCTGAACCTGAGCTTCAACTACGTCGAAGGCGAGTCGCTGATCATGGCGCTCAAGGATCTGGCGGTGTCGTCCGGTTCGGCCTGCACCTCGGCGTCCCTTGAGCCTTCGTACGTACTGCGCGCCCTGGGCCGCAACGACGAACTGGCACACAGCTCGATCCGCTTCACCTTCGGCCGTTTCACCACCGAAGAAGAAATCGATTACGCCGCGCAGAAAGTCTGCGAGGCCGTCACCAAGCTGCGCGCTCTGTCGCCGCTGTGGGACATGTACAAAGACGGCGTCGACATTTCGAAGATCGAGTGGGCGGCACACTGATATATAAGTCGCCGCACACGGGTCCTGTCACGCGCATTGAAATGCAGGCGTGCAGGGCCTAAAGAGCGACTCTCTGATGAGTGAGGATAAGTACCATGGCTTACAGCGAAAAGGTCATCGACCACTACGAAAACCCGCGCAACGTCGGCAAGATGGACGCGGAAGATCCTGATGTCGGCACCGGCATGGTCGGCGCTCCGGCGTGCGGCGACGTGATGCGCCTGCAGATCAAGGTCAACGAAGCCGGTATCATCGAAGATGCCAAGTTCAAGACCTATGGCTGCGGCTCCGCCATTGCTTCCAGCTCCCTGGCCACCGAGTGGATGAAGGGTAAGACGCTGGACGAGGCAGAAACCATCAAGAACACCCAGCTGGCTGAAGAACTGGCCCTGCCGCCAGTGAAAATCCACTGCTCGGTTCTCGCTGAAGACGCCATCAAGGCCGCTGTTCGCGATTACAAGCAGAAGAAAGGCTTGATCTGACTTTCAAGATTTGGCGACGAGTAAGGAGTCACCGATGGCTATCAGCATGACAGAAGCGGCTGCTCAACACGTGCGCCGCTCCCTCGACGGGCGCGGCAAGGGTGATGGGATTCGCCTGGGTGTTCGCACCACGGGCTGTTCCGGCCTTGCCTACGTGCTGGAGTTTGTCGATGAGGTTGGCGAGGACGATCAGGTATTCGAAAGTCACGGCGAGAAAGTGATCATCGATCCGAAAAGCCTGGCGTACCTTGACGGCACCGAGCTCGATTTCGTCAAGGAAGGGTTGAACGAAGGCTTCAAGTTCAACAATCCCAACGTGCGCGGTGAATGTGGCTGCGGCGAAAGCTTCAACATCTGAGGCTGCTCGTGGGTACTCCTTGTCATTTCGCTTTGTTTGAGCTGCAACCGAGCTTCAACCTGGACCTCGACCAGTTGGCTACGCGCTACCGTGAGTTGGCGCGCGGCGTCCATCCAGACCGCTTTGCCGACGCTTCCGAGCGTGAGCAGCGGCTGGCGCTAGAGAAATCCGCGAGCCTCAACGAGGCCTACCAGACGCTCAAGAGTCCTCCCAAGCGCGCGCGTTACTTGCTCGCCTTGAATGGTGGCGAGCTGCCGCTGGAGGTCACGGTGCATGATCCGGAGTTTCTTCTGCAGCAGATGGAGTTGCGTGAAGAGCTCGAAGACCTGCAGGACAGTGCTGACCTGAATGGCGTTGCCGCGTTCAAGCGCCGCCTGAAAGTCGCCCAGGATGAACTGAACCAAAGCTTCGCAGCTTGCTGGAACGATGCCGTGCAACGTGAACGGGCCGAACGCCTGATGCGGCGCATGCAGTTCCTGGACAAGCTCACTTACGAAGTGCGCCAGTTAGAAGAGCGCCTCGACGATTAACCCAGTGCCGCCAAGGTTGCACGCCTGATATACAGATAAGTCCTGATTACGATGGCCCTACTGCAGATCGCCGAACCCGGCCAAAGTCCTCAACCGCACCAGCGTCGCCTGGCTGTGGGGATTGACTTGGGCACTACCAATTCGCTGGTCGCTGCATTGCGCAGTGGTCTTTCCGAACCTCTGGCCGACGCTGCCGGGCAGGTCATCCTGCCGTCTGCGGTGCGCTATCACGCCGACCGTGTCGAGGTGGGCGAGTCCGCCAGGCTGGCGGCCGCTGCCGATCCGTTGAACACGGTGTTGTCGGTCAAGCGCTTGATGGGTCGTGGTTTGTCCGACGTCAAGCAGCTGGGCGAGCAACTGCCGTATCGCTTCGTCGACGGCGAGTCGCACATGCCGTTCATCGACACCGTGCAGGGGCCGAAAAGCCCGGTCGAAGTCTCCGCCGACATCCTCAAGGTGCTGCGTCAGCGCGCCGAGGCGACCCTGGGTGGCGAGCTGGTCGGTGCGGTGATCACCGTTCCGGCCTATTTCGACGATGCCCAGCGCCAGGCCACCAAGGACGCGGCCAAGCTGGCCGGCCTGAACGTGCTGCGCTTGCTCAACGAGCCGACCGCGGCAGCGGTGGCCTATGGTCTGGACCAGCAGGCCGAAGGCCTGGTCGCCATTTATGACCTGGGTGGCGGCACTTTCGATATTTCGATTCTGCGCCTGACCGGTGGTGTGTTCGAGGTGTTGGCTACCGGTGGCGACAGCGCCCTGGGTGGCGATGACTTCGATCACGCGATTGCCGGCTGGATCATCGAGTGCGCCGGTCTGTCCGCCGATCTCGATCCGGGCACGCAGCGCCACTTGCTGCAAACCGCTTGCGCGGCCAAGGAAGCCCTGACGGACGCCGCGGTGGTCGAAGTCGCTTACGGTGACTGGAAAGCCGAACTGACCCGTGAAGCTTTCGATGCGCTGATCGAGCCCATGGTCGCCCGCAGCCTCAAGGCTTGCCGTCGTGCCGTTCGCGACTCCGGTATCGAGTTGGATGATGTGCATGCGGTGGTGATGGTGGGCGGTTCGACCCGCGTTCCCCGTGTGCGCCAGGCCGTGGCCGAGGCGTTCGGTCGTCAGCCGTTGACCGAAATCGACCCGGATCAAGTAGTGGCCATCGGTGCTGCGATCCAGGCGGATACCCTGGCCGGCAACAAGCGCGATGGTGGCGAGCTGCTGCTGCTTGACGTGATTCCGTTGTCCCTTGGGTTGGAAACCATGGGCGGCCTGATGGAGAAGGTGATTCCACGCAACACCACCATCCCGGTCGCGCGGGCCCAGGACTTCACGACCTATAAAGATGGCCAGTCGGCCATGATGATTCATGTGCTGCAGGGCGAGCGCGAGCTGATCAGCGATTGCCGCTCGCTGGCGCGCTTCGAGTTGCGCGGTATTCCGGCCATGGTCGCGGGTGCGGCGAAGATTCGCGTGACCTTCCAGGTCGACGCCGATGGCCTGCTCAGCGTTTCGGCCCGTGAGTTGGGTTCGGGCGTCGAGGCGAGCATTCAGGTCAAGCCGTCCTACGGCCTGACCGACGGCGAAATCACCCGCATGCTCAAGGACTCGTTCCAGCACGCCAACGACGACAAGGTCGCCCGTGTGCTGCGTGAGCAGCAAGTCGATGCCCAGCGCTTGATCGAAGCGGTGCAGGGCGCCCTCGATGCGGACGGTGATCGTCTGCTCGACGCCGAAGAACGCATGGTCATCGAACTGCAGATGCAAGAACTGGCCGAGCTGATGAAAGGTACCGATGGTTATGCCATCGAGCAGCAGACCAAGCGTCTGTCGCAAGTGACCGATGCTTTTGCTGCCCGCCGCCTGGACTCGACGGTGAAAGCCGCTCTGGCGGGGCGCAACCTGAATGAGATTGAGGAATAACGATGCCGCAGGTCATTTTTCTGCCACACGAAAAGTTTTGCCCGGACGGCATGGTTGTGGAGGCTGAGACCGGTGTGTCCATCCTCGAACTGGCTCATGAGCACCATATCGAGATGGAAAGTGCCTGTGGCGGCGTCTGCGCCTGCACCACCTGCCACTGCCTGATTCGCGAAGGCTTCGACTCTCTGGAAGAGGCTGACGAGCTGGAGGAAGACTATCTTGATAAGGCCTGGGGGCTGGAAGCCGTGTCGCGCCTGGCCTGTCAGGCCAAGGTCGGGACCGAAGACCTGACTGTCGAAATCCCGAAATACTCGCTCAACCATGCTGCCGAAGCGCCGCACTGATTCAAGGAATTGTCATGAGTCTTAAATGGGTTGATGTGCTGGAAATCGCGATCCAGCTGGCTGAATCCAAACCGGATGTGGACCCGCGTTACGTGAACTTCGTCGATCTGCACCAATGGGTGCTGGCATTGCCGGAGTTCAGTGATGACCCCACCCGCGGTGGCGAGAAGGTGCTTGAAGCGATTCAAGCGGCCTGGATCGAAGAAGCCGACTGAACGCACCGTACGCTGTTAGGCAATACCAAAGAACCCGCGTATAATTCGCGGGTTTAATTTTTCGCAAATTACCGTTTCTGGAGTTACACCATGGCTGTTCAACGTACTTTCTCCATCATCAAGCCTGACGCTGTTGCAAAAAACGTTATCGGCGAGATCACCACTCGTTTCGAAAAAGCTGGCCTGCGCGTTGTAGCTTCGAAACTGAAGCAACTGTCCAAGGCTGAAGCTGAAGGCTTCTACGCTGAGCACAGCGCTCGTGGTTTCTTCGGCGACCTGGTTGCTTTCATGATCTCCGGCCCGGTTGTTGTCCAGGTTCTGGAAGGCGAAAACGCTATCGCTCTGAACCGTGAGCTGATGGGCGCTACCAACCCTAAAGAAGCTGCTGCCGGCACCATCCGTGCTGACTTCGCTGATTCCATCGACGCCAACGCTGTACACGGTTCGGACTCCGAAGCCGCTGCTGCTCGCGAAATCTCGTACTTCTTCGCAGCTACTGAAGTAACCACTCGCTAAGCATTGCTTAAGAGTGAAGGTGAATCCATGACTACATCGACTGTAAAAACCAACCTGCTGGGTCTGACTCAACAGGAAATGGAAAAATTCTTCGACTCAATCGGGGAGAAGCGTTTCCGTGCCGGTCAGGTAATGAAATGGATTCACCACTTTGGTGTCGATGATTTCGACGCCATGACGAACGTCAGCAAGGCCTTGCGCGACAAGCTCAAGGCCATTGCTGAAGTCCGCGGCCCCGAAGTGGTCAGCGAGGACATCTCCACCGATGGCACCCGTAAGTGGGTGGTGCGCGTGGCGTCCGGTAGCTGCGTCGAGACCGTGTACATTCCCCAGGGCAAACGTGGCACCTTGTGCGTTTCGTCCCAGGCAGGCTGTGCCCTGGACTGCAGTTTCTGCTCCACCGGCAAGCAAGGCTTCAATAGCAACCTCACCGCCGCCGAAGTCATCGGCCAGGTGTGGATTGCCAACAAATCCTTTGGCAGCGTCCCGGCAACCGTCGACCGTGCCATCACCAACGTGGTGATGATGGGCATGGGTGAGCCGCTGCTGAACTTCGACAACGTCGTGGCCGCCATGCATCTGATGATGGATGACCTGGGCTACGGGATCTCCAAGCGCCGCGTGACCCTGTCCACCTCGGGCGTGGTGCCGATGATCGATGAGCTGTCCAAGCACATCGACGTCTCCCTGGCGTTGTCCCTGCACGCACCAAACGACGCATTGCGTAACCAATTGGTGCCGATCAACAAGAAGTATCCGCTTAAGATGCTCCTCGAGTCGTGCCAGCGCTACATGTCGTCCCTGGGCGAAAAGCGCGTGCTGACCATCGAGTACACCTTGCTCAAGGACATCAACGACAAGGTCGAGCACGCGGTTGAAATGATCGAGTTGCTCAAGAACATCCCGTGCAAGATCAACCTGATCCCGTTCAACCCGTTCCCGCATTCCGGTTACGAGCGTCCGAGCAACAACGCCATCCGGCGTTTCCAGGATCAACTGCATCACGCAGGCTTCAACGTCACCGTGCGTACCACGCGCGGCGAAGACATCGATGCGGCCTGTGGTCAATTGGTAGGGCAGGTGCTGGATCGCACCCGTCGTAGCGAACGTTATATTGCCGTGCGTGAGTTGAGCGCCGACAGCGATATGGCGCAAGACGCTGCGAATCGTACCTAAGAGAGGATCTCTATGTCCCTGCGCGTTGCGCTGCTCTTGCTGTTTGCCAGCCTGTCGGCTGGCTGTGTTTTGTCGGGTGACTTCGACCCGATGAAAACCAGCAAGGGCCGTGACGAGGCGCGCACTGCCTACGTGCAATTGGGCATGGGGTATCTGCAACAGGGCATGGCCGAGCAGGCCAAGGTACCGCTCAAGAAGGCGCTGGAGCTCGATGGCTCGGACGCCGAGGCCAATGCGGCCCTGGGCCTGGTGTTTCAGGTCGAAATGGAACCTGAACTGGCTGACCGGCATTTTCGCAAGGCCCTGGCAGCCCGTCCGGGTGATGCGCGTATCCTGAACAACTACGGCAGCTTTCTCTTTGAAGAGAAACGTTACAAAGAAGCTTACGAGCGCTTTGAACAAGCCGCCGCCGATAGCCTTTACCCTGGACGTTCGCGGGTGTTCGAGAACCTGGGCATGACCGCCGCGATGCTGGGGCAGCGCGACCTGGCCCGGCAGCAACTGGAAAAAGCCCTGCGCCTGAATCGTCAACAACCCCGAGCATTGCTGGAAATGGCTGAGTTGTCCTTCGAAGACAGGCATTATGTGCCGTCGCGTGACTATTACGACCGTTTTAGCCTGCTCGCGGAGCAAAATGCACGTAGTCTATGGCTCGGCGTTCGGCTGGCCGGCGTGTTCGACGATCGTGACAAGGCCGCCAGTTTAGGTCTGCAATTAAAACGACTCTATCCCGGTACACCGGAATATCAGCAATACCTGTCGGAGCAATGATGAAAGCGGCGCATCCCGAAGTTGTAGCAGCGACTCGCGTAAACCCTGGCCAGACCCTGCGTCAGGGGCGTGAAAGCAATGGTTGGTCGCTGAGCGAAGTGGCTCTGAAGCTCAATCTCACCGTGATTTCCCTGAGCAATCTGGAAGCCGGCGCGTTCGACAAGCTGCCAGGGCACACCTTTGCCCGTGGCTATATCCGCGCTTACGCCAAACTGCTCGACATGGACCAGGCCGTCCTGGTTCAACAATTCGACCAGCACACCGGCACCGATGCCAAAGGCAGCAACGTACACAGCCTGGGTCGCATCGAAGAGCCAAGCCGCGTTTCCCACACCATTTTGCGCATTGTCAGCCTGTTGTTGCTGATCGCCGTCGTGGGTGGCGGTTTTGTCTGGTGGCAGGATCAAACCTCGCTGCGCACCAAGGACTTGATCGGCTTGAACCCCGAGCATGTTGAAGTCGAAGGCGCCGATGGCACCACGCAGATCCACCCGCTCGACGAGCCGGAAGATCAGGCGGTGGCACAAGCCCAGACTGAAAGCACCACACCGCTGGAATTGCCTGAGGCCGCAACAACTGACGAGGTCCAGGAAAACACCCAGGTACCGGCCCAGGCAGCCCCGTCTGTGACGCCGGCCGCTCCGGTTGTCGTGGCGCCTGTGGCACCAGTCGCCCCGGTCGTGGCCGTCGCCGCCGTTGCTCCGGCGCCTGTCGCGGCAGCCCCGGTAGTCCCGGTAGTCCCTGCTGCCCCGACGGTAGCACCGACTGCTCCGGTAGCCGGCGCCGGTCAGGTGCGGATCCAGTTCGTGGCCGACTGCTGGACACAAGTCACCGATGGCAACGGCAGAGTGCTGTTGAGCGGTCTCAAGCGTAAAGGCGAGGTCGTCGACCTCAGCGGTAAGCCACCCTTTGCAGTACGCCTGGGCTTTGCCCGTGGCGCGCAGATCAGCTACAACGGGCAAGCGGTCGATGTCGCTCCGTTCACCAGTGGCGAGACTGCTCGCCTGAAGTTGGGTCAATAAGTCATGCACGGCGAATCTCCAATCAAACGTCGCGAATCCCGCAAAATCTGGGTCGGTTCGGTACCGGTGGGCGGTGATGCGCCTATCGCTGTGCAGAGCATGACCAACAGCGATACCAACGATGTGGCCGCCACCGTGGCCCAGATCAATCGCCTGGAAGCGGCTGGCGTCGATATCGTGCGGATTTCCGTTCCGGACATGGATGCCGCCGAAGCCTTCGGTCGCATCAAGCAACTGGTCAAGGTGCCATTGGTTGCCGACATCCACTTCGACTACCGGATCGCTTTGCGCGTGGCCGAACTGGGCGTTGATTGCCTGCGGATCAACCCGGGCAACATCGGTCGCGAAGACCGTGTGCGTGCGGTGGTCGATGCGGCCCGCGACCGCGGGATCCCGATCCGTATCGGGGTGAACGCCGGTTCCCTGGAAAAAGACCTGCAAAAGAAATATGGCGAGCCAACGCCGGCCGCGCTGGTGGAGTCGGCCTTGCGTCACGTCGAGCACCTTGAGCGCCTGAATTTCCAGGACTTCAAGGTCAGCGTGAAGGCCTCCGACGTGTTCATGGCCGTTGAAGCCTACCGTCTGCTGGCCAAGGAAATCGTGCAGCCACTGCACTTGGGTATCACCGAAGCCGGCGGTTTGCGTTCAGGCACAGTGAAATCCGCCGTGGGCCTCGGTATGCTGCTCGCCGAAGGGATTGGCGATACTATCCGCATCTCGTTGGCGGCCGACCCGGTCGAGGAAGTGAAAGTCGGCTACGACATTCTCAAATCCCTGCACCTGCGTTCCCGTGGTATCAACTTCATCGCCTGCCCGAGCTGCTCGCGGCAGAACTTCGATGTGGTCAAGACCATGAACGAGCTGGAAGGGCGCCTCGAGGATCTGCTGGTGCCGCTGGATGTGGCGGTCATCGGTTGCGTGGTCAACGGTCCTGGCGAAGCCAAAGAGGCCCATATTGGCCTGACCGGCGGTACGCCGAACCTGATTTACATCGACGGCAAGCCGTCGCGGAAACTGACGAATGACAATCTCGTGGATGAGCTTGAACGCTTGATCCGCGAGAAAGCGGCCGAAAAGGTCGAAGCTGACGCAGCGCTCATCGCTCGCGGCTGATCGAACGAATTAAGGAATTTTTGTGAGCAAGTCTCTGCAAGCCATTCGTGGCATGAACGACATCCTGCCCGAACAGACCCCGCTGTGGCGTCATTTCGAAGGCACCGTCTCGCGTCTGCTGGATAACTACGGTTACAAGCAGATCCGCATGCCGATCGTCGAGTTCACCGAGCTGTTCAAGCGCTCCATCGGTGAAGTGACCGACATCGTCGAAAAAGAGATGTACACCTTCGAGGACCGCAACGGCGACTCGCTGACCCTGCGCCCCGAAGGCACGGCGGCCTGCGTGCGCGCGGTGCTGGAGCATGGCATCACGGGCGGTGGCCAGGTGCAGAAACTCTGGTACATCGGCCCGATGTTCCGCCATGAGCGTCCACAGAAAGGCCGTTACCGCCAGTTCCACCAGATCGGCGTTGAAGTCTTCAACCTCGATGGTCCGGACATCGATGCCGAGCTGATCGTGCTGACCTGGCGCCTGTGGGGCGAGCTGGGCATTCGTGACGCGGTCAAGCTCGAGCTCAACAGCCTGGGTACCAGCGAATCCCGTGGTCGTTATCGCGAGGCCCTGGTCGAGTACCTGTCGGCCCGCCTGGACCAACTGGACGAAGACAGCCAGCGCCGCCTGAAAACCAACCCGCTGCGGGTACTCGACACCAAGAACGCCGATACCCAGGCGGTACTGGTCGATGCGCCGAAGATGGCCGACTACCTCGACGAGGAGTCGCGCGCTCACTTCGAAGGCCTCAAGGCTCGCCTGGACGCCGCCGGCATTCCTTACGTGATCAACCCGAAGCTGGTGCGCGGGCTGGATTACTACAGCAAGACCGTTTTCGAATGGGTCACCGACAAGCTGGGTGCCCAGGGCACTGTGTGCGCGGGCGGCCGTTACGACGGCCTGGTCGAGCAGATGGGCGGCAAGCCGACCACGGGCGTTGGTTTCGCCATGGGTATCGAGCGCCTGGTGCTGCTGCTGGAAACCCTGGAGCAGATCCCGCAGGAAATCTCTCGTCAGGTCGATGTCTACCTGTGCGCTTTCGGCGAAGCGGCCGAGCTGGCCGGCCTGACCTTGAGCGAGCGGGTGCGTGACCAGTTGCCCAACCTGCGCCTGCAAGTGAATGCCGGCGCCGGTAGCTTCAAGAGCCAGTTCAAGAAAGCCGACAAGAGCGGTGCACTGTACGCACTGATCCTGGGTGACGACGAAATGGCCCAGCAAGTGGTAGGTTTCAAACCCCTGCGTGGCCAGGGCGAACAACAAAGCATTGCCTGGGATGCGCTCGCCGCTCACCTGGCCACCTGCGTCGTGCAGGGTTGAAGCTGTCCAACAGCCGATTTAGCGAATAAGGAGTATTGGGGTGTCGAGTACCGAAGATGAACAACTGGCGGATTTGAAGGACTGGTGGACGCGCAACGGTAAACCCCTGGTCACTGGCGGCCTGTTGGCGCTGGTCATCGTGTTCGGCTGGCAGGCGTTCCAGAAATATCAGGGCAACCAGTCGCAAGGTGCCTCGATGCTCTATCAGCAATTGCTGGAAACCACGCTGACCCCGGACGGCAAGCCTGACATGGCCCGTGTCGCGGACCTGTCGAACAAGCTCAACAGCGAGTTCAGTGGCACTGCCTACGCGCAGTACGGCAGCCTGTTCGTGGCGAAAGTCGCGGTCGACAGCGGCAAGCTCGATGACGCTGCACGCGAACTCAAGGCCGTTGCCGACAAGCCGGCCAACGCCGCCCTGGGTGAAGTGGCGCGTCAGCGGCTGGCTCAGGTGTTGGCAGGGCAGAACAAGGTCGATGAGGCCCTGAAACTGCTCGAAGGCGATGCGGACAAGGCATTCCTGGCCACTCGTGAAGAGCTCAAGGGTGACCTGCTGGTCCAGTTGGGCCGTACCGACGAAGCCCACGCGGCGTATCAAAAAGCCAAGGCGGCGCTGTCGGATGAAGCGGCGGTAGGCGGCCTGCAAATCAAACTGGACGACCTGGCCAAAGGGGATGCGTGACGTGATCCGTTGGAAACATGCAGCATTGCTGGCTCTGGCCGTTCTGGCCGCGGGTTGCAGCAGCAACAGCAAAAAAGAACTGCCACCGGCGGAGCTGGTCGACTTCAAGGAAGAAGTGGTCCTGCAAAAGCAGTGGAGCCGTTCGATCGGTGACGGTCAGGGCGAAACCTACAACATGCTGGTGCCGGCGATCGACGGCAACACCATCTATGCCGGCGATGTCAGCGGCGTGGTCGTGGCGATGGATCGCGGCAACGGTGACGTCAAGTGGAAAAAGGATCTTGAACTGCCTGTTTCCGGCGCCGTTGGCGTGGGTTACGGTCTGGTAATGATCGGCACCCTCAAGGGCGAAGTGGTCGCTTTGGACGCCATTAACGGCGAAGAAAAGTGGCGCGCTCGTGTGACCAGCGAAGTGCTGGCGCCGCCTGCGAACAACGGTGACGTGGTGGTGGTTCAAACCCAGGACGATCGCCTGATCGGCCTGGATGCGGCCACTGGCAACCAGCGCTGGTTGTATGACAGCACACCGGCCGTACTGACCCTGCGTGGCACCAGTGCGCCGATCGTGACCAATCGCCTGGCGCTGGCCGGTCTGTCGACCGGTAAAGTCGTGGCGCTGAACATCTCCAACGGCGTGCCGGTGTGGGAAACTCGCGTCGCGATCCCGCAAGGCCGTTCGGAACTCGATCGTGTGGTCGACATCGACGGTGGCCTGCTGTTGTCTGGCGGTACCCTGTACGTCGCCAGCTATCAGGGTCGCGTTGCGGCGCTGGACATGGAGAGCGGTCGCCAGCTCTGGCAGCGTGATGCTTCCAGCTATGCCGGTGTCGCCCAGGGTTTCGGTAATGTCTATGTGAGCCTGTCTTCGGGCACGGTTGAAGGCGTCGACGAACGTTCCACCACGGCATTGTGGAGCAACGATTCGCTGGCCCGTCGTCAATTGTCGGCTCCGGAAGTGTTCTCCAGCTACGTTGCAGTCGGTGACCTGGAAGGTTACCTGCACCTGCTGAGTCAGGTGGACGGTCGTTTCGTCGGCCGTGAACGCATCGACAGCGACGGCCTTCGTGCCCGTCCGCTGGTGGTGGGTGACACGATTTATGTGTATGGCAACAGCGGCAAACTGGAAGCCCTGACCATCAAGTAAGGACTATGCTTGGGGTTAATACCCCAGGCAGCCCCGGATTTCCGGGGTTTGCAGCGCTTGCAGGCGCTGCCCCGAGCACCAGCCGCTGCCTCGCAGCGGCTTTTGTATTTTCTGAAATAACGAAGTGGAGAGCCGCATGGTTCCCGTAATCGCCCTGGTGGGCCGACCGAACGTCGGTAAATCCACCATGTTCAACCGCCTGACCAAAAGCCGCGACGCTATTGTCGGCGACCTTTCCGGTCTGACCCGTGATCGCCAATACGGTGAGGCAAAGTGGCAAGGGCGCTCCTACATCCTGGTCGACACCGGTGGTATTTCCGGTGATGAACACGGCATGGACGAAAAGATGGCCCAGCAGTCGCTGCTGGCTATCGAAGAAGCCGATGTCGTTCTGTTCCTGGTAGACGCCAAGGCTGGCTTCACCGCCGCCGACCAGATGATTGCCGAGCACTTGCGCAAGCGCAACAAACGCTCCCTGCTGGTGGCCAACAAGATCGACAACATCGATCCTGAAATGGCCCGTGCTGAATTCGCTCCGTTGGGCATGGGCCACGCCATTGGTGTTGCCGGTGCGCAAGGTCGCGGTGTGAACACACTGCTGGAAGCCGCCCTGAGCGAATTCCCGCGTGACACCGAAGAAGAGGACCTGAACGCCGACGTCGCCGAAGGCGAAGAAGCTGTGCGCATTCCTGGCCCGAGCGAAAAAGATGGCATCAAGATCGCCATCATCGGTCGTCCGAACGTTGGCAAGTCGACCCTGGTCAACCGTATGCTCGGTGAAGACCGGGTGATCGTCTATGACCAGCCCGGCACCACGCGCGACAGTATCTACATCCCGTTCGAGCGTAACGACGAGAAGTACACGCTGATCGACACCGCCGGTGTGCGCAAGCGCGGCAAGATCAACGAGGAAGTTGAAAAGTTCTCGGTGGTCAAGACCCTGCAAGCGATCAAAGACGCCAACGTGGTGATCTTTGTGATGGACGCCCGTGAGGGCGTGGTGGACCACGACCTGAACCTGCTGGGCTTTGCCCTGGAAGCCGGTCGAGCCATCGTTATCGCCTTGAACAAGTGGGACGGCATGACGCCGTCGGAACGTGACTTCGTGAAGATCGAGCTGGAGCGTCGGCTGTTCTTCGTCGACTTCGCCGACATCCACTTCATCTCGGCACTGCACGGCACTGGCGTGGGTAACCTGTACCAGTCGGTACAGAACTCGTTCAAGTCGGCGATCACTCGCTGGCCGACCAACCGCCTGACCCAGATCCTCGAAGACGCTGTTGGCGAGCACGCGCCACCGATGGTCAACAACCGCCGGATCAAGCTGCGTTACGCCCACTTGGGCGGTGCCAACCCGCCGTTGATCGTGATCCACGGTAACCAGGTCGAGAAGGTTCCGAACTCTTACGTCCGTTACCTGGAAAACACCTACCGTCGTGTCTTGAAGCTGGTCGGTACGCCGATCCGCATCGAGTTCAAGGGGGGTGAAAACCCGTACGAAGCCAACAAGAACACGCTCACCGACCGTCAGGTCAACAAGAAGCGTCGCTTGATGTCGCACCACAAGAAAGCCGACAAGAAGCGCCGCGACAAAAGGTAAAAGGGCCGCTGCAAGTTGTAAGCTGTAAGCGGCAAGTGAAGAACTTGCCAGCTTCAGCTCTGTAGCTTGTAGCTCGCACCGATACCAAGAAAGGGTCCTTTTCGGGGCCCTTTTTTGTGCCTGGAGGTTTGACGCTTGACCGCTTGTGGCTTGCCGCTTGAAACTTGCAGCTCACCTGCAGGGGCCCACCGATGATCACCAGCAAGCTGCCGAATGTCGGCATCACCATCTTCACCCAAATGTCTCAGCTCGCGGCGCAGACCGGTGCGCTGAACCTGTCCCAGGGATTTCCCGATTTCGATGGCCCGCAGGCCCTGCGCGATGCAGTGGGGCGGCATATTGCCAGTGGCCACAACCAGTATTCACCCATGACCGGCCTGCCGGTGCTGCGCGAGCAAGTGGCCGCGAAGATTGCCCGCAGCTACGGTGCCAGGGTCGATGCCGACACCGAGGTGACCATCACGCCCGGTGCCACCCAGGCGATCTTCTGCGCCATTCAGGCAGTTATCCACAGCGGCGACGAAGTGATCGTCTTCGACCCGGCCTACGACAGCTATGAGCCTTCGGTGGAGCTGGCGGGTGGGCGTTGCGTGCATGTGCAACTGGGGGTGAAGGACTTTGCCATCGACTTCCAGAAGCTGCGCGAAGCGCTGAGCCCGCGTACACGCATGATCATCCTCAATTCGCCGCATAACCCCAGCGGTGCACTGATCTCCCGTGCCGAGCTGGATCAACTGGCCGAGCTGATCCGCGACCGCGACATCTATGTGATCAGCGACGAGGTGTACGAACACCTGGTATTCGATGGCGTGCCCCATGTCAGTGTCCTGGCCCACGAAGAGCTGTATCAACGCGCCTTTGTGGTCAGCTCGTTTGGCAAGACCTATCACGTCACCGGCTGGAAGACCGGTTATGTGGTCGCGCCACCGGCATTGACCGCGGAACTGCGCAAGGTGCACCAGTACGTCAGTTTCTGCGGTGTCACCCCATTGCAGTACGCCTTGGCCGACTACATGGCCGAGCACCCGGAGCATGTCGAGGAGTTGCCGGCGTTCTATCAGGCCAAGCGCGATCTGTTCTGCGATTTGCTCCTGCCTTCGCGTTTCAGTTTTACCAAGGTCGCCGGCACCTATTTCCAGCTGGTCGACTATTCCGCGATTCGCCCGGACCTGAACGACGTCGACATGGCGATGTGGATGACCCGCGAGCATGGTGTGGCGGCGATCCCGGTGTCGGTGTTCTACCAGAATCCACCGCAGGAACAGCGTCTGGTGCGCCTGTGTTTTGCCAAGCGAGAGGAGACCCTGCGTGAGGCAGCGGAAAAACTATGCGTGATCTGAGTACCTTGCCCAATCTTAATGTTGCGCTGATCCAGACCACGCTGGCCTGGCATGACCGTCAGGCCAACCTCGAGCATTTCGAGCCGTTGCTGGAGCAGGCACGCGGCGCGGACCTGATCATCCTGCCGGAGATGTTCACCACCGGTTTCTCCATGGAGTCAGAGACCCTCGCCGAAGCGGAAAACGGCCCGACCAGTAAATGGTTACGGGCTCAGGCGGCGAAGCTGGGCGCGGTGATCACCGGCAGTGTGATCGTCCAGGCGGCCGATGGCAGTCATCGCAACCGGTTATTGTGGGCGCGACCGGATGGCGAGGTTTGGCACTACGACAAGCGTCACCTGTTCCGCATGGCGGGCGAGCACAACCATTTCACCCCGGGTGAGCGTCAGGTGCAGTTCGAACTCAAGGGCTGGCGGGTGCGTCCACTGATTTGCTACGACCTGCGCTTCCCGGTCTGGAGCCGTGATCCACACGACACCGACCTGTTGCTGTACACCGCCAACTGGCCGGGAGCCCGGCGTCAGCACTGGAACCGCTTATTGCCGGCGCGGGCGATCGAGAACCTGTGCTACGTGGCAGCAGTGAACCGTGTTGGCACCGATGGCAAGGGCTTTGCCTATACCGGCGACAGCCAGGTGCTGGATTACCAGGGCGAGACGCTGCTCAGCGCCGGCGAGGCCGATGGGGTGTTCAAGGTGGTGCTGGATGCCGCCGAACTAGCCGCTTACCGCACACGGTTCCCGGCTGATCTGGATGCCGATACCTTCAAGTTCCTGTAGTACCCCATGTGGCGAGGGAGCTTGCTCCCGCTGACCTGCAAAGCAGGTCCAAGGCAGCCGATGAGTTCGTTCTGACGGAATGTGCTGATGGCTCTGGGAGGAGGGGGGCGCTCCGCGCCCCAGCGGGAGCAAGCTCCCTCGCCACAACAGCTCCCTTGTCTCAATGGGACACTCCAGCAACGCAAAAGGCCCCGAGGTTCACACCCCGGGGCCTTTTGCGTTTCGGCTATCGTGTTACGCCGCCTTGGCCTGTGGCTGGCTCAGCGAGCGGTTCAGGGCGCTGAACAGGGCCTTGAAGCTGGCGGTGGTGATGTTTTCATCGATGCCCACGCCATGCACTGCACGTTCGCCGTTCACACGCAGTTCGATGTAGGCCGCTGCCTTGGCATTGGTGCCCGCGCCGATGGCGTGTTCGTTGTAGTCCATAATTTCCACCGGGATCGGCAAGCCGGCCACCAGGGCTTCCAGGGCACCGTTGCCCTTGCCGCGCCAGTGCAGGTTGGTTTCGCCCTGGCCTTTGCTGGAGACTTCCACTTCGACCGAGCTATGGCCGTTCTCTTCCTGCAGGCGATGGCTGACCAGCGCGTACGGGGTGTTGGCCTGCAAGTACTCGCTGTGCAGCAAGGCGTGGATCTGCTGGGCCGTCATTTCGAGGCCCAGGCGATCGGTTTCGCGCTGAACCACCTGGCTGAACTCGATCTGCATGCGGCGTGGCAAGTTGATGCCGTATTCCTGTTCCAGCAGGTAGGCGATACCGCCTTTGCCGGACTGGCTGTTGACGCGAATCACGGCCTCGTAGCTGCGGCCGATGTCGGCCGGGTCGATCGGCAAGTACGGCACTTCCCACAGGGCGTCCGGTTGCTGCTGGGCGAAGCCCTTGCGGATAGCGTCCTGGTGCGAGCCAGAGAATGCGGTGTGGACCAGGTCGCCGACGTACGGGTGACGTGGGTGAACGGCAATCTGGTTGCACTCCTCGACGACCTTGCGCACGCCGTCGATGTCGGAGAAATCCAGCTCAGGGTTGACGCCCTGGGTGTAGAGGTTCAAGGCCACGGTGACCAGGTCGACGTTGCCGGTGCGCTCGCCGTTGCCGAACAGGCAGCCTTCGACGCGGTCGGCGCCAGCCATCAGGCCCAGTTCGGTGGCCGCAACGCCAGTGCCACGGTCGTTGTGGGTGTGCAGGCTGATGATCACGCTGTCACGACGGTTGATGTGACGACCGAACCACTCGATCTGGTCGGCGTAGATGTTCGGCGTGGCGCACTCAACGGTGGCGGGCAGGTTGAGGATCATCTTGTGTTCGGGGGTCGGGTTCCAGACCTCGATCACCGCGTCGCAGACTTCCTTGGCGAACTCGAGTTCGGTGGCGCTGAAGGTCTCCGGCGAGTACTCGAACGTCCACTCGGTTTCCGGCTGCTGGGCAGCATGCTTGACGAACAGCTTGGCCGCGCTGACCGCGATTTCCTTGACGCCGTCCTTGTCCTGGTTGAAGACGATCCGGCGGAAGGAAGGGGAGGTCGCGTTATACAGGTGAACGATGGCCTTTTTCGCCCCGCGAAGGGATTCGAAGGTGCGCGCAATCAGGTCTTCACGGCCCTGGGTGAGCACTTGGATGGTGGTGTCGTCCGGGATGTGGCCGTCTTCGATCAGGGTTCGCACGAAGTCGAAGTCGGTTTGCGAGGCTGCCGGGAAGGAGGCTTCGATTTCCTTGACGCCCACCGACACCAGGGTTTTCCAGAAGCGCAGCTTCTTCACCGCGTCCATTGGCTCGATCAGCGACTGGTTGCCGTCGCGCAAGTCGGAACTGCACCAGATCGGCGCGGCGGTGATGGTCTTCGACGGCCAGGTGCGATCCGCAATGTCGATGGTCGGGAACGCGCGGTATTTGGAAGACGGGTCTTTGAGCATGCTCATCTGGGAAGTCCTTATTCTGTTGGCCGAAAAGTGGCGGCCTGCCGGTGGATCAAAAATACGTGGGATAAAACCGGGGGCGAGGCACTGCGATTCAGCCCGGCAGTCGTGCGCTGACGAGGCACAGGCTGCGGTGCTGGCGAAGCTGAATGAGGGTGTGAGAGGTTTTCATGCCTTCAACCCTAACCGCGGCGAGGAAGGATGGCAAGCAGTCGAAAAACTTTGAGAGGAATACTCGAAAAGTCGTTTTTCGCGAGATTTTATTCGTGGATTATGTGGAAATGTTGCTGGGTATTGCGCAGACCGTTCGTCATGCGCAATCCCTGTGGGCGGGTTATGGCTGGAACGCACCAATGAAAATCGCCGGGTCCACACGAGCATCGTTCAGGCTGACGTTCCAGTGCATGTGTGGTCCGGTGGCGCGGCCGGTGGCGCCGACTTTACCGACGATACCGCCGCGGGCCAGTTGCTGGCCGACTTTCACGTCGATTTTCGACATGTGGCAGAACATGCTGATAAAGCCCTGTCCGTGGTCGACGAAGACCGTGTTGCCGTTGAAGAAGTAGTTGCCGATCAGGATCACCTTGCCGCCCGCAGGGGTCTTGATCGGGGTGCCGGCCGGCACTGCGAAGTCCAGGCCAGCGTGGGGATTACGCTCTTCGCCGTTGAAGAAGCGGCGCACGCCGAACTTGCTCGATAGCGGCCCGTTGACCGGTTTGTCCAGCAGCAGGTTGCTCGGAATGTTCGGGCTGAAGGTGCGGTAGGCGCTGAGTTGCTCGGCCAGTTCACCCTCGATGCGCTTGAGATTGGCCGGGTTCGGGTTGACCTGCTGCGTGTTCTTCAGGGTAATGCGTTGCTCCGGGTATTGCTTGGTACCGACAGTGAAGCTCAGGGCGCGGTCACCGCTGCTGATTTGCTGGGTACCGGGTTTGACCGTCAGGGGCACGCCGACAATCGCCAGCCAGTTGTTCTGCTCCTTGACCACCAGCACCGGGTTGCCCTGGTAACTGGCCTTTGGCGCCTGGGCCGAGGTGCCCAGGTCGAGCACCGCAACACCTCCGGGAACCGGCTTGTTCAGCAGGCGGGTGATGTAGCTGTCGGCGTGGGCGTTGAAGGTCAGGCACAGCAGAACGAGAACACTGAAAAAACGCGGCATGGATCAATCCAGTAGAGAAAGGGTGACAGGCGTCAGATGGTTGTCTTCGACCCGGACCTGCAGTTCGCCTTCGCCCAGCCTGGCTTTCAGGCGTTGGCCATTGTGGGTTTGCGCGGCGCTGCGGATCGCGTTACCGCGTTCGTCGAGCAAAATGCTGTAGCCACGGCCCAGTGTCGCCAAAGGGCTGACGACATGCAGGGTTTGCATCTGGGTCTGCAGGTGCAGGCGTCGCGCCTTGAGGCCTTCGCGCATCGCACGCGGCAGGCGTTCGGCGAGGCTGTCCAGGCGCTGGCGCAAGAGTGCCAGTTGCCGCCCCGGGTGCTGTCCGGCGAGGCGGGTTTCCAGGCGGATCAAGCGTTCGCGGCGAGCCGTGAGGTTGCGCTCGAAGGCGCGGCGCAGGCGCATGTCCAGATCGTCCAGGCGCTGTGCCTGCTGACGCAGGCGTTCGCCGGGATGGCGCAAGCGCCGGGCCATGCCTTCCAGGCGCAAGCGGTCACGCATCAGGCGGTCGCGCATGCGCATCACCAGTCGGCGGTGCAGGCTTTCGACTCGGTGCAGCAGGTCGCTGGAGTCCGGTGCCAGCAGTTCGGCGGCGGCCGACGGCGTGGGGGCGCGGACATCGGCGACGAAATCGCAGATCGACACATCGGTTTCATGGCCGACGGCGCTGACGATCGGCGTGACGCAGGCGTCCACCGCACGGGCCACGGCTTCTTCGTTGAAGCACCAGAGGTCTTCCAGCGAACCACCGCCACGGGCCAGGATCAAGGCATCGAAGCCGCGGGCGTCGGCCAGTTTCAGGGCGCGGACAATTTGCCCGGTGGCTTCACGGCCCTGCACGGCGGTAGGGATCAGGGTCAATGCCACGTGCGGCGCGCGGCGGCGGAACACACTGATGATATCGCGGATCACCGCGCCGGTGGGCGAACTGATGATACCAATGCGTTGCGGATGCGCCGGCAGCGCTACCTTGCGTTCGGCGCTGAACAGGCCTTCGGCGCTGAGCTTTTCCTTCAGGGCATCGAAGGCCAGGCGCAGCGCACCGTCACCGGCCGGTTCCACGGTGTCGAGAATCAGCTGGTAGTCGCCACGGCCTTCGAACAGCGAGACCTTGCCCCGGACCTTCACCGCCAGGCCGTCCTTCAGCGCCTGGCGCACCCGTGCCGCGTTCTGCCGGAACAGCGCGCAACGCACCTGGGCGCCACTGTCCTTGAGGGTGAAATACACATGGCCGGACGCCGGACGGGCGAGGTTGGAGATTTCGCCTTCGACCCAGATGTTGCTGAACACGTCTTCGAGCAACACCCGCGCGCGGCCGTTGAGCTGGCTGACGGTCAGGACTTCACGGTCCAGGCCGAGTCTTGCAAAGGGATCTTTAATCATGGGGCGCAGTTTAAAGGCATTCGGCGATCAATCTCCATGAGTCAGCGCAAATCCCTTGAGGGAGCGGGGTCGGCGCTATTCCCGCAGAAGCTTGCGCAGGACTGGGTGAAGTGTTGCGTGAACTGCTGGACCAGCGCCGTGGGATTTTGCGCGAAGGCGAGGGCAACGGTGCTCTGGCAATCCGGATCCGCCAGGGGCAGGAAGCGGATGTTGGCTGGCGCGATGTCGCGCATCGATTCCGGCAACAAGGCAATCCCGAAACCGGCCTGAATCAGCTGCAACTGGGTGGTTTTGCGCGACACCACGCGGGCTGCCCTGGGGAAAAAGCCCTGGCGCATGCACAGCTCGGCGGATAAATAGCTGAGCCCGCCGCGCTGCGGATGGGGGATCGAGATAAAGGCTTCGTCCTTCAATTGCGCCAGGTCGATGGCCTGCTCGGGGTGATGGATAGCCAGTGGATGAGTGGGGGGAACGGCGAGCAATAACCGTTCGCTGAACAGCGGGACAATGCTCACCCCTTCGCGCTGGCGCAGCACTGGCAGGCGTAGCAGCCCGACGTCCAGGCGGCCTTCGGCCAGCGCTTCGAGTTGTGCTTCGGAGGACAGCTTGACGATCTCCATGGAGACGCCGGGGCAGTGATCCAGATAGCCACTGATTGCATTGAGTAACCGGCCGCTCAAAGGGACGGTGCTGGAGTGGCTCAGGCGCAAGGTGCCCAATTGACCGGTGCCCACCTGGGTTGCCATGTCGCTGGCTTTGCCCAGTTCGATCAGCAGGTCTCTGGCCCGAGGGTAAAAGGCTTCGCCGGCGGCGGTCAGCCTCGGCTGGCGAGCGGTGCGCTCGAACAGCGGGGTGTTGAGTCGGCTCTCCATCTCCTTGATCTGTCGGCTCAGGGCCGACTGGGCCACGAACAATCGTTCGGCGGCAGCACTGAAGCTGCCGGTTTCTGCAATTTCGACGAAGTAGCGCAGTTGGCGGATGGAGAGCACGAGTCATGCCTTTTCGAGATGGGTGGATGGCGCTGAAGATATTAGTCGCAAGGCTCGTCGCTGGCTAAAGTCATTTCACCTTGGATTCAGGACGTTTAACCAATGAGTGTTATCGAGTTGTTGCAGCAATGGCCGTTTGGCTCTGTGGATTGGCTGGTGATCGGCGCGGGGATTGTCCTGGCCTATATCGTGTTTGGCATCGCCGGCTTTGGCACGGCACTGGTGGCCGGCCCGGTGCTGATTCTGTTCATGCCGTTGTCGAAGATTGTGCCGTTGCTGGTGCTGCTGGATTTCGTCGCCGCGTTTGGCAATCTGCTGCCCTCGCGCCGGGACGTGGCCAGGCCCGAACTGCTGCGCCTGCTGCCGTGCATGGCACTGGGTTGCACGCTGGGGGTGATCTTCCTGTTGAACCTCAAGTCCGACCTGCTGCTGTTATTGATGGGGCTGTTCATCAGCGTCTATGCAGTCTATAGCCTGTGGGTGAAGGCTCGGCCAGCCCAGTTGTCCGCCGTCTGGGCAATGCCCATGGGCACGGTCGGCGGGATGTTTGGCGCGCTGTTCGGCAGCGGGGGCTTTTTGTATGCCATCTACCTGAACAGTCGCTTGCCCAAGGACGAAGCCCGGGCCACGCAAAGTGCGCTGATCAGTTGCAGCACGGTGGTGCGCTTGAGCCTGTTCGTGATCGCCGGGGTGTATGCCGAGCTACCCTTGTTGATGTTGGCGCTGTGTTTGTTGCCGGCCATGGTGCTGGGGCTGTGGATTGGTCGACGGTTGACCATGAAGTTGTCCCGGGAAGCCTTTGTGCGACTGGTCACCTGGCTGGTGCTGGCCAGCGGGATTGCGTTGATCGGGCGGTACCTGAGTACTTGACCTGAGCGGGGCAGGGATTATGCTGCCGACCGCCCTGGCGTCAGGTCGAATACCGCAGCACATCCTTATTAGAAGTCGCAGGCCGCCTCATGAATTCCCAAAGCATCATCGTCCCGAAAATCTCTACCCTGCCCGTGCATGAGGCCCGGGCGCGGGCGATTGTGCGGTGGCTGGTGCGCAAGAACATCATTGAGGAGGCACTCACCACCTGCGGCCGTACCGGCAATCGCATGGCCCATGCCATCGCGCCCGGCGCGCGGGCCGTGGTGCTGCATCCCGAAGCGCTGCCGTTCGGTGATCCCGTCAACGGCCTGGAAATCATCACCAAGCGCTGCATCTATACCCCGGCCAAGGGTTTTCTCGAGGAAGCCGGTTGTGCCGAATGCCGCAAGGAGATCGGCGAAGCACTGTTCGAAAGCCTGGAAGACTGGATGCCCGGCCGCACGGATAACTTCATCTGCCCCGAATGCGGGCATGAAGATGACATCAATGGCTTCCTGTTCCTGCAGGAGTGCGGGTTTTCCAACCTGGGCTTTATCTTCAATAACTGGGCCGAGGCCGGGTTCAAGCAAGGTTTTATCGATGAGTTTGCCGAGTGGCTGGATTTGCCGGTGAGTTGGGTGAAAGTCGAACTCTGAATACCCGCAGGCGCAGCGTTCGGCCGCGCCGACAAAGAACGAAATCCCCGTACATCAGCAATGCGAATAATAGACAGAGTTTTACATTGAGCCCGCGGGGGTGTCTGAGTATAATGGCGCGCTTCCATTTTCCCGCTCGGGAGCCCCCGCGATGCTGCGTATCAGCCAAGAAGCTCTGACCTTCGACGACATTCTTTTAGTGCCTGGTTATTCCGAGGTGCTTCCTAACGAAGTCAGTCTCAAAACCCGTCTTACCCGTGGCATCGAGCTGAATATTCCACTGGTCTCCGCCGCCATGGACACCGTCACTGAAGCCCGTCTGGCAATCGCCATGGCTCAGGAAGGTGGTATCGGCATCATCCACAAGAACATGACCATCGAGCAGCAAGCTGCCGAAGTGCGCAAGGTCAAGCGTTACGAAGCCGGCGTGGTCAAGGACCCGATCACCATCGAGGCTGACGCCACGGTGCGCGAGCTGTTCGAACTGACCCGCATGCACAACATCTCCGGTGTTCCGGTACTGCACGATGGCGACCTGGTCGGCATTGTCACCTCCCGTGACGTGCGTTTCGAGAACCGTATGGATGCCACCGTCCGTGAAGTCATGACGCCTAAAGAGCGTCTGGTCACGGTCAAGGAAGGCGCCGACAAGAACGACGCCCGCGAGCTGTTGCACAAGCACCGCATCGAGCGCGTGCTGATCGTCGACGACAAATTCGCCCTCAAAGGCATGATGACCGTCAACGACATCGAAAAAGCCAAGGCTTACCCGCTGGCCAGCAAGGACGATCAAGGTCGTCTGCGCGTTGGCGCTGCGGTCGGCACCGGTAAAGACACCGGCGATCGCGTTGCAGCCCTGGTCGCTGCCGGCGTTGACGTGGTGGTGGTCGACACCGCCCACGGTCACTCCAAAGGCGTGATCGACCGCGTTCGCTGGGTCAAACAGAATTTCCCTGAAGTGCAGGTCATCGGCGGCAACATCGCCACTGGCGCTGCCGCCAAGGCTCTGGCCGAAGCGGGCGCGGATGCGGTCAAGGTCGGTATCGGCCCTGGCTCGATCTGCACCACCCGTATCGTCGCCGGTGTCGGCGTGCCGCAAATCAGCGCCATCGCCAACGTCGCCGCTGCCCTTGAAGGCACTGGCGTTCCGTTGATCGCCGACGGCGGCATCCGTTTCTCCGGTGACCTGTCCAAGGCCATCGTGGCCGGTGCTTCCTGCGTGATGATGGGCTCGATGTTCGCCGGTACCGAAGAAGCACCAGGCGAGATCGAACTGTTCCAGGGTCGCTCGTACAAGGCTTACCGTGGCATGGGTTCGCTGGGCGCCATGTCCCAGGCTCAAGGTTCCTCCGACCGTTACTTCCAGGACTCCTCGGCAGGCGCCGAGAAGCTGGTTCCGGAAGGCATCGAAGGGCGTGTTCCGTACAAGGGCACCCTGAGCGCCATCATCCATCAACTGATGGGCGGCCTGCGTTCTTCCATGGGCTACACCGGTAGCGCCAACATCGAAGAAATGCGCACCAAGCCTGAGTTCGTGCGGATCACCGGCGCTGGCATGGCCGAATCCCACGTTCACGACGTGCAGATCACCAAAGAAGCGCCGAACTACCGCGTAGGTTGAGCCTTCAAGCAAAAAGTTAAGTAACCGGGGCTGTTCTATTCAGCCCCGAGTTGTTTCTGAATCACGACTGTTTCTGAATTACTTAGACGAGACTGAATCATGGCCCTCGACATTCACGCTCACCGCATCCTGATCCTCGACTTCGGTTCCCAGTACACCCAACTGATCGCCCGCCGCGTGCGTGAAATCGGCGTGTACTGCGAACTGCACCCGTTCGACATGGACGACGAAGCGATTCGCGAATTCGCGCCAAAAGGGATCATCCTCGCCGGCGGCCCCGAGTCCGTACACGTCGCCGACAGCCCTCGTGCACCGCAAGCGGTATGGGACCTGGGCGTACCGGTCTTCGGTATCTGCTACGGCATGCAGACCATGGCCGAACAGCTGGGCGGCAAGGTGGAAGGTTCCGAACTGCGTGAGTTCGGTTATGCCCGCGTTGATGTGGTCGGCAAGAGCCGCCTGCTTGACGGCATCGAAGACCACATCGACGCTGACGGCCTGTTCGGCCTCGACGTATGGATGAGCCACGGTGACAAGGTCACCAAGATGCCGGAAGACTTCCACATCCTGGCCAGCACCCCGAGCTGCCCGATCGCTGGCATGTTCAGCGACGAGCGCGGCTACTACGGCGTGCAGTTCCACCCGGAAGTGACCCACACCAAGCAAGGCGGTCGCATCCTGTCGCGCTTCATCCTCGACATCTGCGGCTGCGAAGCCCTGTGGACCCCGTCGAAAATTGCTGAAGACGCGATTGCCAACATCCGCGCCCAGGTCGGCACCGACAACGTACTGCTCGGCCTGTCCGGCGGTGTGGATTCCTCGGTGGTTGCCGCGCTGCTGCACAAGGCCATCGGCGATCAACTGACCTGCGTCTTCGTCGACAACGGCCTGCTGCGTCTGCACGAAGGCGAGCAAGTGATGGCCATGTTCGCCGAGAACATGGGCGTCAAGGTGATCCGCGCCAACGCCGAAGAGCAGTTCCTCGGTAACCTGGCCGGCGAGTCCGACCCTGAGAAGAAGCGCAAGATCATCGGCCGTACCTTCATCGACGTGTTCGATGCCGAATCCTGCAAGCTGGACAACATCAAGTACCTGGCCCAGGGCACCATCTACCCGGACGTGATCGAGTCGGCTGGCGCGAAAAGCGGCAAGGCCCACGTGATCAAGTCGCACCACAACGTGGGTGGCCTGCCGGAAGAAATGAACCTCAAGCTGGTTGAACCCCTGCGCGAGCTGTTCAAGGACGAAGTTCGTCGTCTGGGCCTGGAACTGGGCCTGCCGTACGACATGGTCTACCGTCACCCGTTCCCAGGCCCGGGCCTGGGCGTGCGGATCCTCGGTGAAGTGAAGAAGGAATACGCCGACCTGCTGCGTCGTGCCGACCATATCTTCATCGAAGAACTGCACAAGGCCGACTGGTACCACAAGGTCAGCCAGGCCTTCGTGGTGTTCCAGCCGGTGAAATCGGTGGGTGTGGTGGGTGATGGCCGTCGTTACGCCTGGGTCGTGGCCCTGCGTGCCGTGGAAACCATCGACTTCATGACCGCGCGTTGGGCACACCTGCCTTACGAACTGCTGGAAACCGTCAGCGGCCGCATCATCAATGAAATCGAAGGCATCTCCCGCGTCACCTACGACGTGTCGAGCAAGCCGCCAGCGACCATTGAGTGGGAATGATCCCGCGCAAGCCTTGATGGCTTGATTGCCGGTATCGAAAAGGCCGTGTGAACCTCGTGTTCATGCGGCCTTTTTGCGTTGTGGGGGGCGGTCGTCTGGCTTGCCTGCGTCCCGTGGTCACGTCCGCTTTGCTGTTTCTTTCACAACTGCGGGTGTATCGTATTCGCCTTTTGCGGGCCCTGCGCCTGCGGCAGATACGTGAGGTAGTTGAGTCCATGTCCTTTACCCGTCGACAAATACTGGGTGGTCTGGCCGGTCTGGCAGTGGTAGGTGTCGGGGTCGGTGGTGCGTCGCGTTACTGGCTGGGGAAGCGGGCGGACGCCAACGCAGGGCATGACTACGAGCTGATCGCAGCGCCTCTGGACGTTGAGCTGGTTCCCGGGCACAAGACCGAAGCCTGGGCCTTTGGGCCTTCGGCCCCGGGGACCGAGCTGCGGGTACGCCAGGGCGAATGGCTGCGGGTGCGCTTCATCAACCACCTGCCGGTGGCCACCACCATTCACTGGCACGGCATCCGCCTGCCGCTGGAAATGGACGGCGTGCCCTACGTTTCGCAGCTGCCGGTGTTGCCGGGCGAGTACTTCGATTACAAGTTTCGCGTGCCGGACGCCGGCAGCTACTGGTACCACCCCCATGTCAGCAGCAGTGAAGAACTGGGCCGCGGGCTGGTGGGGCCGTTGATTGTCGAAGAGCGTGAGCCCACCGGTTTCAAGTACGAGAAAACCCTGAGCCTGAAGAACTGGCATGTGGATGAGGAAGGGGCGTTCGTACCCTTCAGCATTCCTCGCGAGGCCGCGCGGGGGGGCACGGCGGGGCGCCTGTCGACCATCAATGGTGTGCCGCAGGCGGTGATCGAGCTGCCGGCCGGGCAGATCACTCGGGTGCGCTTGCTCAACCTGGACAACACCCTGACCTACCGCATCAATATTCCGGGCGTCGAAGCCCGGATCTATGCACTGGACGGCAACCCGATCGAACCGCGCCCGCTGGGCAAGGAATACTGGCTGGGGCCGGGCATGCGCATTTGCCTGGCGATCAAGGCGCCAGCGGCGGGTGAGGAGTTGGCGCTGCGCAACGGTCCGGTGCGCCTGGGCACCTTCCGTTCGGTGGCCAACAGCGATGCACCCACCGAGTGGCCTCCCGCGCTACCGGCCAATCCGATTGCCGAACCGGACATGGCCACTGCCGAGAAACTCAACTTCAATTTCGAGTGGGTGGGTTCGGTGTCGGTGGATGTCGACAATGGCAAGCCGCCCAGTCTGTGGCAGATCAACGGCCAGGCCTGGGATATCACGGACAAGACCTGCGCGGACCGGCCGATTGCTACGCTCAAGAAAGGCCAGAGCTATATTTTCGAATTGAAGAACATGACCCAGTACCAACACCCGATCCACTTGCACGGCATGAGCTTCAAGGTCATTGCCTCGAACCGGCACAAGGTCGTCCCGTATTTCACCGACACTTACCTGCTGGGCAAGAACGAGCGCGCGCGCGTCGCGCTGGTGGCGGATAACCCGGGGGTATGGATGTTTCACTGCCACGTCATCGACCACATGGAAACCGGCCTGATGGCCGCGATCGAGGTGGCCTGATGCGTCAGATTCGCCCCACGCAGATCATCGACCGTAGCCGTGACCAGCACTTCATGCGTGAAGCCCTGGCACTCGCGGCCCAGGGTGCGGCCCTGGGAGAGGTGCCGGTCGGCGCGGTCGTGGTACAGGACGGTGAAATCATCGGTCGCGGCTTCAATTGCCCGATCAGTGGCAGCGACCCCAGCGCCCATGCCGAGATGGTCGCCATCCGTGCCGCCGCCCAGGCCGTCAGCAACTATCGCCTGACGGGCAGCACGCTCTACGTCACGCTGGAACCGTGCAGCATGTGCGCCGGGTTGATCGTGCACTCGCGGATTGCCCGGGTGGTCTATGGGGCGTTGGAGCCCAAGGCCGGGATTGTGCAGAGCCAGGGCCAGTTCTTCACTCAGGGTTTTCTCAACCACCGAGTGTTGTATGAAGGCGGGGTGCTGGCCGAGGAGTGCGGGGCGGTGTTGAGCGAATTTTTCAAGGCGCGGCGGGCGAAGCCTTCAGACTAAACACATCCATCAGATGTGGGAGCGGGCTTGCTCGCGAAAGCGCTGGGTCAGTCAACAGCTCTGTTGAATGTCAGTGCGAATTCGCGAGCAAGCCCGCTCCCACATGTTGATCTCGAATGATCGGGCAATCGGCTTACTTGCGGGCCACAATCACCGCCCGCATCGGCGCCGGCAGCCCTTCAATCGTCTTGCTGTGATCCTCGGGATCGAGGAAGTCACTGAGCGACTGATACTTCATCCACTCGGTCCCGCGTTGTTCTTCAATCGTGGTCACGCTCACATCCACGCAACGCACATCACTGAACCCGGCGCGGCGCAGCCAGAGCATCAGCGCCGGCACCGATGGCAGGAACCACACGTTGCGCATCTGCGCGTAGCGGTCTTCCGGCACCAGCACCTGTTGCTCGTCACCTTCGATCACCAGCGTCTCCAGCACCAGTTCGCCGCCCTTGACCAGGCAATCCTTCAACGCCAGCAAGTGCTCGATCGGCGAGCGGCGGTGGTAGAACACCCCCATGGAGAACACGGTGTCGAAGCCTTCCAGGTTCGGCGGCAGGTCTTCGAACGGGAACGGCAGGTGCCAGGCGTTGGGCTCGGACAAGTAACGCTGCACGGCCTGGAACTGGCAGAAGAACAGCCAGTTGGGATCAACGCCGATCACACTGTCGGCACCGGCGCCGAGCATGCGCCACATGTAATATCCGTTACCGCAGCCGACATCGAGGATGCGCTTGCCCGCAAGGTCCAGGTGGGGGGCGACCCGCGACCACTTCCAGTCCGAACGCCATTCGGTATCGACATGCACACCGAACAGGTCGAACGGCCCCTTGCGCCACGGCGACAGGCCCATCAGCGCGGTGCGCATTTGCGCGCGGGTCTGGTCATCGCAGTCGGTGTCCAGGGTCAGGCCGTTCAGCAGGTCGATTTCGCTCGGCTGGATCCTGGGCAAGGCGTCCAGCGCGCTCTGCCAGCGCTCCAGGTCGCCATGACCCTTTTCCATTTTGCTATCGAGTTGCGCTTGCAGGGTATTGGCCCAGTCGGCCAGCGGGGTACCGGCCAGACGGCGGGCGAGGGGAGACAGATCAATCATGGCAAGGCAATCAACGAGGCAAAGTTAAGACACTGGAACCACGGCACGACTTTCGAGAACCCGGCCGCCAGCAGGCGTTCGCGGTGTTCTTCGAGGCTGTCGGGCTTCATGACGTTTTCGATGGCGCTGCGCTTCTGGGCAATTTCCAGTTCGCTGTAGCCGTTGGCGCGTTTGAAGGCGATGTGCAGGTCGGTGAGCAGCGCGTGCTCCTGCTCGTCTTCGAAGCGCAGTTTTTCCGAGAGGATCAGGGCGCCGCCGGGCAACAGCGACTGACGGATCCGCGACAGCAACGCGGTGCGCTGGTCCGGGGCAATGAATTGCAGGGTGAAGTTCAGCGCCACCACCGAGGCAGGCTGGAATTGCAGGGCGAGGATGTCGCCCTCGATGACCTCGACCGGCAGCAACTCCTGGAACATCGAGTCCTGGCCGTTGAGGTATTCACGGCAGCGCTCGACCATTGCCGCAGAGTTATCCACCGCGATCACCCGGCAACCGTCGGTGCGCACGTGACGACGCAGTGCCTGGGTCACGGCGCCCAGGGAAGCGCCCAGGTCATAGAGCACACTGTTGGGTTGGGCGAACTGTGCGGCGAGCACGCCGAGGTTTTCGACGATGGTCGGGTAACCCGGTACCGAGCGCTTGATCATGTCCGGGAACACCCGCACCACGTCCTCGTTAAAGGCGAAGTCAGGCACCTGGGCCAAAGGCTGGGCGAAAAGGCGATCGGGTTGTTTGCTCACGGCGGTTCCAGCGGCGGATGTGGAAAAGGCCGGTATTTTAGCCAAGTTGGCGCGTGGATGCGCGGGTTGTCTGATAAACCGCTGGTGTTAAGGCGACTGCATGGCTGGTGCGCAGTTGTGGCGAGCGAGCTTGCTCGCGCTCGGCTGCGCAGCAGTCGCAAACCGGTCGATACATTCTGCCTGTTGAAACGCGACTAGCGGTACTGGGACGGCTTTGCCGTCCAGCGGGAGCAAGCTCCCTCGCCACGGGAGTCAGCGCGGTTTCTGGTGAAAGGCCGACGCCGCGATCCCCCATTGCCCCAGCCAGTAGCTGATGATGATCACGTAGGGCGCGGCGTCGAACGGCATCACGAAGCGGCTGATGCCGATCACGCTGTCGGAGAACACAAAGGCCACGGCGCCTGCGGCGGCGAGCAGTGCCGAACGCTTGGGGACATCGCTGCCCAGGCGGGCCAGGGCGCGCCAGAGCATGGCGCTGATGGCCGTGGCGTAGACAATCACCGGAATCAGCAGGGGGCCCAGGCCGTGGGAAATCAGCAGGCTGAGCAACAGTCCACCCACGACGACCGCCAGGATCAGCGGCAGCAGTGCCAGGCGCCGGCAATCGCTCAAGTAAGCCTTGAGGTACGCCAGGTGAGCCACCAGGAACGCGCCGAGGCCAAACACGAACAGGTCGCCGGGCCACGCCAGCAGCACGTCGCCCAGCAGGGAAAAGATCAGGCCCAGGCTGATCCAGCGTCGATACTCGCTGGGCGGTGCGTCATGCAACCAGCCCAGCAGGGCCAGCACCGGCAACGGCTTGACCAGCAGGCACAGCAACTCGGCGTGAACACTCACCCCGTAGAGAAAGGTCGATGCGCCCATCAGCGCCAGAATCAGCCAGCCCATGGTCAGTTCACCGTGATCGTGCAGTCGAAGGTCTGCGCCGGTTCTGCTTCCGGCTCCCACGGCTGCTGGTAGGTCAGACGCAAGCGGCCGTTACCGCTGGCGAAGGCCTGAAAGCGCCAGGTCGATTGCCCGCCGGCACCCACCAGTCCAGTGTTTTCCGGGTTGGAGTAAACCTCAGGGCTGATCGCCCGCAGTACGCCCCCGGCCGAATCCTGGATGGCCCAGCGATAACCCGTGGTCGGGTTGCTCGGCAGGGTCAGGATCAGGTTTTGCCCATTGCTCAGTTGCACCGGGCATTGGCTCTGTTTCTCCAGCGTCACGTTGTGTTTCGGCTGGGTGGCACAGGCGGTCAGCAAGGCAAGGCTCAAGGGCAGCAACAGGCGGGTTGGGGACATGGGGTCAGGCGCTCCGGATTTGCGACGAACGGCGAGCATAACCGAAGATGAGACAAATTGTGACGGTTAGACCGGGATGCTGTCGTCAGTACCGACGCCTTCGCGGGCTTACCCGCGAAGAGGCCGGTCCAGGCGCTACAGAAACCTCAGAACAGCACCTTGGCCACATCCGTAAAGCGTTTGGCAAAGTGCACGGTGATGCCTTCTTTCAAGTAGTCCGGCAGTTCTTCGAAGCTGCCACGGTTGGCCTCGGGCAGGATCAGTTCGAAAATCTTCTGCCGGCGCGCGGCAATCACCTTTTCCCGTACACCGCCAATCGGCAGCACGTGCCCGGTCAGGGTCAGTTCGCCGGTCATGGCCACGCCTTTTTTCGGCGGCTGGTTGCGTGCCAGCGAGAGCAGGGCACTGGCCATGGTCACGCCGGCGCTCGGGCCGTCCTTGGGGGTCGCGCCTTCCGGAACGTGCAGGTGGATGAAGGCTTCGTCGAAGTATTTCTGGTCGCCACCGAACTGCTTGAGGTGCGAGGTCACGTAGCTGTAAGCGATCTCGGCCGATTCCTTCATCACATCACCCAGTTGCCCGGTGAGTTTGAGGCCGCGGTTGAGGGTGTGGATGCGAGTGGCTTCGATCGGCAAGGTCGCGCCGCCCATGCTGGTCCAGGCCAGCCCCGTGATGACACCGGTGCCGGACAGCACTTGCTCGTTGCGAAACACCGGCATGCCCAGGGAGGCTTCGAGGTCCTTGGGGGCGATCTTGATCACGGATTGCGGATCATCCATCAGCTTGACCACGGCCTTGCGCACCAGTTTGCCCAGTTGCTTCTCCAGTTGCCGTACCCCGGCTTCGCGGGCGTAACCGTCGATCAGGGCCTTGAGGGCGTTGTCGCTGATGGACAGGCTGGTTTTCGCCACGCCGGCCTTGTCCAGCTGCTTGGGCCACAGGTGGCGCTTGGCAATGGCGATTTTCTCTTCAGTGATGTAGCCCGACAGGCGAATCACTTCCATGCGGTCCAGCAACGGGCCCGGGATCGAGTCCAGGGTGTTGGCGGTGCAGACGAACAGGACTTTCGACAGGTCCAGGCGCAAATCCAGGTAATGGTCGAGGAATTCGACGTTCTGTTCCGGGTCCAGGGTTTCCAGCAGTGCCGAGGCCGGGTCGCCCTGGAAGCTTTGGCCCATCTTGTCGATTTCGTCGAGCATGATCACCGGGTTCATCACTTCGACGTCTTTCAGCGCCTGCACCAGTTTGCCCGGCAAGGCGCCGATGTAGGTGCGGCGATGGCCCTTGATCTCGGCTTCGTCGCGCATGCCACCGACGCTGAAGCGATAGAACGGCCGCCCGAGGGACTCGGCAATGGATTTGCCGACACTGGTCTTACCTACGCCCGGCGGGCCGACCAGCAGCACAATGGAACCGGAAATTTCGCCTTTGTAGGCGCCCACGGCGAGGAATTCGAGGATGCGGTCCTTGATGTCGTCCAGTCCGGCGTGGTGTTTATCGAGCACCTTGCGCGCGTGCTTGAGGTCGAGCTTGTCTTCCCCATAAATGCCCCACGGCACCGCCGTCGCCCATTCCAGGTAGTTGCGGGTCACCGCGTACTCCGGTGAGCCGGTTTCGAGGATCGACAGCTTGTTCATTTCATCGGCGATGCGTTTTTGCGCCTGTGCCGGCAGGACCTTGCCGGTCAGGCGCTGCTCGAACTGCTCGATGTCGGCGCTGCGGTCGTCTTTGGTCAGGCCCAGCTCTTGCTGGATCACCTTGAGTTGTTCCTTGAGGAAGAACTCGCGCTGGTGCTCGCCGATCTTGCGGTTCACTTCCGCAGAGATTTCCTTTTGCAGGCGCGCGACTTCGACTTCCTTGCGCAGCATCGGCAGGACTTTTTCCATGCGCTTGAGCATGGGCACGCAGTCGAGCACTTCCTGCAGTTCATTGCCGGTGGCCGAGGTCAGGGCGGCGGCGAAGTCGGTCAGCGGCGACGGGTCGTTGGGGCTGAAGCGGTTGAGGTAGTTCTTCAGCTCTTCGCTGTACAGCGGATTGAGCGGCAGCAGTTCCTTGATCGCGTTGATCAGGGCCATGCCGTAGGCCTTGGTCTCGTCGGTCGGTTCGCTCGGCTGGTGCGGGTATTCGACTTCCACCAGGTACGGTGGGCGATGGTGCTTGAGCCAGGTTTTAAGGCGTACGCGGGTCAGGCCCTGGGCGACGAATTGCAGTTTGCCATTCTCGCGGCTGGCGTGATGGATCCGCACCAGGGTGCCGTAGAGCGGTAGGGCCGAGGTGTCGAAATGCCGGGGGTCGTCTAGCGGGGTGTCGACGTAGAACAGGGCCAGCGAGTGATGTTCGGATTTGGCCACCAGGTCCAGGGTCTCGGCCCAGGGTTCTTCATTGACGATCACCGGCAGCACTTGCGCCGGGAAGAATGGCCGGTTGTGGATCGGGATGATGTAGACCTTGTCTGGCAGGTTCTGTCCGGGCAGGGCCAGGCCTTTGCCCGCGGCGTGGTGCTGTTCGGCGTTTTCGGGTGCGGCGTATTCGCTGGGGTCTTTCGGGAATGCTTGCTGGTCGCTCATGGGGCACCTGCGCAATGGGGTATGAAAGTTAGATGGGGCAGGTGGGGGGCGGTTTCAATGTTCAGGGGGCTTTGGGGGGGGATTTGTTTGGTAAGCGGGTTGTTACGTGGCCTGACTGTCGGCCATTCTCTTGTTGGTGTACATATCCGTTGTTGCGGTCATGGCGGCTGGCGGTTTCGCCCTTACGGCGAGGCACTTTTGGCAAGCGCCCCAAAAGTACCCAAAAGGTCTCGCCCCGAGCGTTCGGCCCCTCGCCGAGGCTCGGGGTTCCCTCGCTTCGGCATTCCTCAGGGGGCATCGCCCTCCGGTCGGCTTCGCTCGCCCTCCGGTCGGCTTCGCTCGACCTCCATGCGATGTCCTCGACTGCGTCGAGGGGCGCTACGCGCCATTCCCCTGATGAACGCCTGCGCTCGGCCTGCCGAGGGGGCGGGTGGATCAAGATCAAAAGCCAAAGCAAGATCAAGAGCGGCAGGCGAGCTAACGCTCGGCCTGTTGAGTGGTGTGTGGTGGTGGTGGTGGTGGTGGTGGTGGTGGTGGTGGGCGGCCTACAAAAAAGGCGACTACCTTGCGGTAGTCGCCTGTTTCGTTGTCGCTGCTGGCGTTTAGTTGGCCAGTTTGTACGCGATCACATAGTCGCCCATTTTGGTTCCCAGGGAGCCGTGACCACCGACCACCAGCAATACGTACTGCTGGCCGTCCTTGCCGGTGTAGGTCATGGGGGTGGCTTGGCCGCCGGCCGGCAGGCGTGATTTCCACAGTTCCTTGCCGGTGTTGACGTCGTAGGCGCGCAGGTACTGGTCCAGGGTGCCGCTGAGGAAGCCCACGCCACCGGCGGTGACGATCGAGCCGCCCATGCTTGGCACGCCGATGGGCAGGCCGATTGGCAGTGGCGAGCTGTCGCGGCTGGTGCCGTTCTTGCGTTTCCACACCACTTTGCCGGTGGTCAGGTCGATACCGGCTACGTAGCCCCAGGCCGGTGCCTGGCACGGTACGCCGATCGGCGACATGAACGGGTGCATGATCACCGCGTAAGGCGCGCCAGTGTTGGGTTGCACGCCAGCGGTTTCGCTCTCGCGCTTGCTGCCTTCCGCCACTTGGGCGCGGGGCACCATTTTCGAGACGAAGGCCATGTAGTTCGGGCTGGTGAACAGCATCTGGCGTACCGGGTCGACGGAGACGCCGCCCCAGTTGAACACACCGACGTTACCCGGATAGATCAGGCTGCCTTGTTCCGACGGCGGGGTGTACTGACCGTCGTAACGCAGTTCCTTGAACTGGATGCGGCACAGCATCTGGTCGAACGGGCTGGCGCCCCACATGGCTTTTTCAGTCAGGTCCGGAGCCAGCAGGTTCAGGTCCGAGCGTGCCTGGGTCGGTGCCGTGCGATCGCCAGGTACCGCGCCTTGTGGCGCCGCGACCTCACGAATCGGCACGATCGGCGTGCCGTCGCGACGGTCGAGCACATACAGGCTGCCCTGTTTGGTCGGTGCGATCAGTGCCGGCTTGATGCCGTCGGCGGTTTTCATGTCCAGCAGGGTCGGCTGGCTGCCGACGTCCATGTCCCACAGGTCGTGGTGGGTGAACTGATAGTTCCAGCGCACTTTGCCGCTGGCCAGGTCCAGCGCGACGATGCCAGCGCTGAATTTCTCGGCGCCCGGGGTGCGGTCGGCGCCCCATTGGTCAGGGGTCTGGTTGCCCAGTGGCAGGTAGACCATGCCCAGCTTCTCATCGACGCTGGCCAGGGACCACATGTTGGCCGAGTTGCGGCTGTAGTGCTCGCCCGCGGGCAACGGCTCGGTGGCGTCTGGCTTGTCGCTGTCCCAGTTCCACACCAGGTGACCGTCACGCACGTCAAAGGCGCGGATCACACCGGAGGGTTCGTTGGTCGACTCGTTGTCGGTGACGTGGCCACCCATGATCACCAGGTTGCGGGTGATCGCAGCAGGCGAGGTGGCGTAGTAACCGCCCGGGGTGAACGGGCCGATGCCCTGGGTCAGGTCAACCACACCTTGATTGCCGAAGCCTTCGCAGAGTTTGCCGGTGTCGGCGTTCAGGGCGATCAGGCGTGCATCGGCGGTCGGCAGGTACAGGCGACGCGGGCAGGCCTGGGCAACGGCCTTGCCGGCTTCGGAGATGGCAGCGGTCGAGGTGCCGGCCTTGGCGTAGGCATTCTCGTCATAGTAGGAGACGCCACGGCAGGTCATGTGGGCGAAGCCCTTGAAGCCCACCGGGCTCTTGATCTGCGGGTCGAAGCGCCAGATTTCCTTGCCGGTGTCCGGGTCCAGTGCCAGCACCTTGCTGTGGGCGGTGCAGGCATAGAGCATGCCGTTGGCCTTGAGCGGGGTGTTCTCGTTGGTCAGTTCCACCGGATCATCGGCGGTCGGCAGGTCGCCTGTGCGGATGCGCCAGGCTTCCTGCAGCTTGCCAACGTTGTCCGGGGTGATCTGCTTGAGTGGCGAGTAGCGGTCGCCGAATTCGGTACGGCCATAGGCCTGCCAGTCGCCATCGGGCATTTGCGGCGCGGTACTGCTCATGTCGGCGCTGTCGCGACCCAATTCACCGAGGATTTCACCGGGGTGGGTGAACTGGCTGGCCAGGGCCGTGGCCCCCGCCAGCACCACGGCCACGCTCAGCGCGCCGGTGCCCAGCGGTGCGGCGCCGTTGCGCAGCAGCGGGCGGCGGAACCATGGCAGCAGCATCACTACGCCGAGGGCGAACCACAGTGACAGGCGCGGCACCAGTTGCCACCAGTCCAGGCCCACTTCCCACAGCGACCACGCGGTACTGGCCAGCAGCACCAGTGCGTACAGGCCCAGGGCTGCACGATGGCCGGCCAGCAACAGAATGCCGGTCAGTACCAGGCCGATGCCGGCCAGCAGGTAGTACAGCGAGCCGCCGAGCAGGCTCAGCTTGATCCCCCCGGCCAGCAAGGCCAGGCCCATGAGTAGCAGCACAATGCCGAGCAGGCTCGGCATCAGGCGGCTTGGACTTGAAGCACCTTCAGTGCTCATAGTGCGATTCTCCGTGACGTTTCAAGTAGTCCCGCGCCTGTTCACTGTAGATGACGAACAGGCGTGGGCAGGGTTCGGTTACTGCGGGGTTAGAAGGACGACTGCACCTTGATCCCGCCGATCAGCGCGTCGTCGACCTCATTCACGCCACCCGGGTGGCGGATGTATTGCAGGTTCGGGCGCACGGTCAGCCAGTTGGTGACATGCACGCCGTAATAGAGCTCGGCGCTGTATTCGGTGTCTTGCGGCGGCAGATACGCCGGGTCGTCGTAATCGAAGGTAGCGTGGGCCTGGTTGCTCGCCTCGGCGTTCTTGCGGTAGGCCGGGTTGACGTGGACCCGGGCGATGGCTGCGCCGATATCGTCCTTGGCACGGGCATCGAACAGGCCTTTGTAGACGACACCGGCCTGGACGTAGTTATCGATGGCGTTGGTTTTCTTGTCGTGCATCGTGCCGTTGGCGAACACGCTCAGGCCGCGCGAGTGGTCGCTGGCAACGCTGGTCAATTGCTGCTGGATACCCAGCCACAGGCCGTGCTTGCTCGATGCGCTACGGTACGCCTCGCCACTCAAGGCCGCGGGCTGGCCGTTGCTGTCCTTGTAGACATCGCTGGCGCTGGCACTGCTGTAGTAGTAACCGGCGCGGTATTCGCCCGGCAGGTCATTGAGTGTCGGCGTCCATACCAGCTCCACCGGCACGACGGTGCCTTGGGTGCCGCTGCCGCTGAGCTTGAAGCCGTTGTCTTTGTCCAGGTTGGAGGGGTTCTGTTCATAGGCCCCGATTTGCGCGTACAGCTCGGGTGTCAGGTGATACTTGACCCGCAGTGCCCATTGGCTGACCGGCCAGTTGTACCAGATGCCTCCGGCCCAGTTGCCGACCTGGGAGCCACAGAACGCCAGGTTCTGGAAGTCGCAGGGAAAGCTGTTGAAATCTTCGCCTTCACCAAAGCGGCCGGCCTTGATGTCGAGTTTTTCATCGAGGAATTTCTGCTGGTACCACATCTGCGTCAGGCGCGTGGTCTGGCCACGCCCCCAGACTTCCTGGGCCGAGGTGAAGCCACCGACCCGCGGATCGTTGATCCGGTCGTTGCTGATGTTGTTGCCGCTGCGTTTGGTGATGGTCAGTTGAAACTCGGCATCGTTCCAGCCGAGGATCTTTTGCAGGTCCAGGTGGCTGCCGAAGGCGAACTGGTCGCTGTAGCGCGCGGTGCGGTCCTGGTCGTAGCCGCCGTGCAGGTTACTGCCCATTTCGCCGGTGTAGTCGATTTTGAAGTCGTAACCTTGTTCCGCCAGTTCGCTGCGTGTGCCGTTCCAGTCACCGAGCATCCACGGTGACTCGCTATCGAAGGCCGGGGCGGCATGGGTGCAGGTGGCGAGGCCCAGGGCGGTGAGGCCACTGAGCAGGCTCAGGGCATTTCGGCGGGCAATCGCTGTTGAGACAGCGCTGTCTCGTGAGGTCTGAAGGTCAGGCATAAAGAAGAAATTCGGTCTTTTTCTATAGGAGAGAGCTGAACGCGCAAGGGGGTGAAACGATTGGGAGAAACGTTTCAGCTTGAGGGCGCAAGGATAATGATCTGTTACAAATAGAGAAAGGGCTTTTCTCGACATGAATCCTTTCGGATTCGGTAACAGTCAGCCGGAGGGAAACATCGCCTAGAGTTAAGGCTGTGCCGCACAGAATCCTTCCACCGCGGGGCCCCCTCGGCTAAGGTGCGCGCCTTCCTTACTTTCTTTGTGCAAAGGCCCGGCATGACCGAACACAACACCAACCCGCTGCACGGCGTGACGCTTGAGCAGATTCTCAATGCGCTGGTCCAACACTACGAGTGGTCGGGGTTGGCCGAGCGTATCGATATTCGTTGTTTCAAGAGCGATCCCAGCATCAAGTCGAGCCTGACCTTCCTGCGCAAGACGCCGTGGGCCCGCGAGAAAGTCGAAAAGCTCTACGTGAAACTGATGCGCACCAAACGTCCGCTCTAAGGAAGATCGATGCCTGTCGAGTTGACTCGAGGCTCCCCAACCGGGAGTGGTCTGATCCGTCTGGCGGCCGTGCTGGGTTGGCTGGGCCTGAGCATTCAGATGTACCTGGTGTTGTACGGGCGCTGGAGCGTCGAGGCCAGCTTGCTGGGCGGGCTGGTGAGTTACTTCAGTTTCTTCACGGTGTTGACCAACACCCTGGCGGCTGCGGTGCTGACCTGTGCCGTGACCTCGCGGCAGTCCCGTGGCCGGCGCTGGCTGTTGCAGCCCTGGGTCAGCAGTGGCGTCGCAGTGAGCATTGCCGTGGTCGGCCTGGCCTACAACCTGTTGTTGCGGCACTTGTGGCACCCGCAGGGCTGGCAGTTCGTGGCTGACGAATTGCTGCACGACATCATGCCGCTGGTGTTTTTGCTGTACTGGTGGCGCTGCGTGCCCAAGGGCACCCTGCACCTGGGGCACATCGGGTTGTGGGTGATCTACCCGCTGCTGTACTTCGCCTATGTCTTGCTGCGCGGGCACTCGCTGGGGTGGTACCCGTACCCCTTCATTGACGTCGACACGCTGGGGTATGCCCAGGTGTTCATCAATGCCAGTGGGGTATTGCTGGGGTTTGTGTTGATGGCGCTGCTGGTGGTGGGGCTGGATCGCTGGTGCGGGCGGCGGGGTGCGGCCCACGGTCTGTAGCGTTCGGCCCGGACCCACCCTCAATCAAGCGTGAACGCTGCCCCGTGGCGAGCGAGCTTGCTCGCGCTGGGGAGCGAAGCGCCCCCGACAAGACGCTTGCAGGTCTTCAGATAGAATCCGGTGACTGGTTTTGGGGCTGCTGCGCAGCCCAGCGCGAGCAAGCTCGCTCGCCACGGGGGTAAGTGTTCGCTATCCCTCTGTGTGGCGAGAGCAAAGACCGTTAGCGGGAGCTCGCGGGCAACGATCAGGCTTCGTCGCTGTCTCCCAGCCGCCAGTAGCCGACGGCCTTGACCCGCTGCTCGTCCAGGCCATGCTCATCGAGCAGCACCCGGCGAATCTGCCGCGAGGCTTTGCTTTCCGTGGCGATCCAGGCATACAGATTGCCCTTGGGCATCTGCAGTTGCTTGACCGTGGTCAGCAGGTTGTCCTTGCCTGCTTCACGCAGCACCCAGATGACATTGACCTGGGCTGAGCTTTTCAGGGCTTGCTGCTCGGCAGCATTTTCCACCTCGACCACCACCAGCGCGCATCGGTTGGCTGCCAGGCCTTCCAGGCGCCGAGCGATGGCGGGCAGGGCGGTTTCGTCACCGATCAGCACATAGCTGTCAAAGATGTCCGGGACCACCATCGAGCCGCGCGGCCCTCCGATATGCAGGCACTGGCCGGGTTTGGCCTGCGCCGCCCATGTCGCGGCGGGGCCGTCGCCGTGCAGGACGAAGTCGATGTCCAGTTCCAGGGTGTCCAGGTCATAACGGCGGGGCGTGTAGTCGCGCATCGCAGGCATCGGCCCGTTGTCCTTGCCGGCGCCCAGCACCAGGGTTTCCAGCGCTGCTTGCTCCGCGGCGTTTTGCGGGAAAAACAGTTTGACGTGGTCGTCGGTTCCCAGGCTGACAAAGCCCGCCAGTTCCGGCCCGCCGAGGGTGATGCGGCGCATGCGCGGGGTCAGGTCGACCACCCGCAGCACATGCAGGCGGCGACGTTTGAGTGCGTGGCTGACGCGGTGAATGGTGCTGGCGATCAGTTCGCTCATTCGGCGTGCTCCTGAGGGCCGTCAACGATGGCCTTGGCGGTGTTGTTGAGTAGGTCACGTACCCGCAGGATTTCTGCCGGGCTCCAGCGCCCGTGATGCATCTGCAGGGCATGGCGCAGGTTGTGCACCGCTTCGTGGATCTCGGCGGGGCGGTCGTGGCCGCGCAATGAGCGTTTGCTCACCTCGATGCGCATGCGCACGCCCTCCAGGGCAATGGCCTGTTCGCTCAATGACAGGCGCCCGGTCTCGGTGATGGTGTAGCGTTTTTTTCCGCCAGCGGCATCGCCCAGGATCATTTCGCTTTCTTCAAGGAAGGTCAGGGTCGGGTAGATCACCCCGGGGCTGGGGCTGTATGCACCGTCGAACATGCTCTCGATCTGGCGGATCAGGTCGTAGCCGTGGCACGGCTGTTCGGCGATCAGCGCCAACAGCAACAATTTCAGATCGCCAGGAGCGAAGACCCGAGGGCCGCGTCCACCCCGTTCACGGCCGGGACCGGGGCGTTTTTCGAAGCCGTCGCGGCCGACAGTGTGTTCGCGGTGGGAATGATGGTCTCTCATTTTCCGTTCTCTCGTCGTGTTTAGACATAACTTAAGATATATCTTTATTGGGCGCAAGAAATCAGGATCAACGGTGCAACCCCCGTGCAACCCCGTCACGACGACAACGAGCGGTGGGAGCAGGTAGGGAGTGGTGGTTTTTTGATCGATGGTCCATCAGAGGAAAACAGTATCGGGTTCACATTTATAGATTTTGGTTTAGTGCTAACTCTCTAATAGTGCGGTTTGGGCCTTTATTTATAGTGGGGGGAGGGCTAGTCTCTTAAAAGTTAAATGGCTGTTGGCCATCTGTGTGGTTTTTCGAGTCAATCTGTGTGTCATCTGTCTCTGACGGTTATTGTTATGAGTTATTGTTTTTCATGACTTTTTCCTTGTCTACGTGTGTCGGTCTAACTACGCGAATGGCGGAACTTGCCTGCTTACTTTCATGTGTTAATGGTCGATGATTTCTCGGCGTTGAAAGTTAAGACAAAGCGCCGTCATGGCGTGCGGCTGATGAGCAGTCCGTTGTCGTTTTCAATGAATCGACCCTTTAAAAAGACAGGTATAAATGATGTTCAAAAAAATCGCGTTTGCTGCTCCTCTGGCTGTTCTGGCTCTGAGTTCTTCCGCCGTGTTTGCCGCGGGTGAAGCGCGTCACTCGATCAGCCTGGTGGCTGATGTACCGAGTAACGGCTTCTACGTGGTCCCGAGCGATCCGGATCTGGTCAACAAGGATCAGGACATGAGCTATCGTCCCACTACCGGCAGAATGGGCGAGGTCAATGGCTTCTTTGACATGATCAACACTAGTGGGTCTGTGCACGCCAGCCTTGAAAGCGTGCCGCAACTGTACTCCGGTTCTAACGCAATCAATCTGCAAGTGGCGGTTAATGGTGTAGTCCTCACCACGACCCCGCAAATGGTGGTCGGCGAGACCGAGTCGAACGTCAACTTCCGCGCACCACTCAATATCAAGGCTGTTAGCCCCAACATTGCGCCAGGGCATTACACCGGCTCAGTCGCCATGACGTTCGACGCTGTTCCTCCTGTTGCTCTTTGAACTTCATAAAGAGTCATAAGCGCTTACTTGCTTAAGTAACGTGACCGGCCGGCAATGCTAATTGTCGGCCGGGATTCGAATTTTTTGTTATTAGAGTATTCGTTCATGTTCCCGATGACGCCCATCGCGGCGGCGCTTGCGCTGCTGTTATGTAGCAGTGCATTTGCGGCGCCCACTACCGTTGAAAATACGCCGCGAAGTTTGCTGGCCCAGGCTAAAGGCTTGCCGGCAGAGTTCGAGGAACACTTCTTTGATGTTCCGTTGGCGGTACAGGTCGAACTCGATCAACAACCGTTGGGCGAGGCGATGATTGTATTGTCCCGCGATGACCGGGTGACGTTGCTCGATTTCACCGACACCAGCGAAAGCCGCTTCGGCGCCAGCGAACGCGAGACTTGGGCCGATATCCTCAAACCCGGTGTGGCACTGGGCACCTGCAGCGGTCAATGTTCGGCGCAGATGCTGGCGGTGCATTACAACCTTGAAAATTCATTGCTGTCGATCGTCACCGAAAATGCCGAGCGCGACAGCGAGGCCAAGCGTTTCTACGATCAGCCCGAAGGCGGCAGCAGCGGCCTGATGGTGCGTAACCAGCTCAACCTCAATGGCGGACAGGACCAGGACCTGGGGGGGCGTTTTGGCCTCGAGGCCAGTGGTAGCCTGGGTAACTGGAGCCAGACCTTCAACATGCAACTGGCTCGCCTCGGCGGACCGGATGACAAGCTCTATCACGCAGTGCACGAACTCCATACCCAGCGTGAGTTACAAGGCAGCTTCTTTCGCCTGGGCTACTTCACCCCCAACTCCGAAGGCTTGACGCGTCAGCCGCGTTCGTTCGGCACCAGCCCCGATACGGCCGTGGGGGTGATGTACGGCAGTTCCGACAGTCTGGCGATCGACAGTCCCAAGCCCAGCGTGTACCCGGTTTATGTCACGGCCAACCGACAGGCGTCCGTGGAAATTTATCGCGAGGGCTTGCTGATCAACACGCAGTCGGTGCCGGCCGGTTTGCAGACCCTCGATACCCGTCCGTTGCCGGGTGGTATTTACGAAGTGGAAGTGCGCTTGATCGAGGACGGTCAAATCACGTCGACGACCCAGGAGCTGATCTACAAGCCCAACAACTGGCGTAACCATGATGAGCGCTGGCGCTACAACCTGTTTGCCGGGCAGGAAAGCAAACTGCTTAGCAATTGGGATGAACAGGACAGCGGCGATGCTACGGCGGGAGCCTCCGTCAACTATCTGCTGCATCCACGGGTGATCCTTGGCTTGTCGGCGCGGCAAGTACGGGAAAAACTCCAGTACGGCAGCTCAATCGACTGGAGCCTGGGCAACAGCACCAGTCTCTACGCCAACCTGTACCAGACCGAAGACCACGGCACCGGCGCTGATCTGCAAGGTATCTACAACTACGGTGCCGGGAGTCTGGTGATCAGCCACAACCGCAGTTGGCTCGACACCACCAACACCTACGAAACCCTGCCCGACGGCACCCGCGTGCGCCAGCGCAACGTGTTTACCGGCGAGACCAGCAATTCCTCGCTGGCGCTGAACCATCGGCTCAGCCGTAAGAATTCGCTTAACGCGCGGGTGTCCCACAGTGAGGGCAACGTCGAAGGCGTGGGCGTGGACCTGGGCTGGTCGCAACGCGGCGTGGTGTTTGGCAGCGATGCCAATTGGCGGTTCTCGGTGTTCGACCGCCCTGGCAGTTACAGCAGTGGCGATGATCGCAATCGCGGGGTCGACCTGAGTATCAACCTGGCCCTCGGTGGTCCTGGCCAGCAGATTTCCGGCAGCATCGGCAGCCGTACCGCCCGGGATGGCGGCCGCGACAACAACGCCTCGGTCGGTTACCGCAAAGATTTGCAGGACCATGTGCTGCAGAGCGTTTCGGTGACCGCGCTCACCGATACCTATGGTATTGGCCTGTCGAGCCTGGCGAACTTTCGTACCGACGAAATCAACGGCGACGCATTTGTTCAGCGTTCGTCCTTCAACGACAAATTCACCGGCGGTATGAACCTCGACAGCACCCTGGTCGTCGGCGCGCAACATATGGCGTTGACCAGTCAGCATCAGGGGCGCGGTGCGGGGATGATCGTCGACGTCGAGTCCGACATCGACGCCATTGCCTTGCGTGCCGACGACCTCAGTGGCGGCAGTGCGGCGCTGCGACCGGGGCGCAATTTCATTCCGTTGACGGCCTACAAAAACAGTTCGGTGAGCTTCGACTTTGAAGGCAATCACGTGCCGGCGGCCAGCATCGAGCCTGCGCGCACCCGCTACCACCTGAACAAGGGGGGCGTGGAGTACCGCAAGGTCCGGGTGATGAAAACCCTGACCGTGCTCGGTCGATTGCTCGACCCCCAAGGCCGGCCGCTCAAGGGCCATCACGTGATCAACCACGCCAGCCGTGGTGTGAGTGAAGTCGACGGCTTCTTCTCCATGGAAATGAACGCCGGCTCGCCGACTCTGGAAGTGCGCTACGCCGATCAGTTGCTATGCCAGTTCCGGCTCGATGCGACTCAGCATCGCAGTGAAAACAACGTATTGATGATCGGGGATTTGCGTTGCAGTCCCGACACCTTGGCCGATACCACTTCAACTTCGCACGCGGCGGGTTGAATGACTAACGCTCGGATCATGCAGAGAGTGCATTCATGAATCTCACGACTTTTTTGCCCAGGCTGCTTCGGTGTGGCCGTTGGCTGGGGCTGCTAACAATGGTTGCCTCGCCCTCGGTAGGGGCAGTTACCCAGGAAATCAGGGCTTTGTTTACCCCAGACTCCGCCAACCCGCAAAGTAACAAGTTCATCAATAAAACACCGTCCACTGGCTACTGTGAGTACTACCCCGATATATGTCGCAACAGCGATACATTCAGTATCCGTTTGCTGACGCAACTCGAGTCGAACAAGGCAATTGAAGCCGATGCCGGACCGCGCAACAGTGCAATGTTCAAAGTGCCGGGGGGATGGCGTTCATTGACGGTCACCAATGCGGATACGGGAGAAGTTGAAACAGTCGAGGTACGTATTTCCGGCGTTGGCTCCAATTATGTCTTGAGTGATACGGCCGCCAATCTGACCGGAGCCTCGAATGCAGGAGAAGGGCACAATCAGTTATGGAAAGGTGCAGGCTGGGTGAATCCAGCGCCTCCCTGCACAACCACCGGGATGGGTTTTTATGGGGCGAGTACGTACGCTTTTTTCTGGAAAACCCCAGATGAAAGCGCTTGCGTAAAAGTGGCCAATTTTCCGATCCCTGCCATGACCTATGGCTATCTGGACTTTGCCTACGAACTGCGCACGCCCAATCCGTTGGGCATGTCGTCGGGACTCTACACCGGGAGCTTGAGCTATCGCCTCGGCCCTGGCGGTGATTTCGATTTCGGCGACGTCATGATTCCGAACGATTCCGACCTGACCCTGGATTTTGTGTTGGATGTTCAACACACCCTCAAGGTCGACATTCCCCCCGGCGGCGAAAAAGTCCAGTTGGTCCCCGCAGGTGGCTGGCAAAGCTGGTTGCAGGCGGGACGTCGTCCGGTGCGGTTGTTTCGTGACCAGACTTTCAATATTTCCGCGTCGTCACGCTTCAAGATGCAACTGGAGTGCGAGTTCGGCGGGTTTCCCTATGACTGCATGCTCAATGATCCGGTCTCGCGACGTTCGGTCGAACTAAGCGTCAGCATCAGTCTACCCAATGGCTTGATGGACAGCGCTGGGCAACCGGTCAAGCGCCAGAGGCTACGTGCGGGAGCGGCCAATGCACTGCAGTTCCAGCCTGGTTTCTATGTGGACAGGGCGCCGGGAATCCTGCATTTCGAAATCCCACAGCGGCAGATGGAATTCATGCTGCAGCCCGGCGTGGCAAGCCGTTATGCCGGCAACGTCACGGTGATCTGGGATTCGGAAGTCTGATGGGCTGCGCATCGATGAGTCGAGCCAGTGTCGAGTTCAATGTTACGAGGTTTAGGTAATGAAGCGTTTATTAGTACTGCTGGGCGTGAGCGGATTCTCCCTGGCGATCCAGGCCGGGCCGCAGATCAATGTGGGAACGGTGTACGACTATCTGGATGGCGACAAAAGCACCTACCTCAAGCGGGTATTCAACAGCGGCGACAGCACGGCGTTCGTCAAGGTCAACATCCTGGAAATCGTTTACGACGCCGAGGGCGGTCACCAGGAAATACCGGTCAAGACCCAGGCAGACGGCAGTGGCCGGGATGGCTTGATGGCCAGCCCCGCGCGCCTGATCGTGCCGGCCAAAGGCATGCAGGGCACGCGTCTGTTACACATGGGCGACCGTGACACCGAGCGTTATTTTCGCGTGCGTTTCGTGCCAGTGGTGCCGGAGAAAGAAGACGAGTTCGCCGTGTCGAGTGAAGAACGGGACGCCTACAAAGAGAACTTGTCGGCGGGTGTCAACGTCATGACCGGTTTCGGTACGGTGTTCTTCGTGCGTCCGAAAAACAGCCGCTTCGACAGCGTCATCGATGACAGTGCCGGCGTTTACCGCTTGCGTAACAACGGCAACACCGTGGTGCTGGTCGATGAGTTCCGCAACTGCTCGCTGAAAAACGAAACCGAGTGCGAGCCGACCACCAAGCACCACGTCCTGGCGGGAAAGACCTTCGAGTTCGAGAAAAAAGCGGGGCGTGAATACCGCTTCAATCTGGTCGAAGGCGACTCCAAAAAAACGGTGCGCATTGCCAGCCAATAACGACCGACCGGGGCGAATGACCATCGGTTGCTCGCCGCTTTGTTTTTGACGCAATAGGTACCTGACATGATCAAGCAATCGGCCATCGCCCTGTGGGTGGGTGTAGTGGCGCTGATGAGTTCATTGGCATTCGCCGCGCGGGAAGAACATAGGTTCGAGGTCTCGGTGGACATTCCGACACTGGGGTTTTACGTCACACCGGCCGAGACGAACTGGATTCATCTCGAACAGACCTTGCCGTGGAATATCAACACCTCGACGCTGGAAGGGCTGCGCAAGAATTTCGATGTCAAGCACGACACCAGTGCGATCCAGGCACGGCTGGAGAATGAGCCCTATTTGTCCAACGGGCGTGATGATCAGAACATTTACTTGCGTGTCAGCTTCAACGGCCAGGAGCTGAGCCATGATCCGTTGCCTCGGGAAGTGGTCTCTGCCGAGCACGCTGTCGCGGGCGGGCGCTTTCCCCTGGTGATACAGCCAAAAACGCCAGCCGGTGGCTACAAGCCGGGTCATTACTATGGAAGTGTCCATTTGACCTTCAATGCCGCAGCGCCTTGATCCCTGTTGCCTGACCTGACGCTTGCAAGGTGGAGACAGCGGGCTGGCATCCGCCTCCCGGGTTAAATAGGCTTATCGGAGATTCTGCATTGATGAACGTCTCATGCTCTCTTGTTTCACTCAGTCGTCGTGGGTTGTGGGGCGTTTTAATGGCTTGCGTGATTGCATGTCCGGCCCGGGCTCAAGACGTTTCGATCACCGCCGTGTTCAAACCGGACTCGGCGTACCCGCACCTCAACAAGTTCAAGAACACCACGCCACCCAGTGGTTATTGCGGGAATTACCCGAGCCAGTGTGAGTTGAATGAGACATTCAGCCTGCAGGTACCGATTCAATTCAATTCACGTTCACCGATCCTGGCCAACCATGCTTCCGAGCGGCAGGGGGCGATGTTGAAAGCGCCAGCCCAATGGCGCGAGCTGACCGTGTATCACGAAACGACCCGCGAGCCCGAGAAGGTCAGAGTGCGAGTTGTTGGCATCGGTTCGAGGTCTGTGACCGATGACGTGATGCAGTTGGTGGGCGGGGCCGATGACTATCGGATTGCGCATAACCTTCTATGGGGATCGAGCTGGGTGAATACTCCCCCACCCTGTCTCTACAGCGGTGTGGGCTGGTACAGCACCACCACCTACGATTTTTTCTGGAAGACCCCGGAGGAAGCCGTCTGCGCGAAGCAGGCAAAGTTTGACGTGCCATGGATGCGTTTCGATCACCTGGACTTCGCCTACGAACTGGAGACGCCCAACCCCTTGGGCATGTCTTCAGGACACTACCTCGGATCGTTGACCTATACCGTCGGCCCCAATGGCGATTTCGATTTTGGTGATGTCATGTTGCCAAGCAGTTCGGCATTGACCCTGAACTTCAACCTTGACGTGCAGCACACCCTCAAGGTCGACATTCCACCCGGTGGCGAAAAAATCCAGTTGGTACCCGCAGGTGGCTGGCAAAGCTGGTTGCAGGCGGGGCGCAAGCCGGTGCGGCTGTTTCGGGACCAGACCTTCAACATCTCGGCGTCATCACGTTTCAAGATGCTGTTGGAATGCGAGAGAACCCTGCTGTTCAATTGCCTGATTCGTGACCCGGTCTCAGAACGTGAAGCCGTGGTGCAGGTGAGTGTCAGTCTGCCCAATGGCTTGACGGATATGGCCGGGCAACCGGTCAAGCGTCAGCCATTACGCATAGGGCTGGGACAGGAACGTCAGGTGTTCCAACCCGGGTTCTACGTTGATCGGGCCCCCGGCATCCTGCATTTCGAAATGTCGCCCTATTACGTGAATCAGCTCCTGCAGCCGGGCGTGTCAGGCCGCTATGTCGGCAACATCACGGTGATCTGGGATTCGGAAGTCTGAGGTGGGGGCAACACGGGCGGCCAGCCTGACGGCGGTTTCTTGCGCCAGGCTGGCTAGACTCGTGCGGTTACTGCTTGGCCCTGCGCAGGGCGGCTCGGGTAAAGCGTCTCGACAGCTCGCTTTCTTCATAACCCAGGTCCACCAGCAGGCGGTCGAAGGTCGCGTCGCTGATCGGTTCATCGGCAAAGACCACTGTCGATGGAACCGGTAAATCGTTCATCAGATCATTGAGTCGGTTTCTCAGATCCATGCGTTGAGGTTCGGTCAACTGTGCCGAATTGACCCATTCGTGCTGTGTGGTTCGTAACGTCTCCAGTTGTTCGAATTTACTCAGATAGAGTCGTGTGTTTTCTTCGAATTGCACCGGGTAAGTCTTGCGCAGATAGGTCTCCCAAAATTCTTGCTCAAGCATGCGGTTGACCAGACCGTCGCCCTCACCCAGTGACAGTGCCGTATCGTAGGCTTGATCGATCATTGCGTCGGTGACGCCCGATACCGGTCGGTAGAGCATGCCTTCCGATTGCCAAGGCAAGTTCAGGCGCTGTGCGAGCCCGGTCTGATAGGCCAGATAGACTTCGACATCGTCAGGGCTGCCCCCCCGGGAATCGATGTCGCTGCGGGCAATGTCATTGACCTGCTCCAGCCGTGCCGCGCCTTCGGCCAGGGTCACCAGTTTCTGTTCAAGCTGCACCGGATCGGTTGAATACAGATACGCTTCAGAGGCGATCACCTGGATCCCCATATGGTTGAACAGTTGGGCTCCGGCATCGGCACAGTCCACCGGGGCGATGGTCATGGTGAATAGCTTTTCCCGCAGGCGGGTATCCATGTAGACGGCATCGAGCATGCGCCACAGGCGCTGTAGCAGTTGTGTCCGGGCTTGGCCGCCGGCCCGATAATCGGCGAATTGCTGTGCGCTGCTGATCACCGCCATAAAAGGCCCGGCGTTGGGTTCGAGTTTCAGGTCCTCCCAAAATGCCGCCCGATCGATACCCACTCCAGGCACATTGGTCCATATCGAATCGTCTGTCGGATAGACCACTTCGCCGGGCAATCGAACGGCGGGCTCGGGGGGCAGGGCTACGGTTTTGCGTACCTGCTGATAGAGCACCTGGTTGATCTCCGACAGGTTGCCGACATCCAGGCGGGTACGAGCCACTACCCACGCATCTGACGAACCCGGGACCACCTCGGGAATCAGTGTGATCGGATTATCCCGCATATCCAGGAAGAATCCGCGCGGTCTGATTTTGTCAAAGGTACCCAAGGGCCAGGTGGCGATGCCAGTGTCTCTCAGTCCCACAACCTTCAGTCGGGGCATACGCCCGATGTCCGGCAGCCTGCCCAGCGGATTAGCGTCGAGACGGAGTATCTCCAGGTAGGTCAGGTTCCTCAACTGTTCGACCGCGGGAGCGTCCAGCACGATCTTGTTGTCACTCAACCTCAGGCGCTCCAGGCGGTGCATGGTACCGATGCCTTTGGGTAGATGAGTCAGATCGCAACCTTTGACGCTGAGTTCGCGAAGGTTGGGAAAGTCTTTGAGCAAGCCGTTCGAGCCGCTGGAGATTCGTGTGTTGTCGAGTTTAAGCACCGTGATTTTATCGAGAAATTTTTTCAGTTCCGGGCGTTTGCTCCACCAGGTTTCCAGGTCCAGTGGCAGTAACTCCCTGGAGAGGTCGAGGGCGTAGGAGGATGGATCGGTTCGGCTGCCAAGATCGATGTTCTTGCGCTCGAAACAATCAATCAAGCGTTCGGCGATGTGTTGCCCGCCACCGTCACGAAAACCATGAGCGCCAGGACCCCAGTATTGGGGCTGTTGGTACTCCCAACGGTGCAGGATCCCCCGCAACTCTTCGAAGTCGTTTTCCTGTGCATCCATGGCCCGGAGCGGTTCACCTTGTGCGATCAGGGCATTGGCAAACGTGTTGACCTCGTTTTCGCTGAAATGGGGATGAAGATCCTGAATGCGCTCGTGCAATGTCACGCCACTCAGGCTGAGCCCGGCGCCGCGAACCAGTAACAGCGTTTCGTGCTCAGCCACGGGGCGAATGGGCGGCTCGGCGAGAATTGTTCGGCGATCAATGGGGGCGGCGGTCTTGGCGAGGACCCACTGTTTGAAACGCTCGCCGTCGCCGGGTTTGTAGCCCAGTGAGTCCTGTTGCTCGCCAGGCAATGCGTGGAGTATTGACTCGTACAGGTTACCGGCATCAAGGAGTATCGAATTTTCGGCATCACGCAATTGGTACTTTCCCGAATCGTCTGTAAGCAGTACTCGCACCAGTGTTGCGTCCTCTGGTCCCGCGCTGCAACGAAGCGCTCCATCGATTGTTCCCTGCCGGATCTCGATTCGCAGGTCGCCGAACAGGTCGGTATAAAGGCGCAATGACCCTAACACCAATCGTTCAGTGTCGACGTTGGCCAGTGATTCCTTATACACGCCCTGACTGGCTCGAACCGTTTGGGTTTCTAGCTGAAGTTCGCGAGCCATGGTTTTCAGTCGAAGTGGGAGACGATCCTGAGTGGTCATCCTTTGTCGCTCGGACGTCGAGGCTTGCGCCATGATTTTTTCCGCGACGCTGACTGGAAGATCGGGGAAGTCGCGCTGAAGCAGGCGGATGTCAGCCTCCAGCGGGGCAGTCGTGATTGCTGTGTGTCCATCGAGGCGTTGCAGGGTGTCGGTGAGCAGCGGCGGTGGCGCCGCGTTCTCGACGTACATCCTGCGCAGTACGGCCTCGTCGGTACCGCTGACGCGGCGGATCTGCTCCAGCTGTCGGTCGGTATAGGCGTCTACGCTGTGTCCGAGGCGACGCATCAGTTTCGAGGTTTGCCAGCCGCGCGGGTTTTCGGTTTCGCTGACCCAGGCGCCGTGACCATTGTGTTTGAGGGCGGGGGCATAGGCGTTCGGGCGCTGAGGGTGTTTGATGCGGTACTGCTTGCTGGTCGGATCTTTTTGCACTTCGAAGTGTTGGTTTTCCAACGGTAGAACTTGCTTGCCCTGGTGCTGGTGCAGGCCCTGGGCATCGGGAATGGAATCTTTCTTCACGGCCAGGTCCGGCTGTTGGTAGGGGGTGAGATCCGGATGCCACAGGCGGGTTTGGCCGTCGGGCAGGGTGACGGGTTTCATGCCTTCGACAAACGGTGAGAGCTTGAGGCGAGCGGCATGACCGATTTGCGCCCCAGCGGCAAAGGCACCCAGCTGGACCACGCTCTCCAGCACGTCGATGGCCTGTTCAGCGGCCTCGGCGAAGCGCCCCTCGGCCCAATCGACAATGCCCTCGAACACTTCGTCAGTCAGTTGATAAACGGTGTACGCCAGCATCAGTCCGTCGAGAAAGGGCACAAAGGGTGTGACCACCAGCAACGCGACATTGAGAATGTCCGAGAGTATTTTCTCCAGGTTGTCCCACCAGGCCCAACGGGCCATGCGGTCGGCGTACTGGGTGGAAATCGCGATTTCCCGTGCGTCGTTGAGAATCTTGTTGAGTTTCTGCCGATAGAAGTAGCCCCACAGATCGCCGTTGAAGCGGGTCTGACGATCATCCCGCACACTCGACAGGCTAAATTGCAGGTCGGGGTTATCCACAGGCGTTTCACGCCAGCTCGGTAAGTTGGACCCCGGTGGTGTCGGTTGCCATTTCACCGTGCTCAGACGGTCATTCAAACGGGCAAAAAAATGTCCTCGCTGTTGATGGCTCACAAACTGGCTGAAGAACTTTTGATAGCTCGTGGCGGGCGCTTCGCCTCGTAACTGCCGCGTCAGCTCAGCCATGAAATCGAGCGCTGACGGGTATTGCTTGAGCGGGTGTTCCGGGTCATGGGGAACATACGCAATCATGGGGACGGGAGTCGTGGCGGTGGAGATATCGATAGCGGCGATCAGGACAATACCCGTCAGGGACACGTCCATCAGGGTCAGGTTGTAATAGCCGACGGCTCGACCGTTCCATTCCACTCGCGCACGGTCGTCGAGCATGTCCAGCACCACCCCATAGACCTTGCTGTCAATGTCTTGCTTCATCAGGGCCATTTGCGCCGCGACATTGAGCGTGCTTTTCTGGCTGATCATGACTTTGTGGCGCAGGACATTGCGGGCCACCTTGTTAGTCGACAGCAAAACCTTATTCAAGTGCTGTTCGTATTGGGCGCCAATGTCCAGTTCGCGGCACAGTGACTTGAACTGATCGATGCTCAGTTTGTGTTTGAGTGGTTTGACCCCGAAATGTCCGCGGACGTCGGGGCGGGTGATGAACTCAGAGTCTTGGCTAAATGCTTCGTCGCGGGAAAAGTTGTGCAGGGCAGCATCCAGCAGCGAGACGGTTCGACTGGTGGTGCCGTCTGAAAAGTCATGCACCCACCATGGGGTTTTCACCGGCGCATACAGTCGCAGCCAAGTGTCCTCGACGTCATCCTCGACACCGAAGCGCTCCTTCAACGCCTTTTGCAGCAAGGGTCTGGCAAAGGTGTAGACATCCTGTAGATCGCTCAGTGCCTTATCGACGTTATTCTGCGCGGTCCAACTGAGCTTGATGCCATTCTTCAAGCGACGATGTTGCTTTTGCGCGGCCCCCCTCTGCCAGTCAGGAATCGTCAGATTGTCGGTTTTTAGCGCTGTGACACGTGACATTGACGCATCTGACAACCAGGAGGGGATGGCCTTCTTGACCAACTCAAAGTGGACACTTTTATCGGGAAGGTCGCTTGAGAGGTGGTCAGGCCTTTGATTCGTCATGGGTGGATTGGGCATTGCATGATCGTCCGTTGATCAATTGTGGAACGATCAGGCTAGGTAAACATGTTGCCCGGAAAAAGCTCAAAGTTTGGTTTGAAACAGCGCGGGTTCCGACTCAAACCTCAAAAAACAAAGAGTTGAAAGTACATAGTTACCGCCACGTCGCCCCCCTGCGTTGATCTTCGCTTAATGACCCACCGTCGCCACGGTTGGCTGGCACATTGTGTGGGTGCCTGGTTGCAAATACGGTGACAAAATCGGCGCCATGCCCTTGAGCACTTGTACTGGCAATGCCGAGGTGAACTTGAAGTCCTGCGCCGATGCGCCCGGAACGAAGGCGGTCAGGGTGCCGAAGTGATGGTCGCCGATATAGAACACAAAGGTCGCCGTGCGGTTGATCGCTTTGGAGCTGAGAATCCGCCCGCCAGAGCCGACGGCTTCGATGCGATTGTCGCCGGTGCCGGTCTTGCCGCCCATGGCCAGCGGTGTGCCGTCAGCCAGCTTGAAACTGCCCGCCACGCGTCTTGCCGTACCGGCGTCGACCACTTGCGAGAGCGCTTCGCGCAATGCGGTTGCCACTTCCGAAGGCATCACCCGTTTGCCCTTGTCAGGGTCGTTGATCAATCTGGTTTCATAGGGGGTATCGGGGGCGAAGTGCAGGGTGTCGATACGCAGCGTCGGCATGCGCACGCCATCGTTGAGAATAGTCCCCACTAGCTCTGCCAAGGCGGCGGGGCGGTCGCCGGAACTGCCGATGGCCGTGGCCAGTGACGGCACCAGGTGATCGAAGGGGTAACCCACTTGTTGCCAGCGCTGGTGGATGTCCAGGAACGCTTCGATCTCCAGCATGGTGCGGATGCGGCTGTCGCGAGCGCTTTTGTGCCGGCTCTTGAACAACCAGCTGTAAACCTCCTGGCGCTCGAACTGGCTGGCTTTGACGATCTGGCTGAACTTGGCGTCGGGGTTATCGATCAGGTAGCCAATCAGCCACAGGTCCAGTGGGTGAACCTTGGCGATGAAGCCTTGGTCGGGCAGGTCATAGGAGCCCGGGCCATAGCTGTTGTAGAGCCGTTCCAGGCGTTCGTCGGTGAGATTTTCCTTGGTCTTGGCGGTTTTCAGGTGGGAGCGCACGAAGCTGTTGAAACTCTCCTGAGTGGCTTCGGGCAGCAGGTAGCGGTGCACGGCGGCCAGACGAATCGGGGTCGGGTGCATGCTGTCCAGGAAGGTATCAAGGCGAGCCTGGGTGTCCTTTTTCTGGTACTTCTTCCAGAACTTGAGCAGGAACGAGGTGCCCTCGCGGTCGGCGAACTGGGCCAGGTACTCCTGGCGCCGCGGGTTCACGTCATCCTTGAGCAACTGGCCGCTGTTCTCAGGCCCCGAATAGGTGGTGTAGCGCACCAGGTCGCGCATCAGCCGGATAAAGGGCAGGTTGATCGACTCGCGAAGCGCATCGCGCAGGGTCGGCAGGCGACCGTTGTCCTCTTTGCGGAAGTTATGGAAGGTGTGCAGGCCACCCCCTGTGAAAAAGGCTTCGCCGGGGCTGGCCGAGTATTTGCGGTCCAGCGCGGCGCTGAGCATTTTTGGCAGGCTGCGGTCGGTGTTCTGGATCAGGTAGTCGACGGCCCAACGGCTCAACCGGTCCTGCTCGGCGACTTCGACCGTTTTCAGTTCGGCCGGGGTCTTGGTCGCGTACCGGTCGTGCAACTCGGCCATGATTTGCAGGTAAGTGGTCAGTACGCGCAACTTGGCGGTGGACCCCAGTTCCAGTTTGCTGCCTTCGTTGATGTCGAAGGGTTGGTCGGTGCTGTCGGTTTGTACCCGTACCCGCGATCCGTCGGGGGTCAGTTCCAGCAAGGTAAAGCTGTAGCGCACTTGTGCGGTGCTGGTGGGGGTCAGCAGGCGTTCGCCGAACAGGCCGATTTCGGCGGCAAAGGTCGGGTCGGCGAGGCGCTTGAGGTAGGCGCTGGCCTGGGTTTGCAGATCGCCCTGCAAGGTGCTGGTGGCGGACAGGTCGAGACGGTCCAGGTCATACAGCGGGCGGTTGAGTATCGAGGCCAGGCGACTGCGCGCAACGCTGATGCCTTTGTTGGTTTCAATCGGCTGGATGGTCGGTTGTTGCAGCCAGTCGCGGTAGCTCACCTTGCTGGCGAGCGCTGCGGTGGTCAGCGCGCTGTCGATCACTCCGTTCTGGGCCAGCAGGCGGATATGGCTATCGGTGAGGTCCGCCAATTCTTCCCGGCCCTTGGCCAGGTAGTACGACGGCCGGCGCTGGGCGATCATCAGCGACAACACCTGGCGCAGGGCCAGGCCGCGTTGCGCCAGGCTTGCCGAGTCAGTGGCATCGCTGGCCAGGGCCTGGTTGACTTGATTGAAGTCGGCGCCGTACCAGACCCGCAATCCTTCGGCCATGCCATGCACTTCGCCATGGCCAGGCACGGCCGACAACGGCACGCTGTTGAGGTAGTCGCGCACGATGTTCTGCCGGGCTGCCAGGGTCTGCGGGCCACCTTGATAGGCGCGGACGCTGGCGGAAATCATCTGGCGGATTTTTTCGCCGCCCGACACGGTCAGGCCGTCAGGCGAGTGGCGGTATTTTTCCAGCTGGGTGGCCAGGGTACTGCCGCCGGCCGTCTGGCCGGGCAAGTGAAGCATTTTGGCAACCTGCGACCAGGCGGCCTTGGCAAAACGCGGCCAGTCCACGGCGGGGTTGGCCTTGGGTTGTTTAGGGTCCAGCAGTTCACGGTTTTCGATGAACAGCAGGCTATGGGTCACCAGCGGCGGGATCGTCGCGAAGCTCGAGTACAACTGTTGCGGGTACTTGAATTGATACAACGGGGCAGCGGTGCAGTCGGTGATCGACAGGCCAGCCTGGATTTTCTCGGCATAGGGCACGAAAAAGCCGTTGAGGCTGTACTCGAGCAGCTTCGGTGAAAATCGGGATTGCGCGGTTATCACGTAGTCACGCTTGAGCAGGCGTGGCAAAAACTCGCCCAAGGCGCTATAGCCCAGGCGTTTGTCGAAAGGACCGGCACCGGGGTAGAAAATCGAGTCGCTGGGGCCCGGCTGCATCGAATAACTCAACGACGCCGCAAACCGGCTGAACTCGCGAGCCTGGAACCTGGAGGTGCGGACCTCCTTTTCGATGGCAAAGCCGAGCACGATCAGAATGATCACCAGCAATAGCCAGAACGACCCCCAGGCATAACGGCGGCGGGGTGATTTTTTCGGTGGTAAAGGCGCTTCGTCCACGTTCTCAGTTGGCACCACAGTTTTACTCGAATCGGTTTGCCACAAAGCGCCCATAGTCGACTGATCCATTCACGCAGATTGATCGGACTTGCCTGAAGCTTAGACGCTGGTTGGCGCGGGTGAAAAATTTGTGAAGGGATAAAGTGTGAAAGCAGGTATTAGTCTCTGCGTGGTCAGCGAGCTTACTCGCGCTGGACGGTGCAGCCGTCCCGATACAGCCATTGAAGCGTGCCAGGTAATCCGCATTCAGCTGTATGGCGGCGGCTACGCCACCGAGCGGGAGCAAGCTCCCTCGCCACGGGGGTAAGTGCTGCCTGAAAGTAGTGAGCCTGAGCCTGAGCCATGAGCTGCCACCTGCCACCTGAAAACGCGGCGGCTGATGAAGATCCCCTGTGGCGA
>NZ_JBYTBK010000018.1:0-99794 GCF_058789115.1 Pseudomonas sp. FW300-N1A1 | reverse complement strand
GCGTCCCCTAGGGGACTCGAACCCCTGTTACCGCCGTGAAAGGGCGGTGTCCTAGGCCACTAGACGAAGGGGACACAGCTACAACTTCACTCCCTACCGCGTTGCGTTGTTCGCTTTCCGCTGTAAGTGGCGCGCATTCTATGGATGGATTGAGGGGTCGTCAACCCCCCGATATAAATTTATTTAAATCAATGACTTCGCCGCCCTTTCAGGGGCGATTCGGGCTTTTCGTCCGACCGGGCTTTGACGCCTATATTCTGTCACCCGCCAAGACGCTATAGTCCTTTCCATAACGATACTGGCGATATGCATCCATCCTTGCGCTGCCTTTGCACGTAGCGCGATCGGCCGTTCCAGCCCGTCGCGGTGCCCTATCCGCCCCCAGGCTTAGCCACTACACTCGTACGCAAACCCAATAAAGAGGTCTTCACGGTGACACCACTCATGATCACCCTGCTAGTAATAGTCGGGATCGCACTATTGATCGCCATTGGCTACATGAACCATGTGGTGGAAAACAATAAACTGGAAAAGGCCCGAACCAAGGTCGAACTCAACGACCGCCTGCGCCGCTGTGGCGAAATCACCGAGACCTTCCCCGGGCAGTTGATGACCCCGGCGCTCAAACTGCTGTTGACCCGGCTGGAGCTCAATGTCTGCCAGCGCATGCTGAATCTGGATAAATCCAGCGCCAGCCTGAAAGCCCGCATTGATGAATTGACAGCCTTGGTCGCACAAGGCGAGTCCATCCCGGTCAATAACCCGCCAGCGCCGATCCAGACCGAAGCCAAGGCCAAGGACGTTCGCTTCCTGCTCGAGGCCTTGCATGGCCAGGTGACGCGGGCGGCCCACGACGGCTTCCTGCCGACCAACGAAGCCAAAGGCTGGATCCGCGAGATTCGCCACATGCTGGTGCTGCTGCACATCGAGTTCTTCAACAACCTCGGCCAGCACGCCTTGCAACAGGAACAACCCGGCCAGGCCCGCCTGGCGTTCGAGCGCGGCGTGCAGTACTTGCGCAAACAACCGGACCCCAAGGTTTACAGCGAACAGCTGCAATATCTGGAGAAGCTCCTGGCTCGCGCCAACTCCATGGTGCTGACCCACATTGCACCGGTTGAAGGCGAGGTCAACGAATTGACCGAAGGCCTCAAGGACGTCGAGGCCGATGCGGACTGGAAGAAGAAGGCCATCTACGACTGAGTGCGCCGTACCGCGACCGAGCACCCGCCTTGCCAGCGCCTGAAGGGATTCACCGACAGGCGCGCGGGGTCTTGAGCCATTCTCCCTGCGCTACAACCTGAAATGCCCCACCATCCCCTTCAGCTCACCCCCCAACTGCGCCAGTTCGATGCTTGACGCGGCATTGCCTTGCATGGCCACCGAGGACTGATCGGCGCTGGCCCGGATGCTGGTCACGCTGCGGTTGATCTCTTCAGCCACCGAACTCTGTTGCTCGGCGGCCGCCGCAATCTGCTGGTTCATCTGCTGGATCAGCGATACCGCCGCGGCGATGCTGCCCAGCGCGCTTTCGGTCTGCAACGCATCACTGACCGCGAGCTTGACCAGCTCGCCACTGCTCTGGATCTGCTGCACCGACGCCTGCGCGGCCGCGCGCAAGGCACTCACCAGCCGCTCGATTTCTTCGGTCGATTGCTGGGTGCGCTTGGCCAATGCCCGAACTTCATCCGCCACCACGGCAAAGCCCCTGCCCTGCTCCCCCGCCCGCGCAGCTTCGATCGCCGCGTTGAGCGCCAGCAGGTTGGTTTGCTCGGCGACGCTCTTGATGACACCGAGCACCGTGCCAATGTTCTGGATTTCCGAACTGAGGCTCTCGATGCTGGCGCTGGCCAAACCTGCCGAGTCGGCCAGTTGTTCGATCCGCTGCATACTCTGGCGGACCACCTGCTGGCCGGTTTCGACCTTGCCATCGGCCGTTTGCGCCGCCAGCGCCGCTTCCTCGGCGTTACGTGCCACGTCGTGTACGGTGGCTGTCATCTGGTTCATCGCGGTGGCGACTTGATCGGTCTCTTCCTTCTGGCTGCTGACTTCGAGATTGGTCTGCTCGGTCACGGCTGACAAGGACTGCGCGGAGCTCGCCAGTTGCTCGATGCCCGCCTGCAACCCGCTGACGATCTGGCTCAACCCGGCCCCCATGGTCTGCATTGCCTGCATCAACTGGCCGATTTCATCGCGACGCGTCACCTGCACGGTGGCGCTCAGGTCGCCCGCGGCGATTTGCTCGGCTACGCGAATCACGCTGCGCAGAGGCGCAACGATCAGTCGGGTAATGAACCACGCGGCAATCACACCGACCAACAATGCCAATGCCGAAGACGCAATGATCAACAGCGCGTTATTCTTGAGCTCCACCTGCATCGCCTGGTCCTGCCCGCGATAGGCTTGATCAACCCGCTGCACGACTTCATCGGCACGCTCATGCAACCGCTGATACACCAGCCTCTCCTGGGTCAGCAAGCCGGTGTACTCGGTGAGCTTCTCGCTGAAACTGGCGATATGTCCGGCCACTTCACTGAGCACCGTCTGATAACCCGCATCCTTGACCGCGCCCCTCAGCGTTTGTGCCTGGGCCAGCGCCTGGTCGGCCTGCTCGATCCCGCCCTGCCCGGCACCGTCCTCGCTGGCCTTGCGACTCTGCTCGAGGCGTAGCCGCGCTTCGTTCATCGCCTGCAGCATCAGCTTCGACACCTGGCTGACCTGATTGGCCTGCTCGATAAACTCCGCGCCGTCCTTACCCTCGGACTCCTTGAGTGTATAGGCGCCATCATCGGCCAGCCCGGCCTGCAACACATCAAGGTTATTGGCCACGCTGGAGACCGACCAACTGGCCATTTCCAGTGCCAGGTCCTTGGCCGAGGCCAGTTCGACAAATTCATCGAAGGCCTTGCGGTAGGCGCCCAGGGATTGCCCCACCTCATCCATCAGCGCCGCATTGGCTGCTGACTGAGCCTTGAGCTGGCCTGCCAGAACGATCAGCGCATCGACACCTTCATGCAAGGCATCGACGGTTTTCGAGTCGCCGTGCAAAGCGTACTCCTGCTCCAGCAGACGGACCTTGAGCAAGCCGCTGTTGAGCGACGACATCTGCTTGAGACCATCGAAGCGCTGACTGATGGTGTGCAAGGACCAGACACCGATGGCGGCCACCAGCGCCGTCAACAGCAAAACCTGCATAAACCCCAGACTCAGTTTCTTTGCCATACCCAGGTTGGCAAAACGTCCTTGCACGTCCGAAATCATTGCTCGCAACCCCCGTCAGTGGCCAATGGCGACGCGGCCATTGTCTGTTGACGCAGAGTCGCAACGGGGCGGCCCCAAGCACAAGTCTCCGGCGCCGCAATAATGGCAAAAAGCTACACACTGGTCGCTTTCAGAACGCTTGAGGTCGATCTGGTAATGCGCAGGCTCGAAAGAAAGCCAGTGCCCGTGAGTCACCGGCATAGGCCACATTGATGCGCAACCAATCACTGGCCCGGCCAGCCGGGCTGAACGCGGTTGTGGACGACAGTGAAACCCCCAAGCGCTCGGCGAGCATACGTACCCGGGCCGGGTCACACGCCTTGGGTCGTGCCCAGAGGTACAGGCCGCCGACGGGTTTGCCGAAGACCTCCCACTCGACCTCTTCCAGCGCCTGCAACGCGGCGCTCATGTCACGTTTCAGGCGCTGGCGCTGACGTTGCACCAGCTTACGGTAAGCGCCATTGGCCAGCAGACAGGCCAGCACCGATTCGCAAAACCGCGAGGCACCCAGGCTGCTGATCATCTTGACCCGTGCCAGGCACGCGATCCTTTCAGCGCTGGCCACCACGTAACCGACCCGCAACGAACTGCTGAGTGTTTTCGAAAAACTGCCGACGTATACCACTCGCCCGCCGGTATCCAGCGCGGCAAGGCGGCTGCCCGTGCGCTCCTGGAAATCAGCATAAACGTCGTCCTCGACAATGATCAGCCCATGACTCTCGGCCAGTTCCAGCACCCGCTGCGCCACCTCGCGAGTCAGGCAACTGCCCGTCGGGTTGTGAAACTGACTGTTGATGAACAAGGCCCGTGGCGTGTGCCCATCCAGCAACCGCTCCAACGCTTCGGTATCAGGCCCGCACGGGGTTCGCGGAACCTCCAGCAAGCGGACGCCCCACAACCTGAGTTGCTCGAACAGATTCGAATAACCGGGACTTTCCACCACGACACAATCACCGGGCTTGAGCAGGACCCGGATAATCAGATCCAGCCCCTGGGTAGCGCCTGCGGTCGTCAGCACCTGTTGTTCCTCGACAGCGATTGCCTGCTGCTTCAGACGCTTGACGATCTGTTGGCGCAAGGCTGGCAAGCCATGGGAGGTGCTGTAATTGAACAGCCCGGCCATGTCGGTGCCGGCCACCTGGCGAATGGCATAACGGAGGTCATCGCTCTCCCGCCAGCTTTCGGGCATGCCTGCGCGCCCGAGCGGCAAGCTGTCCAATGGGCCCTCAGTTGCCGCACCACTGCCTGCGAGGCCCAACTCGGCAGCGCTACCGTGGGACACGGGCCGAGGCACGGCGACAAAAAATGCCGAACCTTGACGCGAGGCGAGCACGCCCTGGACAACCATGCGCTCATACGCCTCAACGACGCAGGACTGACTGAGCAGGTTATCCCGGGCCAGTTGCCGGATAGATGGCAAACGCGTTCCAGGTTCGACGCGACCCTGGCGAATCCAGCCCACGAGGGCGTCAACGATTTGCTGCACCACGGGCACCAGCGCCTGGCGATCGATTCTCAACTCCATGAGAGCCCCACTCCAACTGTTTGATGGCATGTCCGAAAAACAGTTAAGCACAGGGCCCCTCACATCGATGTGCGACAACGCCGCCAACACATGAGCGTCTAACTCTTTGAAACACAAACCGCGACCACACGACGTGCTGGAGTCGGACGCTGAGAGGCCCCGCAAGAATGCGTAATGCTGGGCTGCGCATACATGCCCCGTGGCGAGGGAGCTTGCTCCCGCTGGGTTGCGCAGCAACCCCAAGACCGCTCACCGGGTTCTTTCTGAAGGACCGCAATAGCCTTATCGGGGGCCGCTTCGCTGCCCAGCGGGAGCAAGCTCCCTCGCCACGGGACGGTGATCACCCTGACCGAGTCGTACCTCGGGCGAACAACGCGCTTTTCGTCAATTTCTCAGAACGCCGTTACACCACCATCGACCGCCAGTGAATGGCCGGTGGTAAACGCGGCACCATCGCTGCACAGGTACAACACGGCACTGGCGATTTCCTCCACCGTGCCAATGCGCCCTACCGGGTGCATGGCGGCGGCGAAGTCAGCCTTCTTGGGATCGGCTTCATAGGCGCGGCGGAACATATCGGTGTCGATCACCGCGGGGCACACCGCGTTCACCCGGATTTTTTTCTTCGCGTACTCGATGGCGGCTGATTTGGTCAGGCCGATCACCGCATGCTTGGAAGCCGCGTAGATACTCATTTTCGGCGCGGCACCAAGACCGGCCACCGAAGCAGTGTTGACGATGGCTCCGCCCCCTTGGGCGAGCATCAGCGGCAGCTGGTACTTCATGCACAACCAGACGCCCTTGACGTTGACGCCCATGATTGCATCGAACTCATCGAGGGTACCCTCCGCCAGCTTGCCCTTTTCGATCTCGATCCCGGCATTGTTGAAGGCGTAATCGAGGCGTCCATAAGTACTCACTGCCTGGGCCATCAGGTGTTTCACGTCACTTTCCAGGGTCACGTTGCAGCGCACGAACACCGCCTCGCCACCGGCCGCGCGGATCAGCTCGACGGTGCCTTCACCGCCCGCCACATCGAGGTCCGCGACGACTACTTTCAATCCTTCGGCGGCAAATGCCTGGGCGGTCGCACGGCCAATACCGGCCGCCGCACCTGTCACCAACGCTACCTGGCCGGAAAATCTCATGCTCATTGTTATGTCCTCGAAAGATGGGAGTGATCGCGCGGCCCCAGTCTAGCCACCCCTCCCCGTCACGCGGCACCACTATCAGAAGGCCGGTTGATTGCTCATGAGTGACAGTGATGAACATCCCCGCCTGACTATCACTCCACTGGATCGACCTGTATTCGCTGCGTCGGCAAACCTTGCGACAACGGCCACGAGGGTCTATCAATCAGACTTCATCCACCCTTGAGTGCCCGCCATGACTGCCCAGACCAACCGTCAATTCCTGCTCGCCAAACGCCCGGTGGGGGCCGCGACCCGCGAGACCTTTACCTATCAGCAAGTGCCGGTCGGCGAACCGGCGGCCGGTCAGATCCTGGTCAAGAACGAGTACCTGTCGCTGGACCCGGCCATGCGTGGCTGGATGAACGAAGGCAAGTCCTACATCCCGCCCGTGGGTATCGGTGAGGTCATGCGTGCCTTGGGCGTGGGCCAGGTCATCGCCTCCAACCACCCGGGCTTTGCCGTGGGTGACTATGTGAATGGCGCGCTGGGTGTGCAGGACTACTTCGTCGGCGAGCCCCGTGGTTTCTACAAGGTCGACCCGAAACTGGCTCCCTTGCCGCGCTATTTGTCGGCGCTGGGCATGACCGGCATGACGGCCTACTTCGCCCTGCTGGACGTCGGCGCACCGAAGGCCGGGGATACCGTGGTGCTATCGGGTGCCGCCGGCGCCGTCGGCAGCATTGCCGGTCAGATTGCCAAGCTCAAAGGCTGCCGTGTGGTGGGTATCGCCGGCGGTGCGGACAAGTGCAAGTTCCTGATCGACGAACTGGGCTTTGACGGTGCCATCGACTACAAGAGCGAAGACGTGCTCGCCGGCCTCAAGCGCGAATGCCCGAAAGGCGTGGACGTGTATTTCGACAACGTTGGCGGCGACATCCTCGACGCGGTGCTCAGCCGCTTGAACCTCAAGGCCCGGGTGGTGATCTGTGGCGCCATCAGCCAGTACAACAACAAGGAAGCGGTCAAGGGCCCGGCCAACTACCTGTCGCTACTGGTCAACCGTGCGCGCATGGAAGGCTTCGTGGTGATGGACTACGCCGCGCAGTTCGCCGCCGCCGGGCAGGAAATGGCCGGCTGGATGGCCAAGGGGCAGCTCAAGAGCAAGGAAGATATCGTCGACGGGCTGGAGACGTTCCCGGAAACGTTGATGAAGTTGTTCAGCGGGGAGAACTTTGGCAAGTTGGTGCTGAAGGTCTAACGCGCTACCTGGCGACAGCAAAATCCTGTGGGAGGGGGCGATCCGCTCCCTCCCACATCCGGATCTTCAGTGCTTGATCAGGCCAGTTCGGCGACGACCGCCGCCAATGCCTTGGCCGGATCGGCCGCCTGGCTGATCGGACGGCCGATCACCAGATAATCGGAACCGGCGTCCAGCGCCTGACGCGGGGTCAGGATGCGGCGCTGGTCGTCCTGGGCGCTGCCCGCCGGACGAATCCCCGGGGTCACCAGTTGCAGCGACGGGTGCGCCGACTTCAGGGCCCGGGCTTCCAGGGCCGAGCACACCAGACCATCCATCCCGGCTTTTTCCGCCAATGCAGCCAGGCGCAGCACCTGCTCTTGTGGCTCGATGTCCAGGCCGATTCCGGCCAGGTCTTCACGTTCCATGCTGGTCAGCACAGTCACACCGATCAGCAACGGCTTTGGACCGCTGCGCTGGTCCAGCACTTCACGGCAGGCCGCCATCATGCGCAGGCCGCCGGAGCAGTGGACGTTGACCATCCACACGCCCATTTCCGCAGCGGCCTTGACGGCCATGGCGGTGGTGTTGGGAATGTCGTGGAACTTGAGGTCCAGGAACACTTCAAAACCCTTGTCGCGCAGGGTCCCGACGATTTCCGATGCACAGCTGGTAAACAGCTCTTTACCGACTTTGACCCGGCACAGTTTCGGGTCCAACTGGTCGGCCAGCTTCAGTGCGGCGTCACGGGTAGGGAAATCCAGGGCGACGATGATAGGAGTCTGGCAGGCGGACATGAGTGGGCTCTCAGGCAAGTCGAAATCGGCGCGCATTGTAGCGGAACACGAGCCCGTCCGGGACCCGATGATCAGTAAATCATCATCAACGGCGTCATTGGACGGATAAAAACCCGGCATACACGCCATTTGTGTCGGGCCCGGCATGGGGGGCCCGACAGCAAACACCGGTTATTCGCGCTTTTCTTCAACCCGTGCCTGACTCTTGCTCCAGTCGATCAACAGGCTGTAGGCCACCGCCAACAGGGTCGGGCCGACAAACAGGCCGATAAAACCGAAGGCTATCAAGCCGCCGAACACCCCAAGCAGAACGATCACCAGCGGCAGGTTACCGCCACGGCTGATCAGGTACGGTTTGAGCACATTGTCGACACCGCTGATGATGAACGTGCCCCAGATACCGAGGAACACCGCCATACCGTAATCGCCCTTCCACACCAGCCAGGCCGTGGCGGGAATCCACACCAACGGCGGCCCCATGGGAATCAGGCTGAGCAGGAACGTGACGATGCCCAGCACCAGCGCCCCTGGCACGCCGGCAATCAGGAAGCCGATCAAGGCCAGGACGGCCTGGGCGGCGGCCGTGCCGATGACCCCGTTGACCACCCGCTGCACGGTACCGGCCACCAGCGAGATGTAGTAACCGGCACGATCACCGATCAGGCGTTCCAGCAGGCGATGGACGAACATCGCCAGGCGTGGGCCATCCCGATAGAAAAAGAACACGAAGACGATGCTCAAGGCCAGTTCAAGGATACCGCCACCGATCTGCGCGCTGCGCGCCAGCAACCAGTTGCCGACCTGCCCCAGGTAGGGCTTGACCGACAGCATCAGCGCCGCACCCTGCTGGTCGATGCTGTTCCAGATCCCCACCAGCCGTTCGCCGACCAGGGGCACACCGCCCAGCCACGCCGGCGCTTCGGGCAAGCCATCGACCTGCACATCCTTGAACAGCGCGGTTGCGTCGCGCACATGGTCCACCAGGTTGAACCCCAGCCACACCAGCGGCACCGCCACCAGCACCATCCAGCCCAGCGTCAGCACGCCCGCCGCGAGGGATTCACGACCATTGAGCCAGCGGGTCAGAAGTCGCATCAGCGGCCAACTGGCGAATGCCAGCACCGCGCCCCAGAACAGCGCCGACCAGAAGGGCGCCATCACCCAGAAGCTCGCACCGAACAACACCAAAAGCAGGATCTGCACCAATAGCCGATCATTATTGAGCATGAAGAATCTCGAACAGGGTCAATCAACAAGGAGGCAGGCGAACGGCTGACAGCGCGCTCGCCTGCCGCAAGCTTAACGCAGAAGCTCAAGCCGCAGGCCTGGCGTTTCCACAGTGCCAAGTTCCAGGCGCGCGGTACGCACGCCCTGATCGACCAGCGCCTGGCGCCAGGCTTCGGCATTAGCCCCGGACAAGCTGATGCGTAACGTAGTGTCCAGATTCAGCCCACGGGACAACAAGGTCAGCCAGGCCGTTTGTGGGTCGCCGTTCAGGCGTGGCAGATCCAGCACGCCCGTGTCCTTGAGTTGACGCAACAAGGTGGCGGAGGTCGGCAACAGGTCGCCCAGTGGCGCACTGGCTTCGAACTGCTCGACATGCAGGTACGCCCGGCGATTGCCGCGGGTGATGCTGTAGAGCGCCACCAGCGAATTGTCCTGGGGCGGCGCCAGACGCAGCAGCAGGTAAGCCTGTGCGTTGTCGACGCCATAGAGCTTGGCGTTGCCAAAGACCTCATTGGCCCACAGGCTGCTTTCGCCACAATCACGGGCCTGGCACCAGAACAACAGTTCGGCGCCCTGCTTCTGCAAGGCTTCGCGGGCTGCGGTAAAGGCCGAGAGGGACGAATGTTCCGGCGGCAGTTCGTAGGTCACCGAGGTCATGTGCCCACGGGCATTGACCTGCCCGTCGAAACGCAACTGGCCGCTGATTTTGCGGATCGAACCCATTGGGTAAATCCGCTCGAGCTCGGCCGCCGGACGGTAATCGACAATCTGCGCATCCGCCATCCGGGGCACCCCTGGCAGATCCTGGCTGCCGGGAACATCGGCGGCGACCACCAGCGAACTGAAACACCCTGCCGCAAGCCAGCAGGCAACACTCATGCTTTTCAAACTGGAAGGCACTCTCATCGGATCAGCATGGCCTGGGCGCCCTTGATGACGCTGGCGTCGTCAACGCGTTGCGGTACCAACAAACCACGCTGCACGGCCGGGCGTTCCGCCATCGCCGCCATCCAGCGCTGCAGGGCGGGCAAGCCGTCGACCGGGACCCCCGACCACTCATGGCCACGGACCCACGGGTAGGTCGCGATATCGGCAATGCTGTAGGCGTCGGCCAGGAACTCGACGGACTCCAGGCGAGTGTCGAGCACTTCATACAAGCGCCGGGTTTCATGCTGGTAACGGTCGATGGCGCCCTGCAGTTTTTCCGGAAAGTAACGAAAAAACACATTGGCCTGACCCTGCATCGGACCGATGCCGCCCATTTGAAACATCAGCCACTGGATCACCACCGAGCGCCCTTTCGGGTCCTTGGGCAAGAGTTGCCCACTCAGTTCAGCCAGATAGATGAGAATCGCGCCGGATTCGAACACGGCGAAATCCCCGTTGGCGCGGTCGACAATCGCCGGAATCCGGCCATTGGGATTGATCTTGAGAAACTCGGGTGCCTTTTGTTCCTTCTTGTCGAAACTCAAGGCATGCACCGTGTAGGGCATGTCGAGTTCTTCGAGCACGATAGAGACCTTGTGGCCATTAGGGGTCGCAGCGGTGTAGAGATCTATCATGGTTGTCTCCCATTTCAACCCGCCCAGCCTCGACAGTTGCCCCGCGCAAGTCAAGGAATGGCGAAAAACCGATTGAAACAGTCTGCAACAAGGGTGGCGCCCGCCTCGTCATTCAGGTGCAAATGATGGCCACCCGGCAGCTGTTCTCGGCTAAAGGGTAGACGCTCCAGCAACGGCGCATGCCTGGCCAGCATCCCGTCAGCCGCCACCACCAGGTGCGCGGGGCATTGGATGCGTTGAACGAAGGACATGGCCTGTTCCTCCGACAGGCGCAGCGGGGACGCCAGCGTCAGGCGGCTGTCGGTGCGCCAGGTGTAACCGCCGGGAACGGGCATCAACCCCCGTTGCGCCAGCAGTTCGGCCGCTTCGCGACTGACCGCCACCAGGCCTTTCATGCGCACTTCCACGGCCCGTTCCAGGGTGCTGTAGACCGGTTTGCTCTTGTGTTGCAGGTCCAGTTGCGCCTGCAGCGCCATGCCCATGCGTTCGGCGGCATTGTCGTGGAGGGTGGTGGGCGGAACCACCCCATCGATCAACGCCAGGTGCGTCACGCGCTCGGGCAACGCACCGGCCAGCACCACCGAGACTATCGCCCCCAGAGAGTGACCCAGCAGCGCAAAGCGCTTCCAGCCCAGCTGTTCGGCAACCTGCAGCACATCGTGCGCGTAATCCCACAAGGCATAACCGGCGCCCAATGGCCGATGCCCGGAATGCCCATGACCGGCCATGTCCAGGGCAACAATCCGCAAGCCCTCAAGCTTGGGTGCCAGCCGCGCAAAGCTGTTGGCGTTGTCCAGCCAGCCGTGCAGGGCAATCACCGGCAGACCGTCTTCGGGTCCGAACAGATGGGCCGCCAACTCGATATGCGGCAGGCTCAGGCGAACCTCTTCAACGCTGCTCACGCACAGCTCCGGGCGCTGCGGCCTTCCCAGCGGGTGAACAGGTCCTTGAGCAACGCGGCCGTGTCCTGTGGGCGCTCCAGTGGAAACATGTGGCCACCGGGCATGGTCAGCGACTCGCCTTGAGGCAGGCGTCCGACGGAGCTTGCGTGATGGCGCATGACCACCTTGCTCTGGCGGCCACGCACGATGGCCAACGGTACTTTCAACTGGCGAGTGCGCCCCGGGCTGGTATGCGGCACGCCCCGGTAGATACTGATCTCGGTGGCCGGATCAAAGCGCAACCGCAGACGATCACCGACCTTGTGCAAGCCGTGCTGCAGATAGGCGTCAAAGCATTCCGGGTCAAAGCCGCGAAACAGGGTCTTGCCGGCGAAGTAACGACGCGCCGACTCCAGGTCGGCAAATTCTTCGCGACGCCCCAGGGTACGCCCTGCCGGGGTCAGCCGATCGATAAAGCCGAAGCGCTTGGCCGCGCGAATGACCCACTGGTCCGTGCGGGTCAGCACAGGGGAATCGAGCATCACCACGCCGCGATACAGCTGCGGGCAACGCAAAGCGGCGTGCAGGTGCAGCACCCCGCCGAAGGAGTGCCCGACGCCCCACACAGGCCCGGGTTGCTGTTCCAGGTGATGAATCAGCTCATCCACCAGGTTGTACCAGTTGTCGTCCGCCGGAAACCTGGGGTCATGGGCATGCTGCTGCAGATGCGCGACCTGATACTCCGGCGACAGCGCGGCAAACAACTTGCCGTAAGTGCCTGAAGGAAAGCCATTGGCATGGGTGAAAAAAATCTGCTGCGGCATAACGGCGTGTCCATAAACAAAATCAGGTGTTGATTGTCCGCAAGACGCGATCCTGCGGCAATGACTGTAACTGCCATGAGTGATGACAGTCAGGCCAATTGCGCGGAGAACTCTGTGGCGAGGGAGCTTGCTCCCTCGCCACATGGATGCTCAGGTATCTCAACGAGCCGGTGGCGCCTCACCCAGCGGCACCACCGCCATGGTCAGGCGCGACACGCAACTGACCTTGCCTTCATCGCCGCTCAAGCGAATGTCCCAGACGTGGGTGGTGCGGCCGATATGGATCGCCCTGGCCACCGCCGTCACCCGTCCGCTGCGCAGGCCGCGCAAGTGGTTGGCGTTGATTTCCAGGCCCACGCAGTAGTACTTGCTGGGGTCCAGGCACAGGAAACTGGCCATCGAGCCCACGGTTTCAGCCAGGACCACCGAGGCGCCGCCGTGCAACAAGCCAAAAGGCTGATGGGTACGGTGATCGACGACCATGCTGGCGGTCAGTGACTCGTCATCAAAGGCTTCGAAGCGTATATCCAGCACTTCGCCAATGGTGTTCTTCTGAGTCTCGTTCAAGTGTTCAATGTTGGGAAGGGTCCGCCACAGGCTCATCACTACGTCCTTTGTTGTTGGTGTTGTCGCAATCAATCCTGCCACAGGACCGCCTCGCTACGCGCACTCCACTCTTCAAACCGGGCGCCATACGCAGCTTCGATCACGTTGCGCTTGATCTTCAGGGTCGGGGTCAGGAAGCCGTTCTCCACCGCCCAGTTATCCTTGACCACCACCAACTGGCGCAGGCGCTCATGCTTGTCGAGGGCACCGTTGACCTCCTGCAGCAGGCTTTCCAGGCTTGACTGCAAGGCCGCGCGCGCGGCACTGGCGGCGTCCTGCAAGCCCACCGCCGACAGTACGCACAACCCCAGTGGCGCACTCAGTCCATCGCCGACCACACAGACCTGCTCGATGCGCGAATGCACCGCCAGGCGGTTTTCGATCGGTGCCGGTGCCACGTACTTGCCCTTGCTGGTCTTGAAGATCTCCTTGAGGCGCCCGGTCAGGCGCAGATAGCCCTCGGCGTCCTGCTCGCCCTTGTCGCCGGTACGCAGGAAGCCGTCCTCGGTGAGGGTCTCGGCGGTCTTCTGCGGCTCCTTGAAATAGCCCAGCATGGTCGCGCCGCTGCGCACCAGCACCTCGCCGGATTCGTCGATGCGAACGTCCACCTCCGGGCAAGGCTTGCCGATCCAGCCAGGTCGGCTCTGGCCCGGCAGGGAAATATGGGAATAACCGCAGCTTTCGGTCATGCCGTAGACCTCCAGCACATCCAGCCCAAGGCGCTTGTACCAGTGCAGCAAGGCCAACGGCACCGGCGCGGCACCGGACAGGGCAATGCGCAAGGCATCCAGGCCAAGACCGGCGAGCACCTTGTGCCCGATCCGCTTGCCGATGATCGGCAGGCCCAGGAGAAAATCCAGGCGCTTGGCCGGTATCTTGCTGTAGACCCCCATCTGGAATCGGGTCCAGATGCGCGGCACACCAAACAGTGCGGTGGGTCGTGCGCGCTGCAAGTCCTCAAGGAAGGTGTCGAGGCTTTCGGCAAAGAACACTGTTTGCCCGGTATAGATGGACGCCAGTTCGACAAACATCCGCTCGGCGACATGGCACAGGGGCAAGTACGACAACAACCGGTCCGACTCATTCAGGTTGAACAACTGTGTGCCATGAGTGGTCGCAAACCCCAGGGTGCCAAAGCTGTGCATCACCCCTTTGGGCAGGCCGGTGGTGCCGGAGGTATAGATGATAGTCGCCAGCTCATCGGCGCCTGGCGTCGGGTTGTCCTGGATCGGTGAGCTGCGCTGCAGATCCGCCCAGCGGTAGTCGAACGACCCGGCCGGACACAGCGGCAGGCTGATGGTGGGAAGCTCGGCCTTGACGCCCCTGGACATGCCCGGCCAGTCGTCGAGCTTGCCAATGAACGCCAGCGCCGCTTCCGAGTGCTCGAGCACCTGGGCCACCGAGTCGGCAGTGAGATTGGGGTACAGCGGAACGGAAACATGCCCGGCCATCCAGATCGCCAGGTCGGCAATGATCCAGTGCGCGCAGTTTTTCGAAATCAGGGCAATGTGACTGCCCCTGGGCAATTCGCGAGCGCGCAGCCAGTGGGCGGCACACCGCGCCTGGTGCCCGACGTCAGCCCAGGTCAGGTTTTCCACCTGTCCGCCGCCCACGGGCTGCACCAGGAAGCGCTGATGAGGGTGGCGAGCTTCGCGCTCGTAGAACACTTGCAGCGGCAAACGAAAAGCGGCGGACATGGAGGACGCTCCTTTTTGTTCGAGGTGGCAGCAAGCATAGACCAACCAAGCGGTTGCTTGGTTGGCTTTTTTTACGAACAAATCAGGGAGCGGAAACCACGCACCTGTGGCGAGCGGGCTTGCCCGCGCTGGGGCGCGAAGCGGCCCTAAAACCGGTCACCTCGTGTTGCCGGACCGATCGAACGCACTGAATGACGACTGCTTCGCCCGAACGCAGACCGGCCGACGGGGGCAAGCCCCGTCGCCACGGTATCGGGTTCAGCCCTGTGTTTACGGGTGCTTGACGCTGTTGAGCGTCATCGCCCCCGCCAGTGGGTAATCTGCTTCAAGCTCGGCCAGGCTGGCGGTGTGCATCGGTTGCGGTGCGCGCAAGTGGCCGTGCTGCAACAAGCCGATCAGGTTGCCCACCAATGGCTGATGGCTGACCAGCAGGATGTTGTCCGCATAGTCGAGATGGCCGACGACCGCCAACGGATTATTGTCCGACGTCAGCCAGGGCACGGTGAGAATCTGCGGATCAAACCCCAATGCCTCGCGCACCAGTTGCGCCGTCTGCTGGGCCCGGACATAGGGGCTGGCGATGATGGCGTGCAGCGGCTGGCCGATCAGGTGCGCGGCACTGCGCAGCACCTCTTCGCGACCCTGCGCGGTCAGCTCCCGTTCGGCATCGCTGCGGGCGTAGGGCTCGGCCTGGCCGTGACGCAACACCCAGAGTTTCATAGCTTCGGCTCCTCGTCCCGGGTCGGGTGCGGCGCCGGAGCCACAGTGTGCGGGGCCTCGCCTTCAGGCGCGCGCGGGGTTGGCCAATCGGCGAACGGCCAGGGTTTCTGGTCGCTATGGAAGCTGCCGAAGCGGCCGATCTGTGCCAGGAACTGGCTGAGGCTGTCACCGAAGTTCATCAGGCTGGCACTCGGGGCGCCGTAGATCAGCCGATAGATCAACTGCACCAGGACCACGGCGCCGAGGATAAACTGCGCCACCTGCCAGACCAGCACATAGACCAGCATCCACAGCACACGCAACAGGATGGACTCATACTTGGCTTCTGCTTTTGGATCGTTCATGTCTTGCTCCCAGTCCCTGTAAATTGAGTGCTCAGTTGAAACCGCTGGTGGAGATAAAGTCGACATCGGTTTTCGGTTCGCCGCGCATCAGCAGTTCAATCACCTGCTCCAGCGTGCGCCCTTCGAACAGAATGGCATGCAGCCCCGCGACCAACGGCATATAGACCCCCACTTCCTGGGCCTTGGCCTTGAGCACCTTGAGGGTATTGACGCCCTCGGCGACTTCGCCCAGGCGGGTCACCGCCTCTTCCAGGCTCAAGCCCTGACCAAGGGCAAAACCGACCTGATAGTTGCGACTCTTGGGCGACGAACAGGTCACGATCAGATCGCCCACCCCGGCCAGCCCCAGGAACGTCATCGGGTTGGCGCCCTGGTTCACGGCAAAGCGCGTCATTTCCGCCAGCGCGCGCGTGATCAGCATGCTCTTGGTATTTTCGCCCATGCCCAGCGCGACCGCCATGCCGGCAATGATGGCGTAAACGTTTTTCAGCGCCCCGCCCAGCTCGACACCAAAGCGGTCGGCGCTGGCGTAGACGCGGAAGGTACGACCGTGCAGCGCCGCCTGAACACGCTGGCAAAGCGCTTCGTCTTCACTGGCAACCACCGTGGCCGTCAGCGCATGCTCGGCCACTTCACGTGCCAGGTTAGGCCCGGACAACACGCCAATCCGCGCTTGTGGAGCGATCTCCTGAAGGATCTCGCTCATCAGCTTGAAGGTATGGGCTTCGATGCCCTTGGTCAGGCTCACCAGCAGCTTGCCACTCAGTCGCTCGGCATGGGGGGCGAGCACCGCGCGCAGGGCACTGGACGGCAGCGCGACGAAGCACAGGTCGCACTCGGTCAGGGTGGCCAGCAAATCGGTGACCGGCTCCACGGCCGAATGCACCTTGATACCCTTGAGGTAGCGAGGGTTTTCGCGATTGACGCGAATGGCCTCCGCCTGCTCGGGATCTCGCATCCATTGCCGCACCTGCTGACCGTTTTCAGCCAGCAGATTAGCCACAGCGGTACCAAAGCTTCCGCCTCCCAGGACCGCAATCGGGCGCTGTTCAGTCATATTCAATCCATTCATCCAAACCAGTGGCGATGTCCGCATTATACGGAGCGGTCCACCGTCGGCCAGCCCCTGCGACAATTACCAGCATTTGTAGGAAGCCTGACAATAAAACCTAGGAAAACGCCAGCATCGTGACTGGAAAACTCAACGAGCTCGGTTAACATGCGCGACATCTAAACGCTATCAAGGCTGTATCGTGTCTGTTGGCCCTTCCCACCTACGCCCTTCGCTGGCACTGGCACTGATCTTCAGCGATGCGCTGTTGGCCGATGACCTGTTCCTCGACAACGCGCAGTTGCCCCAAGTGCTGACCGCCACTCGCCTCAAACAGTCGCCGGCCGCTGTACCGGGCAGCATGACCGTGCTCGACAGCGAATTGATCAAGACCAGCGGAGCCCGGGACATCAGCGAACTGCTCAGGCTGGTACCGGGGATGATGGTCGGCAATATCAGCGGCAACCAGGCGGTGGTGAACTACCACGGCAGCAATGCCGATGGCGCACGACGCATGCAAGTGCTGATCGATGGCCGTTCGGTGTACCGCGCAGGCCTGGCGACGGTGGACTGGAGCGACATTCCGGTGGCCATGGAGGACATCGAGCGCATCGAAGTCTTCCGTGGGCCGAACACGGTCAGCTACGGTGCCAATGCGCTGATGGCGGTGGTCAACATCATCACCCGCGCCCCATCGGCCAGTCATGGCACGCGACTGAAGGTCACCCGGGGTGAGCGCGGCATCGATGACTGGTACGCCAGCCAAGGCACCGGCTGGGAAACCGGCGACCTGCGCCTGTCGCTGTCCGGCCAGCAGGATGACGGTTTCGACTCGGACCGCCAGGGTGACGATTACCGCGACAGTCGACGCCTGAACCGCTTCAACCTGGCCGTCAGTCAAACCCTCGACGAGCAACAGAGCATTGACTGGCAGCTCAACGCCAAAGATGGCAGCAACCAGCGGCCCTATACCTACCGCCCGGTGTTTTCCGGAATTACCGCTGCCGGCAACAACTCCGACGTGGTCGCCAAGGACTACGCCGGCTCGTTGCGCTGGAACCTGGACATCAACCCCGATCACAGCCTGTACATCCAGGGCTCGGCACAGCACTGGGATCGCCAGCAAACCTGGCGGGCCTGCGACGCCGAGGTGTCGTTCAGCCCGCAGCTCACCGAGCTCTGGCAACTCAATCCCAATTACGCCGAACAACTGGCGCGACATATGCAAAGCTATACCGGGCCTGGCGCCCCCAATGGCACGCCAGCGGAGCAGGCACTGGGCAATCAAGTGCTTGAGCAATGGAAAGCGGGTGCCAGTCAGACCGTCTGCGGCGACATTGACCAGAGTTCCCGGGAATCGCGTTACGACCTTGAGTTGCAGGACACCCTGAGCCTGGCCGATAGCCTGCGACTGGTCAGCGGCATGAATTATCGTTACGACCGAGCCGACTCCGAGACGTACTTCAATGGCACCCTCGATGACACGACCTGGCGAGGGTTCGGCCAACTGGAGTGGCGTGCCACTGAACACTGGCTGCTTCAGGGCGGCGCCATGTACGAAAACTCCCGGCTGATCGGCGACTCCCTGACCCCTCGGGTGGCAATCAATTACCTGATCAATCCACGCCATGGCCTGCGCGCGGTGTACTCCGAAGCCGTCCGCTCCCCGGACATGTTCGAGAACAACGTCAACTGGAGCTATCAGGTGACCGCGCTCAATCCCGGCGCCTACGGCCGGACCAGCGCCCGATACTTCGTCAAGACCCGCGGCCCCGGCGACCTCGAACAGGAACACATGCGCTCACGAGAACTGGGCTATAACGGCTTTTTCGTGGAGTGGGGACTGAGCGCCGATGTAAAGCTGTTCCACGATGAAATCACCGGCATGATCAGTGAACCGCTGCGCAACAACCAATACATCGCCAGCAACGCCAACTCCGCACGCTTCAGCGGCACGGAGGCCCAGCTGGACTGGCACCTGGGCGCTGCCGACCGGTTGCGCCTGACATATGCCTATGTCGACGCCCAGGCCAGCAACCCCCAGGATGAACAACTGACCGCACGCAACAGTGGTTCGGCCGGCTGGCTGCGCGACTGGGGCAACGACTGGAACAGCGCACTGTTCTACTACGGCGATGACGCGCTCAACGGCTACCGCTTCGAGCGCGTCGACACACGGATTGCCAAACGCCTCAGCCTGGGCAAGGCCAGCCTGGAACTGGCCGGTGTCCTCCAGCAACGCCTCGACAATCAACCGACCACCGTTGTCGACAACAACTATGACTCACGCCAGGTGCTCTATTTCAGCGCCGAGCTGGTGTTCTGACATGGCCGACATTCGCAATGGGTTCCGTACCCTGAACAGCCCGGGCCTCTGGGCCGGCCTGCTGTTGCTTGCCTGCCTGATCGCCCTGCCCGTACGAGCGGCCGATGTGCTGTTGACCGCCGACGACGACACGCCTGGCATGCAAGCCTTCACCCACGCCCTCGCCGGGCAGCGGCCCAAGGACCGGGTGCGCTTTGTACCGCTGGGCGAACTGCCCCCACCGTCGCGCATCCCCAGCAGTACACGCCTTATCCTGCTGGACCTGGCCGCCCTGGACTGGCGCCTGCAAGACAGCCAGGGACCGCCGACACTGGTGTTGCGCGTCAGCCGCCTGCAGGCCAATCAACGTGTGGGCGACACCCGACCGCTACACCTGAGCCTGCTCTGGAGCGACCCACCCTTGAGCCGGCAGCTGCGCCTGACCCGCAACCTGTTGCCGCAAGCCAGGCGCGTGGGCGTGCTGTATGGCAAAAACAGCGAATTCCTGCTCAAGGAACTGCATCAGGCGGCCCACCAACTGTCGCTGGAAATCGTCAGCGAACGCTGGGATAACACCAATGACAGCCGCCCCCTGCAGACATTGCTCAGCAACAGTGATGTATTGCTGGGACTCGACGACCCGGACCTGTACAACCCGAAAACGGCCAAGAACCTGCTGCTCAGCAGCTATGGCCAACAGCTTGCCCTGATCGGCCCCAACGCCGGCTTCGTCAAGGCCGGCAGCCTGGCCAGCACCTACAGCGACCAGAGCGACTGGCTGGCGGTCCTTGACGACTTGCTTGACCGGGCACCGGTCAGTTGGCCACGCAGCCTCTACCCGAATCGCTTCAAGGTCGCCAATAACCCGCAAGTCGCGCGCTCCCTGGGGATCGGACAGATAGACTCCGCGGCGGTTGCAACGCAGTTGGCCGAAGGAGAACACCTTCCATGACGTTCCGTCGCCATTGGGGTATCAATACCCGCACCCAGGTCATCAGCCTCGGCCCGGCGCTGCTGCTGACCCTGCTGCTGATCAGCTTCTTTACCTTCGTGCGGATCCAGGACCTGCGCCAGGAGCTCAACCACACCGGGCAACTGATCGCCAACCAACTGGCCCCGGCCACCGAGTACGGAGTGATTTCCGGCAACCGGGAAGTACTCGAAAGCCTGATGAAAGCGACGCTGGCCACCCCTCACGTACGCTTCTTGCAAGTACAGGACAGCGCCAACAATGTGCTGGTGTACGTCGAGCAACCCGATGCCAGCAAAGGGCGCCCACAACAGGTCGAGGTGTTCCAGGCCCCGGTGCGCTTGCAACGGATCCGGCTCAACGATGATTTCCTGCAAGGTCCGCCCCCCACCCCGGGCACTTCCGAAGATTATCTGGGGCGGGTGATTGTCGGCATGTCCAACGATGCCTTCAGCCAGCGGCAAAAGGAGATCGTGTTCAAGGCCGGGATCCTGGCGTTGTTTGCCCTGCTCTTCACGTTCTTGCTGGCCCGCCGCCTGGCCGCCAGCCTGTCGGAGCCAATCAGCGCCATGGGCAACGCCGTCAAGGCGATCCAGCAAGGCGACTACCAGAGGCCACTGCCGATCGTCGACGACGCCGAACTGGGCAGCCTGTCACGCCATATCAACAACCTTGCCGATGGCCTGGAGCAGGCCAGCCGTGAGCAGCATCAGGCCATGGCGCAACTGATCCAGACACGCGAAGAAGCGGAAAAGGCCAACAGCGCCAAGTCCGACTTCCTGGCAATGATGAGCCATGAATTGCGCACCCCCATGAACGGTGTGCTGGGCATGTTGCAATTGCTGGAAACCACCGAGATGACGGCGGAGCAAACCGAGTACGCCGCACTGGCATCGGAGTCCACCGAACACCTGCTCAAGGTCATCAACGACATCCTCGACTTCTCGCGCATCGAGCGCTCGGCGCTGGAGCTGGAACACATCCCGTTCAACCTCGCCGAGCTGATCGGCAGCTGCGCCCAGGCCTTCGCCCACAGCGCCGCGCAGCGCGGCTTGAGCCTTGAACTGAAGTTTCCCGACGGCATGCAGGCCTTGCAGGTCGCGGGCGATCCGACCCGGATCCGGCAAATCCTGGTGAATCTGATCGGCAATGCACTGAAGTTCACCGAACAAGGGAAGATCACCATCGAACCCCAATGGCAATCGCTGGACCACGAACTGCTGTGGTTCACCTGCTCGGTGCGTGACAGCGGGATTGGTATCGCGGCCGAGAGCCTGGAACTGATGTTCAACGCCTTCCAGCAGGCCGACAGTTCCATCTCCCGGCGGTACGGCGGCACCGGCCTGGGCTTGCCGATCGCCCGTACGCTGGCCGAGCGGATGGGCGGCACATTGCGCGCGCAAAGCGAGGAAGGACAAGGTTCGGTGTTTACCCTGGAGGTGCCGCTGGCCCTGTCCCGCCAGGCACTACCGGTACCGGTGCCGCGCACGCCTGCGGGCAACCATCACGGTGAGGGGCGCCATGTGCTGCTGGTGGAGGACAACCCGGTCAACCTCACCGTCATCGAAGCCATGCTGCGCAGCCTGGGGTTTACCGTGAGCATCGCCACCGACGGCGCGCAGGCCGTACACAGCGCCGCAAACCAGGCGTTCGAGGCGATCCTGATGGATTGTCGGCTGCCAACGCTCGACGGTTACGAAGCCACCCGGCAAATCCGCCAACTGCCCGGCTGCGGCGAGCTACCGATCATCGCCCTGACCGCCAATGCCTTGCAGGGTGACCGTGAGGCCTGCTTGTCGGCGGGAATGAACGATTACCTGGCCAAGCCGTTCAAACGCACTGATCTGCAGCAAATTCTGCAGCGTTGGGTACAGTAGTGCAGTGCTTTCGACCATCTGCGACTGGCGTGAAAGGCGAAAGTGCGGCAGTCTTAGGCACCTGCGCAGGCTCGATTTTGGGCTTGAATAATAATTTCAGTGCACAAGTGTACATTCATGTCCCTTGTGCTGTGACTTTCACTACAACGCAATAGTCTATGAGTAGGCTGCCAGTTCAAGGCATGAATGCTTTGACTGGCCGGGAAGATTTGCCCCACCTGCCACATGGGACTATTGAGGAGCTCGCATGACCAAACAACACGCCTTTACCCGGGAAGACCTGCTGCGCTGCAGTCGCGGTGAGCTGTTCGGCCCAGGTAACGCGCAACTGCCCGCCCCGAACATGCTGATGGTAGATCGCATCACCCTGATCAGTGAAGAAGGCGGCAAGTACGGCAAAGGTGAATTGGTCGCCGAGCTGGATATCACTCCGGACCTGTGGTTCTTCGGCTGCCACTTCGAAGGTGACCCGGTGATGCCAGGCTGCCTGGGCCTTGATGCCATGTGGCAACTGGTCGGCTTCTTCCTCGGCTGGCAAGGCCTGCCGGGCCGTGGCCGGGCCCTGGGTTCGGGCGAAGTGAAATTCTTTGGCCAGGTACTGCCGACGGCCAAGAAAGTCACCTATAACATTCATATCAAACGCGTGCTCAAGGGCAAGCTCAACCTGGCCATCGCCGATGGTTCGGTCAGCGTTGACGGCCGTGAGATCTACACCGCCGACGGCCTTCGGGTCGGCGTTTTCACCTCCACTGACAACTTCTAAGGGTTATTCGCATGCGCCGCGTCGTTATCACTGGTCTGGGCATCGTTTCGTGCCTGGGCAATGACAAAGAGACCGTCTCCGCTAACCTGCGTGCAAGCCGCCCTGGCATCCGGTTCAATCCGGAATATGCCGAAATGGGTCTGCGTAGCCAGGTTTCCGGCTCCATTGACCTACCACTCGAAGAGCTGATCGATCGCAAGATCTATCGCTTCGTCGGCCACGCGGCGGCTTACGCCTACCTGGCCATGAAAGACGCCATCACTGACTCCGGCCTGACCGAAGAGCAAGTGTCCAACCCGCGTACCGGCCTGATCGCCGGCTCCGGTGGCGCATCGACCCTGAACCAGATGGAAGCGCTGGATATCCTGCGCGAAAAAGGCGTCAAGCGCGTCGGCCCATACCGCGTCACGCGGACCATGAGCAGCACGGTTTCCGCTTGCCTGGCCACTCCATTCAAGATCAAGGGCCTGAACTACTCCATCGCTTCTGCCTGCGCCACCAGTGCTCACTGCATCGGTACCGCCATGGAACAGATCCAGATGGGCAAGCAGGACATCGTGTTCGCCGGCGGCGGTGAAGAAGAACACTGGAGCCAGTCGTTCCTGTTCGACGCCATGGGCGCACTGTCCAGCCAGTACAACGAGACCCCGGAAAAGGCCTCCCGTGCCTACGACGCCAAGCGTGACGGTTTCGTCATCGCCGGCGGTGGCGGCATGGTCGTGGTCGAGGAGCTGGAGCACGCTCTGGCCCGTGGCGCGAAGATCTACGCGGAAATCGTCGGCTACGGCGCGACGTCCGATGGCTACGACATGGTCGCGCCAAGCGGCGAAGGCGCCATCCGCTGCATGCAGATGGCGATGTCCACCGTCGACGCTCCGATCGACTACCTGAACACCCACGGCACCTCGACTCCGGTCGGCGACGTCATGGAAATGAAAGGTGTGCGTGAAGTGTTCGGCGACAAGGCCCCGGCCATCAGCTCCACCAAGAGCCTGTCGGGTCACTCCCTGGGCGCCGCCGGCGTTCACGAAGCGATCTACTGCATGCTGATGATGGAAGGCAACTTCATGGCAGGTTCTGCCAACATCGACGAACTGGATCCGGAAGTGGCAGACATGCCAATCCTGACCAAGACCCGTGAAAACGTGGCCTTCAACACCGTGATGAGCAACAGCTTCGGCTTCGGCGGCACCAACGCCACCTTGGTACTGAAGCGCTGGCAGGGCAAGTAATACCCCGCCACAACGCCGCACATGAAAACGCCCCGACTGGTTCGGGGCGTTTTTTATTGTCCGGGATTTATCGCTGACATCACTGCCAATGGTGGATTACACCTGATGGAAGCCGGCTGACAGACGAACCCGATATCGATTCAGCGAACCGTGAAGCGTTGCTGGGTCAACAGGCGGTCCCCCTGAAACACCATGAAACGCCACTCTCCCGGCACGATTTCGTGGCTTTCCGTGAACTCGTAGGCCATCACGTCCTGTGGCGCGCCAGGCACCAGTTTTTGCGTCACTTCGAATTTGTCGTGGCGCACACCGTCCGCCGTCCGAATGCCCGGGGTGAAGTACAGCAGAGTCAGCGGCTGCCCTTCGGCCACTTTGCCCACCAGCTGATAACGCATACCGAACTTGGTGCCGAGTTTGGCGGGCACGGTTTCGGTCTGCCGGATCGACTCATTGCTGCGGCGCAATACGCGCTCACCCGATTGCAGTTCGGCCGAAGGCCCTTCAAACACGCCATATTCCACCGGACCTTCAACGCGGACTTCAGCGCTGGCCAAGCCACTGATCAACATCAGCGCCGCCAATGCGCTTAAACGGGTGAGGGACATATCACGCTCCTTGATTGAGATGAGCGCGAGGGTATGACGCTGGGGTGACAGGCTGATGACAAAGCGCGGTACACCTCCCCCCGGCAAACGCCCTTGGACCCTGGCCGCCAAGAAAGTGGAACGCCTCGGTCGCTGGATGTTCTATAACTGCAAGGTCTTTTCCTCCCCCCCACTGATCAAGAGGCTAGCCATGACCGTTATCGTCAACACTGAATCCAGCGAAGGTTTTCGTCACAGCGTCCAGATCGATGACCATCAACTCTTTGCCGATGTCCCCGTGTCCGCGGGAGGCGAAGGCTCGGCGCCCGAGCCACACGACTACTTCGACGCGGCTCTGGGCGCCTGCAAGGCCCTGACCCTCAAGCTGTACGCCCAGAAGAAAGGCATCCCGCTGACCGGCGTCACGGTCGAGGTCAAACACGACAACAGCCAGGAGCAGACAGGGCAATACGCCCTGCACGTCAAACTCACCCTCAAGGGCGTACTCACCGATGCCCAGCGCAACGAACTGCATCGGGTCGCCGACCGTTGCCCGATCCACAAGCTGATGACCACCAGTGAAGTGAGCATCGAAACCCACCTGTCCGAAGGCCCGTTCAGCCAATAGCGGCACGCCCGGGCTGTGCGGGTTATGCTCAGCTGCATCATTCGTACAGCCTGGAATGCCATATGAACACTCCACTCGTCATCCGCCCGCGCGCCGAAGACGTCGAAGGCCAGCCGATCCTGCGCCCGCTGCCTTCGGCCAGATGCCGAAGCGTCGGGCCTTTCGTATTCTTCGATCACATGCTCGAAACGACCTATCCGACCGGCCGCGGCATGAACATCCGCCAGCACCCGCACATCGGCCTGTCCACCCTCACCTACCTGTTCGAAGGCGAACTGCTGCACAAGGACAGCCTGGGATCGGAGCAGATCGTTAGACCGGGCGACGTCAGCTGGATGACCGCCGGCAGCGGAATCGCCCATGTCGAGCGCACGCCCGAAGCACTATGGGGGACCGACTTCACACTGCACGGCCTGCAAATCTGGCTGGCATCGCCCAAGGAACACGAACAAGGCCCCGGCCACTACAGCCACCACCCCGCCGCGAGCCTGCCCGTGAGCGACAACCTCGGGGTGAAGATCCGGATGATTGCCGGAACGGGCTTTTGCCTGGAATCACCGGTTCCAGTACTCTCGCCGACACTGTACGCCGAGCTTGAACTGCAAACCGCAACAACCCTGCTGATCCCCACCGAACATGAAGAACGCGCGCTCTACGTACTCTCAGGTGACGCACAGCTCAATGGCGAAACCGTTCAGCCACTCTCGTTGGTGGTGCTGCCAGCGGGCGAAGAAATGAGCCTGTTCGCCGAAAGCGACTGCCACGCCGTATTGCTAGGCGGAGCGCCGATGGACGGACCACGGCGAATCAACTGGAACTTCGTCGCCAGCGACCCGGTGGTGATCGATGAAGCACGTCGACGCTGGGAAGCCGGGGACTGGCCAACCGTCCCGGGCGAAAATGAACGGATCGAACTGCCAAGTGGCCGAGGCTGAAATCACCACCGGCCAACCCGAGCGCCATGGTCGTCGGACGGACAACCTCATAGACATCAGCCCACCATACTCCAGAAGATGGAGGCTTTTAGCTTCGCTTCGCTCTCCAACCACTCAACAGGCCGAGCGTTAGCTCGCCTGCCGCTCTTGATCTTGCTTTGGCTTTGGCTTTGGCTTTGGCTTTGGCTTTGGCTTTGGCTTTTGATCCACCCGCCCCTTCGGGAGGCCGAACGTAGGCGTTCATCAGGGGGCTGGCGCGTAGCGCCGTTCGGCGCAGCCGAACACATCGAGAGGAGGTCGAGCGAAGCCGACCGGAGGCGATGCCCCCTGAAGAATGCCGGAGTGAGGGAACCCCGAGCCTTGGCGAGGGGCCGGACGCTCGGGGCGAAGACCTTTGCTTCCTTTGGGGCGCTTGCCAAAGGGAGTCGCCGTAAGGGCGAAACCGCCAGCCGCAGTTACCGCAACAACGGATATGTACACCTGCAAAAGAATGGTCGACTGTCAGGCCGCCACCGCGGGCAAGCCAGCCCCCACATGAGCTGACTACCCGCGAACAACCCCTCACCCCTTGAACACTTCATCCAACAGGTTATGCATCGAAGCAAACGCACGACCGGCGACCTTCGCGTCATACATCATCATCCCCGGCACATTGGCATGGGGATCTGTAAAGGAATGCACCGCCCCACCATAACTCAACAACTGCCAATCCACGCCTGCAGCATTCATCTCAGCCTCGAATGCCGGCAACTGCTCCTTGGGCACCAATGGATCGGCGGCACCATGCAACACCAGCACCGACCCCTTGATGTTTTTCCCATCGTTGACGTTCGGCGTATCGAGGGTACCGTGGAACGACACAGCCGCTTTCAATGGCGCGCCGGTACGGGCGAACTCCAATGCGCAGCAACCGCCGAAGCAAAAGCCGAACGTGGCCAGCTTCGACGTATCGACCGCCACCTCGCCCTGGCTCTGCAGCTGTTCGAATGCCGCTTGCATGCGCTTGCGCAGCAATGGACGGTCATTCTTCAGCGGCATCATCGCCGCGCCCGCCTCATCGTTGTTCTGCGGACGCACCGATTGGCCATAGAGGTCCGCGATCAACACCACGTAACCCTTGGAAGCGACGGATTTGGCGATCTCCTCGGCACCGGCGCCGACACCCATCCAGTTCGGCGCCATCAACAGGCCCGGACGCGGACCCGAATGACTGGCATCGAACGCCAGACGACTTTCATACGACTTGCCATCAACCTGATAGACCACGGAACGCACAGTGATTTGACTCATGACTCACTCCCGTAAAGAAACGCCAGAATGAAAAAACCCGCCGAAGCAGCAATGCTGTTCAATTAAGCGAACGCCGACCTTTGTAGGAGCGAGCGCGCTCGCGATGAACTCAAGAACTACGTGGTTACTCAGAAAGTACGCGTAATCGTTAACGTCCATCGCGAGCTAGCTCGCTCCTACAATTGCGACCTCATCACCTTAACTGAACAGCATTGCGCCGAAGCGGGTTTTTCTACAACGCGGTTAAACCGACAGTTCAACCAGCAACTTGTTCAGCCGACGCACATAGGCGGCCGGGTCTTTCAAGCTGTCGCCGGCAGCCAGGGCCGCCTGATCGAAGAGGATGTGCGACAGGTCGCCAAAACGCTCTTCGCTCTGCTCACCGTCGAGCTTCTCGATCAGCGGGTGAGCCGGGTTGAATTCGAAGATCGGCTTGGAGTCCGGCACTTTCTGACCGCTGGCTTCCAGGATCTGACGCATCTGCAGGCCCAGGTCCTGCTCACCGATGGCCAGAATCGCCGGGGAGTCGGTCAGACGGTGGGAAACCCGCACTTCGGCAACGTTGTCACCCAACGCGCTCTTGATCCGCTCAACCAGACCTTCCTTGGACTTGGCGACTTCTTCCGCGGCTTTCTTGTCCTCTTCCGAGTCCAGGTTGCCCAGGTCCAGGTCACCGCGTGCCACGTCGACAAAGCTCTTGCCGTCGAAGTCGCTGAGGTAGCTCATCAACCACTCGTCGATACGGTCGGTCAGCAGCAGCACTTCGATGCCTTTCTTGCGGAAGACTTCCAGGTGCGGGCTGTTCTTGACCTGTGCGTAGGTTTCACCGGTGAGGTAGTAGATCTTGTCCTGGCCTTCCTTGGCGCGAGCCAGGTAGTCAGCCAGGCCTACAACCTGCTCGCCGTCGTCGCCCTGAGTGGAGGCAAAACGCAGCAGGCCAGCAATTTTTTCCTTGTTGGCGAAATCTTCAGCCGGGCCTTCTTTCATGACCTGACCGAAGTTCTTCCAGAAGCCCTTGTATTGCTCAGGCTCGTTCTTCGCCAGTTTTTCCAGCATGTCCAGCACGCGCTTGGTCAGCGCCGATTTCATCGAATCGATGATCGGGTCTTTCTGCAGGATTTCCCGCGACACGTTCAGCGACAGGTCGTTGGAGTCGACCACACCCTTGATGAAGCGCAGGTACAGCGGCAGGAACGACTCAGCCTGGTCCATGACGAACACACGCTGCACGTACAGCTTCAGGCCCTTCGGCGCTTCGCGCTGGTACAGATCGAACGGAGCACGGGCCGGCACGTAGAGCAACGAGCTGTATTCCAGCTTGCCTTCGACCTTGTTGTGGCTCCAGCTTAGCGGGTTCTCGAAATCGTGGGCGATGTGTTTGTAGAACTCCTGGTATTCCGAATCCGCAATCTCGGTACGCGGACGGGTCCACAGGGCGCTGGCACGGTTGACGGTTTCCCATTCAATGGCCGGAGCCTCTTCACCTTCAGCGGCAGCGGCCTCTTTTGGCAACTCGATCGGCAGCGCGATGTGGTCGGAGTACTTCTTGATGATGTTGCGCAGACGCCAGCCATCGGCGAACTCGTCTTCAGCGGACTTCAGGTGCAGCACGATACGAGTGCCACGGTCGGCCTTGTCGAGGGTGGCGATTTCAAAATCGCCTTCGCCCTTGGACGACCAGTGCACGCCTTCGCTCGCCGCGAGGCCCGCACGGCGGCTGAAAACATCAACCTTGTCGGCGACGATGAAGGCGGAGTAGAAACCGACACCGAACTGACCGATCAGGTGTGAGTCTTTCTTCTGGTCGCCCGTCAGATGCTTCATGAAATCGGCGGTGCCGGACTTGGCAATGGTGCCAAGGTGCGTAATCGCATCTTCACGGCTCATACCGATACCGTTGTCTTCGAGGGTGACGGTTTTCGCGTCCTTGTCGAAGCTCACACGGATTTTCAGTTCGGCGCCACCTTCCAGCAACTCAGGCTTGGACAGGGCTTCGAAACGTAATTTGTCGACAGCGTCAGAGGCGTTGGAGATCAGTTCGCGAAGGAAAATTTCCTTGTTGGAGTACAGCGAATGAATCATCAGGTGCAGCAGTTGCTTCACCTCGGTCTGGAAGCCCAGGGTTTCCTTTTGAGTTTCCACGGTCATGGTCATCAAACTCCGATTGGATGGCAGTGGCCGCTCCCTGAAGGGGTGGCGGCGGGATGTCATCAGAGTTGGGGGCACAGAGCCGGATTTCAAGGGCCAGGATGTTCTTCAATCTTGAAATGTCCGCGTGCCGTAGCAATCGGCTCGGCTTCGGTGCTCTGCCACGCGGTTATCGCCACATTGGCCACGCGTCGCCCCTGCCGGCACACCTGGCATTTGGCATAGGTATCGCGAAACTGCCCGGCACGCAGGTAATCGAGGGAGAAATCGATAATTTTCGGCACCCCCGGGGAGCCGGTGAACACCAGCAGGTGCAAGGCCGCCGCCAACTCCATGAAGCCGGCAATCACGCCCCCGTGAATCGCCGGCAATAGCGGGTTGCCAATATTGTCCTTGTTGGCCGGCAGGCGAAAAAGCAGTTCATCCCCGACCCTCGAACACTCGATGCCAATCAGCTTGGCGTAGGGAATCAGGCGCAGCACCGAAGCGTAATCGCCGCGCTCATGGGCCTGCTGCAATTGTGCCTTGAAGTTATCGCTCATTTCGTCTCACCACTGATCACACCGCCAAAGCCCTTGGTGCCTTTGACGCCCTTGCCCATGCGCATGAAGGTCCCGACCACGTGGGCGATCGGTTGTTCGGGGTCGTCCTGATAAGCAAAGCCGCGGGTAAAAATAACGTCAGTCGTCACCCGGTAGCACTGGGCAAAGCCATGCACATCTTTATGAGGCTCGGCCGGATGCATGTAGTCGATCCGCAAATCCAGGGTCGGGCACACCTCGAACTCCGGCAGCACGCACAGTGTTGCCATGCCGCAAGCGGTGTCCATCAACGAGGTGATCGCGCCGCCATGAATCACCCCCGTCTGTGGATTTCCGACGATCTGTGGGCTATAGGGCAAGGTAATGGTCAGTCCTTCGTGATCGGCACTGTGTATGCGCAAGCCCAATACCTGGCAATGACGCAGCGCCGATAAAAACCGCATTGCACGCTCAAAAACGGGGTTTTCTGTCATTCGAGAAAGACTCTTTGCAGTGACGTGGCACAGCCATTGAGGGTGTAAGAAAAAGTTCCCGAAAGAACAAACTTATATATCTGAACGAAACATTGAACTTAACCCATGACGCCGCGTTCGAAAGGCCAACTAGATATTTTCCACAAGGAGAAACACCCCATGCGTAAGACTTTAGCTATTGCCTTGATGTTGACCGCTTCCCTCGGTCTCGCTGCCTGCGATAAAAAATCCGAGGACAAAGCTCAAGCGCCTAACCAACCTGCTGAGCAAGCCCAGCAAAAAATGAACGAAGCTCAGGATAAAGTGAACGAAGCGGCAAAAGAAAACGCCGAAGCCGCCAAAGATCAGGCTGAATCGAGCGTAGAAGCAGCAAAAGAAGCCGCTCCGGAAGCACCTAAGAACTAATTCGGTTTTTAGTGTGACAAAAGAAAACCCGCCTTGTGCGGGTTTTCTTTTGTCCGTAATACAGGCGTGGAGCAGGATCGCCCTGAATACCGGACTCAACATTGGCAGCAACGAACAGGCAGGCTATCCATCAACCTGCCACTTGTGGGGTGTGCGCCATCAAGCCGCCTCTTTGCCCGCCTCAGGCAATGGCGCCTCGGTCGGGGTATAGACCATGACCTCCAGCACATCGGAATGGAACTCCCGACGATACAACACCAGCACTACGCCGGCGCTCATCAACATGAACAACCAGGGGCTGACAAACCAGGCGAGCATGGTCATGCCGAAGTAATAGGAACGTAAACCGAAGTTGAACTGGTTGGCCGCCATCGAGATCACTCGCGCCGCCCGTGCGGCAAACGCCTTGCGCTCCTGCTCGGAAACATGGCGCTCCCCCACCATCGGTGCCGACCCCACCAGGATCGCGGCAAAGTTGTACTGGCGCATGCACCAACTGAACGTGAAGAAGGCATAGACGAACACCAGCGCCAGGCACAGGAGCTTGATCTCCGACATCCCCTGGGAAGCCTGCTGGACCATCGGAATATCCGCCAGCAACGACACCGCCCGCTCGGACGCCCCCAGCACCGTGAGAATACCGGCGAGGATAATCAACGTACTGGAAGCGAAAAACGAGGCATTGCGCTCCAGGTTGCCGATCACACTGGCGTCGGCGATGCGGTTGTCACGCAGCAGCATGCGGCGCATCCAGTCTTCACGGTACAAGTGCAGTACGCTGGCCAGGCACGCGGTGTCACGGCCCTTCCACGATGCATAACGGGTGTAGCCGCCCCAGCAGATGGCAAACCAGAGCGCGGCGATAAGGTGAATCAGGTTGGCGTGGATGAACGACATGCAGGTCCTTGTTTGATTTTGACTGGGGAGAAAGCTTGGCAGCATGGATTCAATCGCAGGTTTTCCACGCAGGGCACACGTACAGATTCGACGTGGCCAGAAGGAAAAAGACACGTTAGAACTTCACTATGCCAGCAACGGCTGCCAAGCAGTCAAATCTGGACAATGAACAAATATCCTTCATGCACGCCAGACTGATATGCGGAGCCTATTAAAAAAAAAGGATCGATAGCTGTCACTTCTAACAGCTATCAATGCAATTCAACGGTGAGTAACTTGAGAGGTCATCCCGTATGAATGCGTTCGCCGGGATTCCACTTCATTTACGCAGCGAGTCCAATCATGTCCCATATCAAAATTGATCCCGTTGAACAGGGCTTTGACCCTGATTTTGCGAATCGCGGTATGTTCTATGAATTTGCTCCTGGTAGTTTGCCCATGCAAATCTTAGGAATCCGCGACGACGGGAAAATCCTGCTCGCGGGGTCCGCAGTGGGTGTTCCCACAGAGCCGGCACTGCTGCAATTTCAACTTGTTCAATTACTTGAAAATGGAGCTCCCGACCCGAATTTCGGAGCCAATGGCATCGTGACAGGAGGCTTCAAGAAAAATATCCACGCAGAGACATATGGCGCTCATTTACTCAATGACGGCAAGACCCTGCTCATAGGTACGCACTACGGCCATTTGGCTCAGTTGGCCTTTGCAAGATTTCTAGCGGATGGATCACTGGACAACACATTTGGAGATGGGGGCATTTACATTCCTCCCCTTCCCAGTGCCTCTGAGCCTCCCCAAGCCCCGGCCGCCCTGGAGAACAAGCGCAACGCCCTTCGTCTCGCTACAGCGATAGGACCAAATGGGGAGCTCGTAACGGCAATCGGAAACAAGGTCAGGCGATATCTCAGCGATGGAAGCGAGGATTTTGAATTCAGTGTTCGACTGAGTAATACCCACGCGGTAGGGGTATCGGCAAGCGGAAGTATTACCGTCGCAGGCATCAATCGAGAACGAAAGGGAACGATTGCTCGCTTCAATGCCGATGGCACTCCGGATCTTGGCTTTGGAGATAACGGTTATTCGATTTTCAGCATTGCCGAGGGCGGCAGTGCGGCGACACTTGTTTACGGCTTGCTTTTACGCGATGACGGCAGCTTATTTGTCACCGGGCTGATGGATACCGATATTTTTGATACAACCGAATCGAAACGAAGAGGAATCCTGGCTGCGCTCGATAGCAACGGCAAACCCAATCGGGTGTTCAACGGTGGTAAACCAGTCGTCACAGAACTCCCTTCCGGTCTGGCCTGTCGATGGAGGGCCATCTCCGCGACCCCAGGAGACCACCTCGTTGTCGTAGGCTCAATAGGCTTGAAAGGCAGCGAAAGCTGCCTGATCGCACGCTATAAGATAAACGGGGAGCTTGATTCCTCATTTGGCGACGGCGGATACCGAGTAACAGATATCGGGTCCGGTCGCGAAGAATGGCTATCGGTGTTGGTACAGCCCAACCAAAAAATCCTGGTATCCGGCGATTGCACGTTCAAAACAGATCCTGCAACGGTGGTCCGCTATCAGGAGACATAACGGCACTCACCAGTAAAAATGCCCCGTATCGATTGATACGGGGCATTTCTGTTTCTACTTGGCCGGCCCGCTCGTGACGAGCCGTGAAGCTTAAGCCAGGGCTTCGCTGCGCTTGCCCAGCATACGGTCACAAGCGACCGCGACCACCAGGGTGAAGACGCACGGCACCAGCCACGCCAGGCCTTGCTCAGCCAGCGGCAGATGCGCCAGTTGGGTCGGCATCCAGTCAGCCAGGCCCGCCCCCTTGAGTGCGTCGATCAAGCCGAACAGGAACGACACCAGCATCACCGGCCCGACAATGCGGCCCTGTTCCAGCCAGAAACCTTTGCAGAAGCTCAAGGCTACCAGCACGATGCACGGCGGGTAGATAGCGGTCAGTACCGGGATCGAGAACGCGATCAGCTTGGTCAAGCCCAGGTTGGACACCACCAGCGAGAACGCCGCCAGGATCACCACCAGTGTCTTATAGGACAGCGGCAGCACTCGGCTGAAGTACTCGGCGCAGGCACAGGTCAGGCCGACTGCGGTGACCAGGCACGCCAGGGAGATCAGCACAGCCAGGAAACCGCTGCCCAGGGAGCCGAAGGTGTGTTGCACATAAGCGTGCAGTACCGCCGCGCCATTGGTCGCGCCGGCTGCCACTTCATGGCTGCCTGAGCCGAGACGGAACAGGCTCACGTACACCAGCACCAGACCAACGCCGGCAATCAGCCCGGCGATGATCGCGTATCGGGTGATCAAGGCCGGGGACTCGACGCCACGGGAACGAATGGCGTTGACGATGACGATGCCGAATACCAGTGCGCCCAGGGTATCCATGGTCAGGTAACCATTGATAAACCCTTGGGAGAACGGCGCCGCGATGTATTCGGGGGTTGCCTGACCAACGTCACCCGCCGGCAACATGAATGCCGCGATACCGAGGACGGCCAGTGCGATGATCTTCAGCGGCGCCAGGAAACGGCCGACCGTATCCAGCAGGCGACCCGGGTACAGCGAGATGAAGAACACCACCAGGAAGTACACCGCACTGTAGAGGAACAGCGCCAGCGGACTTTCGCCAGTCAGCGGTGCCAAGCCCACTTCGAAGGACACCGTAGCGGTACGCGGCGTGGCGAACAGCGGCCCCACGGCCAGGTAGCAAGCAGCAGCGAGCACACCACCGGCGACTTTACCGATCGGGCTACTCAGGGCGTCCATGGCGCCACCGACCTTGGCCAGAGCGATCACGGTAACCACCGGCAAACCCACCGCGGTGATCAGAAAGCCCAGCGCCGCCATCCAGACATGGGGCCCGGACTGCAAACCGACGATAGGCGGGAAGATGATGTTGCCAGCCCCGACGAACAGGGCAAACGTCATAAAACCAAGTGCCAGAATGTCCTGGCCTTTCAACACTTTCATTAAGGAAATACCACACTACTGAATCGGAATTTAGAGAGGGATTTCCCTGAAGGGTGAGGGAAATGCTGCCGGTCCGTTTGGGACTGACCCGTTTAGCGCGCAGCAACCTTGTGGGCCGCAATCGCAAAATGGCGGCTAGCCTAACGAATTTGTCCGACAAACGCACTGTTTGAGGGCGAACTATCCGATATGCGACATTATTCTGTCGCGTTTACATATCTATATTTCACCTCTGCCCCCCCGTGGCGAGGGAGCTTGCTCCCGCTCGCCTGCGCAGCAGGCGTAAAAACAGAGAACGCGGATCATCTGAAAGATGATGATCGCCTGAATCGGGGCCGCTTCGTAGCCCAGCGGGAGCAAGCTCCCTCGCCACAAGCGCTGGATATTTTCCGCAATGCCACAAACGACAAAGGCCACCCGAAGGTGGCCTTTGCCTGGTAAAGCGTCAGTTAAGCGCGAGGCTTACTTGACAGCCCAACCGGTCAGCTCGGACAAAGCCTTGCCGATGTCTGCCAGCGAACGCACGGTTTTAACACCTGCGTCTTCCAGGGCAGCAAACTTCTCGTCTGCAGTGCCTTTGCCGCCAGAGATGATTGCGCCAGCATGGCCCATGCGCTTGCCCGGAGGAGCAGTCACACCAGCGATGTAGGAAACAACCGGCTTGGTCACGTGTGCCTTGATGTAGGCAGCCGCTTCTTCTTCAGCCGAACCGCCGATCTCACCGATCATCACGATCGCTTCGGTCTTCGGGTCTTCCTGGAACAGTTTCAGGATGTCGATGAAGTTCGAACCCGGGATCGGGTCACCACCGATGCCGACGCAAGTCGACTGACCGAAACCGGCGTCAGTCGTTTGCTTAACAGCTTCGTAGGTCAGGGTGCCGGAACGGGAAACGATACCGACCTTGCCTGGCAAGTGAATGTGACCTGGCATGATGCCGATCTTGCATTCGCCTGGAGTGATCACGCCTGGGCAGTTAGGGCCGATCAGGATCACGCCCAGCTCGTCACACTTGACCTTGGCATCCAGCATGTCCAGGGTAGGAATGCCTTCGGTGATGCACACGATCAGCTTGATGCCGCCGAAGGCAGCTTCCAGGATCGAGTCCTTGCAGAAAGGAGCCGGAACGTAGATCACGCTGGCGGTGGCGCCAGTGGCAGCTACAGCGTCTTTCACGGTGTTGAACACTGGCAGGCCCAGGTGCTCGGTGCCGCCTTTGCCCGGAGTTACGCCACCAACCATCTTGGTGCCGTATTCGATGGCTTGCTGGGTGTGGAAACTACCTTGCGAACCGGTAATACCCTGGCAGATAACTTTGGTGTCTTTATTGATCAGGACGCTCATTATTTGCCCTCCGCAGCTTTAACAACTTGTTGAGCAGCGTCGGTCAGGCTGGTAGCAGCGATGATGTTCAAACCGCTTTCTGCCAGTACTTTAGCGCCCAGCTCAGCGTTGTTGCCTTCAAGGCGAACAACAACCGGGATTTTCACGCCGACTTCTTTCACAGCGCCGATGATGCCTTCGGCAATCATGTCGCAACGAACGATGCCGCCGAAGATGTTGACCAGTACTGCAGCGACGTTAGTGTCGGACAGGATGATCTTGAACGCTTCGGTAACGCGTTCTTTGGTAGCACCGCCGCCCACGTCGAGGAAGTTGGCTGGCTTGCCGCCATGCAGGTTGACGATGTCCATGGTACCCATGGCCAGGCCAGCACCGTTGACCATGCAACCGATGTTGCCTTCCAGTGCTACGTAGTTCAGTTCGAACTTGGCAGCGTGCGCTTCGCGCGGATCGTCTTGCGACGGATCGTGGAAAGTCTTCAGCTTAGGCTGACGGTACATGGCGTTGGCGTCGATGTTGATCTTGGCGTCCAGGCAGTGCAGATCGCCGTCAGCCTTGATCACCAGCGGGTTCACTTCCAGCAGAGCCAGGTCGTGATCCTTGAACAGCTTGGCCAGACCTACGAAGATCTTGGCGAACTGAGCAACTTGCTTGCCTTCCAGGCCCAGCTGGAATGCCAGCTCGCGACCCTGGAATGGCTGAGCGCCAACCAGTGGATCGATAGTGGCCTTGAGGATTTTCTCAGGGGTGTCGTGAGCGATTTTCTCGATGTCCACGCCACCTTCGGTGGAAGCCATGAACACGATGCGACGGCTCGAACGGTCAACGACAGCGCCCAGGTACAGCTCTTTAGCGATATCAGTGCACGATTCAACCAGGATCTTGGTGACTGGCTGACCATTGGCATCAGTCTGGTAAGTCACCAGACGCTTGCCCAACCACTGTTGAGCGAATGCCTTAGCGTCTTCTTTGCTGCGAACCAGCTTGACGCCGCCCGCTTTACCGCGACCACCGGCGTGGACCTGGGCTTTGACAACCCACTCGCTGCCGCCGATTTTGTCGCAAGCTTCTGCTGCTGCTTCCGGGGTGTCTACCGCGTAACCGGTGGATACTGGCAGGCCGTATTCAGCGAACAGCTGCTTACCCTGATACTCGTGAAGATTCATGCTTATTACCGTCTTCGTTAGGTACTGCGCATTCGGTGCTGCACTTGTTCAAGTGCCGCACCACCTTTGACTGCTGCTTGCGTAGCCGGGCTACGCAAGACTGCGTCCAGCGGATATTCCGCGGTGAGTCTTGCATGCAAGGCTCACGACGGGCCATTCCGCCGTGGTTTCTTATTGTCTTAACGCTTCTTGCGGTTGGCGATGTGAATGGCGCCGCCATTCACGGCCAAAGCTGCTTCGTGCAAGGCTTCGGACAGGGTCGGATGGGAGAAGACCATCATGCCCAGGTCTTCGGCGCTGGTGCCGAATTCCATGCCGATTGCGCCCTGCTGGACCAGTTCTGCTGCGCTCGGGCCAATCACGTGGACGCCCAATACGCGGTCAGTCTTGGCATCGGCGATGACTTTGACGAAACCGCCGGTATCGTTGGCTGCCATGGCACGGCCAGAGGCTGCGAACGGGAAAGTGCCGACGTTAACTTCAACGCCTTCAGCTTTCAAGGCCTGCTCGGTTTTACCGACCCATGCAATTTCCGGGTGAGTATAAATAACCGAAGGGATCAGGTCATAGTTCATCTGGGCTTTGTGGCCCTTGATGCGCTCGACAACCATGATGCCCTCTTCCGAGGCCTTGTGAGCCAGCATCATGCCGCGAACCACGTCGCCGATCGCGAAAACGCCCGGTACGGTGGTCGCGCAGTGATCGTCAACGTGCACGAAACCGCGCTCGTCGAGGGTCACGCCGCAGTCAGCGGCCAGCAGATCGGTGGTCACCGGACGGCGACCAACGGCTACGATCAGCTTGTCGAAGGTGATGGTCTGTTCGCCGTTGGCGTCGGTGTAGGTCACGACAACTTCTTCGCCGTTGACTTTGGAACCGGTGACGCGAGCGCCCAGCTTGATGTCCAGACCTTGTTTGGTCAGGGTTTTCAGTGCTTCTTTGGAAACGGCGGTGTCGGCAGCCATCAGGAAGGTGTCCAGGGCTTCCAGGACAGTCACTTCAGCGCCCAGACGGGACCATACCGAACCCAGTTCCAGACCGATCACGCCAGCGCCGATCACGCCCAGACGTTTTGGAACCGATTGGAATTCCAGGGCGCCGGTGGAGTCGACGATCACATTCTGGTCAACCGGAGCTGGCGGAATGTCGATCGGACGCGAGCCCGGAGCGAGGATGACGTTTTCGGCTTCGATGACTTCAACCGAGCCGTCTGGCTTGGTGACTTCGACTTTCTTGCCGGCCAGCAGCTTGCCGTGACCCTGGATGGAGGTCACACCGTTGGCTTTGAACAGGGTCGCAACGCCAGAGGTCAGGCCTTTGACGATGTTGGCTTTACGGCCGACCATCGCTGGCACGTCCATGGTCACGCCAGCGTGATTGATACCGTGGATCGCGAAACCGTCCTGGGCTTCGTGGAATTTCCACGAGCTGTCCAGCAGGGCCTTGGATGGAATGCAGCCGACGTTCAGGCAAGTACCGCCCAGAGCCAGTTTGCCTTCCTTGTCGGTGTACTTCTCGATGCAGGCGGTCGTAAGACCCAGCTGCGCGGCCTTGATGGCAGCCACGTAACCGCCAGGGCCCGCGCCGATCACTACTACGTCAAATTTCTGCGACATGTAAAAGAATCCTCTTTTAGCTTCAAGCTACAAGCTACAAGCCAAGCTGCGTTACCTTGCAACCTGCGCTTGCAGCTCATCGCTGTATGTGACGCGGCAACCCCCAAACCAAACTGCTTGTACTTGCAGCTTGTCGCTTGAAGCTTGCCGCTGCTTCTCTATCAGATATCCAGCAACAGACGAGCCGGGTCTTCCAGCAGGTTCTTGATGGTCACCAGGAAAGTCACAGCTTCTTTGCCGTCGATCAAACGGTGATCGTAGGACAGAGCCAGGTACATCATCGGACGGATAACGACCTGACCGTTGATCGCCATAGGACGCTGCAGGATGTTGTGCATGCCCAGGATAGCCGCCTGTGGCGGGTTGACGATCGGAGTCGACATCATCGAACCGAAAGTACCGCCGTTGGTGATGGTGAACGTACCACCGGTCATTTCGTCCATCGACAGCTTGCCATCGCGGGCTTTCTTGCCGAAGGTGGCGATGCCGCCTTCGATTTCAGCCAGGCTCATCAGTTCGGCGTTACGCAGAACCGGTACAACCAGACCGCGGTCGCTGGAAACCGCCACGCCAACGTCGGCATAACCGTGGTAAACGATGTCGCCGCCGTCGATCGACGCGTTGACAGCCGGGAAGCGTTTCAGCGCCTCGGTGGCCGCTTTCACGAAGAACGACATGAAGCCCAGGCGTACGCCGTTGTGGGACTTCTCGAACAGGTCCTTGTACTTCGAACGCAGGGCCATGACTTCGGTCATGTCGACTTCGTTGAACGTGGTCAGCATCGCCATGTTCGACTGAGCTTCAACCAGACGCTTGGCGACGGTAGCGCGAACGCGGGTCATCGGAACACGCTTCTCGATGCGGTCGCCAGCGGCGAACACAGGAGCGGCGGCGGCAGGTGCGGCAGCCTTGGCAGGCGCGGCAGCCGGTGCGGCTTTCTTGGCAGCAACGGCAGCGACTACGTCTTCCTTGGTCACGCGACCGCCTTTGCCGGTACCGGCAACGGAAGCGATGTTGATGCCGTTTTCTTCAGCCAGCTTGCGAGCAGCTGGTGCAGCAACAGGATCGTCTTCGCCAGCAGCGGCCGGAGCAGCAGCCTGTGCGGCAGCAGCTGGAGCAGCGGCTGGAGCGGCAGCAACGCCGCCCGCTTCGATGGAGCCCAGGACTTCGTCGGACAGAACGGTTTCGCCTTCGTTCTTGACGATAGCGCCCAACACGCCGTCGGCGGTCGCCAACACTTCCAGTACGACTTTATCGGTTTCGATGTCGACGATCAGGTCGTCGCGCTTGACCGCGTCGCCCGGTTGCTTGTGCCAGGTGGCAACGGTGCCATCGGCAACCGATTCCGGGAAAGTGGGGGCTTTGATCTCGATAGCCATTGTCTGTAGTTCCTTAAATTCGGTTTCAGGTGCGCGAAGGCGTTAAACAGTAAAGGCGTCTTGCAGCAGTTTTTCCTGCTGCTCAGCGTGCATCGATGCATAACCACAAGCAGGTGCAGCAGAAGCCTCACGGCCCGCGTACTCAAGTACGAGAGACTTGTTGTGATTGCCTACGATGCGGCGCATGTGGTGTTGGCTGCAGTACCAGGCACCCTGGTTCATCGGCTCTTCCTGACACCAAACGATATGTTTGAGGTTGGTATAAGGAGCCAGGACTTCGTTCAAGTCGTCCTCAGGGAATGGGTACAGCTGCTCGATACGCACGACGGCGATATCGTCACGACCTTCGGCACGGCGTTTTTCCAGCAGGTCGTAGTAGACCTTGCCGCTACACAGGACGATGCGCTCGACCTTTTTCGGATCCTGAGCATCGATTTCCGGGATAACGGTCTGGAACGAACCTTCGGCCAGATCTTCCAGGGTCGAGATGGCCAGCTTGTGACGCAACAGCGACTTCGGCGTCAGTACGATCAATGGCTTGCGCAGCGGGCGAATCACCTGACGACGCAGCAAGTGGTAGATCTGAGCCGGCGTAGTCGGTACGGCTACCTGAATGTTGTGCTCGGCGCACAGTTGCAGGTAACGCTCCAGACGTGCCGAGGAGTGCTCAGGCCCCTGACCTTCGTAACCGTGCGGCAACAACATGGTCAGACCGCATAGACGGCCCCACTTGTGTTCGCCACTGGTGATGAACTGATCGATAACGACCTGGGCACCGTTGGCGAAGTCGCCGAACTGGGCTTCCCAGATCACCAGTGCGTCAGGCGTGGTGGTCGAGTAACCGTATTCGAACGCCAGTACGGCTTCTTCGGACAGGAACGAATCGTACAGGTCGAAACGTGGCTGGCCTTCGTACAGGTTTTGCAGCGGGATGTAGGTCCCTGCATCTTTCTGGTTGTGCAAGACAGCGTGACGGTGCGAGAACGTACCGCGACCGATGTCCTGACCCGTCATGCGGATCGGGTGACCTTCGAACGCCAGGGTCGCGTACGCCATGGTTTCGGCGTAACCCCAGTTGATCGGCAGGCCGCCGGCTTGCATCTTCTGACGGTCTTCGTAGATTTTCGCAACCTGGCGCTGAACCACGAAGCCTTCTGGAATTTCCAGCAGCTTGGCGGACAGTTCCTGCAGGGTCTTGAGGTCGAAGCGAGTGTCGTGGCGCGCAGTCCAGGCATGGCCCAGATACGGACGCCAGTCCACGAACAGCTCTTTGTTCGGCTCTTTAACCAGGCTTTTTACAACATGCAGGCCGTTGTCCAGTGCGTTGCGGTATTCGTCGATTTTCGACTGCACACGCTCCGCGTCCAGCACACCGCTTTGAGTCAGGCGATCGGCATACAGCTCACGGGTGGTGCGCTGTTTGGTGATCTGCTGATACATGATCGGCTGGGTGCCGCTTGGCTCGTCGGCCTCGTTGTGGCCGCGACGACGGTAGCAGACCAGGTCGATCACCACGTCACGCTTGAACTGCATGCGGTAGTCGATGGCCAACTGGGTCACGAACAATACGGCTTCCGGATCATCACCATTCACATGGAGGATCGGCGCCTGGATCATTTTCGCAACGTCGGTAGCGTACTCGGTGGAACGCGAGTCCAGCGGGTTGCTGATGGTAAAACCGACCTGGTTGTTGATCACGATGTGCACGGTGCCGCCGGTTTTGAAACCGCGGGTCTGCGACATCTGGAAGGTTTCCATGACCACGCCTTGACCTGCGAATGCAGCGTCACCGTGGATGGAGATCGGCAGAACCTTCTCACCGGTTGGGTCGTTGCGACGATCCTGACGGGCGCGAACCGAACCCTCGACCACCGGGGAAACGATTTCCAGGTGGGACGGGTTGAACGCCATGGCCAGGTGAACTTCACCGCCGCTGGTCATCACGTTGGACGAGAAGCCCTGGTGGTATTTAACGTCACCGGAACCCAGTTCGACCTTCTTCTTGCCTTCGAACTCGTCGAACAGCTCGCGCGGGTTCTTGCCGAAGGTGTTGACCAGCACGTTCAGACGGCCACGGTGGGCCATGCCGATAACGATTTCCTTGGTGCCGTAGGAACCGGAACGCTGGATCAGCTCGTCGAGCATCGGAATCAGGCTTTCGCCGCCTTCCAGACCGAAACGCTTGGTGCCCGGGTATTTGGTACCCAGGTATTTTTCCAGGCCTTCGCCGGCGGTCACGCGCTCGAGCAAGTGGCCCTTGATGTCCGCCGAATAGGTCGGACGGCCACGCACGCTTTCCAGACGCTGCTGGAACCACTGGCGCTGCTCGGAATCGGTGATATGCGTGAATTCAGCGCCGATGGTGCGGCAATATGTCTGCTGCAACGCTTCGTGAATTTCGCGTAGGCTCGCTTCCTCTTTGCCGATGAACAGGTCGCCGGCACGGAAGGTCGTATCAAGATCGGCATTGGTCAAGCCGTAATGATTGATCGACAGGTCTGCAGGTGCAGGACGCTGCCACAGTCCCAGCGGGTCAAGCTGGGCTGCCTGGTGGCCACGCATACGGTAGGCCTGGATCAATCGCAGCACTTCAACTTGCTTCTTCTCGTGCTCACTGCTCACGCTGCCGGCGGAAACCGGTTGGGCGCGGCGCTGGTTCTTTGCCAGCAGTACGAAATGGTCGCGAATTGTCGAGTGCGAAACATCGATGGCAGAGCTGCCGTCTGTCGGCAACTTCTGAAAGTAGGTGCGCCACTCTTCTGGCACAGCGTTAGGGTCGTGCAGGTAGAGCTCGTAGAGCTCTTCCACATAGGCAGCGTTACTACCGGATAGGTAGGCGCTGTTCCACATGCGCTGCATCACGCTTTCTTGCATGCTTGGTCACCCTCGGTTAGGGGAACACCATCGGCGAAGACACCGAGCAAACTTGCAGAAGTCCGAGTGCAGCGACCAAAACAAGCCACTTAGGATCACGCTGATAGTCCGGGTACCAGCCCGGATGCCCCTGCTTGTCTCATTTCTTCAAAATAAGAACTGCAGCTTTTTGAGCTGCGGCTCTGGTTATAGCTACGACGCGGGTTGAAGCCCGCGCCTTAGCCTCTACGGGTACAGCGGTCCTACGGGTACAACAGCTGAATCACACGCCGCTTTGCAGAAGCATGTTACGGATGTGACCGATGGCCTTAGTCGGGTTCAGGCCTTTCGGACATACGTTGACGCAGTTCATGATCCCGCGGCAGCGGAATACGCTGAACGGGTCATCCAGCGAAGCCAGACGCTCGGACGTCTTGGTGTCGCGGCTGTCTGCCAGGAAGCGGTAGGCTTGCAGCAGGGCAGCTGGACCCAGGAACTTGTCCGGGTTCCACCAGAAGGACGGGCACGAGGTCGAGCAGCAAGCGCACAGGATGCACTCGTACAGACCGTCGAGCTTTTCACGCTCTTCAGGGGACTGCAGACGCTCGATGGCCGGAGCCGGCGTATCGTTCTGCAGGTAAGGCTTAACCTTCTCGTATTGCTTGTAGAAGATGCTCATATCGACGACCAGGTCACGGATAACCGGCAAACCTGGCAGAGGACGAACGATCAACTTGTTACCTTTTACGACAGCAGACAGCGGCGTGACGCAGGCCAGGCCGTTTTTGCCGTTGATGTTCATGCCGTCGGAACCGCAAACACCTTCACGGCAAGAGCGACGATAGGAGAAACCTTCGTCCTGCTCTTTGATCAGGGCCAGCACGTCCAGCACCATCAGGTCTTTACCACCGGTATCGACCTGGAATTCCTGCATGAACGGCGCGGCGTCCTGATCAGGGTTGTAACGATAAACGCTGACTTTCAACATGGCGGCCACCCTTAATAAGTCCGAATCTTAGGTTCAAAAGTCGGAACAGTCTTCGGCGAGAAGTTCACAGCACGCTTGGTCACGCGCTTGTCACCCGGGAAGTAGAGGGTGTGGCACAGCCAGTTTTCGTCGTCACGGTCTTCGAAGTCTTCACGGGCGTGAGCACCGCGGGACTCTTTACGTACTTCGGCAGCGATGGCGGTGGCTTCGGCCACTTCCAGCAGGTTCTGCAGTTCCAGAGCTTCGATACGCGCGGTATTGAACGCCTGCGACTTGTCGTTGATCTTGACGTTGGCGATGCGCACGCGCAGGTCAGCCAGCTGGGCGATACCCTTCTGCATGTATTCGCCGGTACGGAATACACCGAAGTAGTTCTGCATGCAGTTTTGCAGCTCGCGACGCAGGGTTGCCACGTCCTCACCTTCGGTACGCTCGTTCAGAGCGGACAGACGGGCCAGGGCCGCATTGATGTCGGCGTCGGTGGCCTCGTCGTATTCGATACCGTCGGTCAGCGCCTTTTCCAGGTGCAGGCCGGCAGCGCGGCCGAATACCACCAGGTCGAGCAACGAGTTGCCGCCCAGACGGTTGGCACCGTGAACCGATACGCACGCCACTTCACCCACTGCGAACAGGCCAGGGATGATTTCGTCGACGCCTTCGCCGTTCTGGGTGATCGCCTGACCGTGAATGTTGGTCGGAACGCCGCCCATCATATAGTGGCAGGTTGGAACAACCGGAACCGGAGCGACAACCGGGTCAACGTGGGCAAACGTCTTCGACAGTTCGCAAATGCCTGGCAGACGGCTGTGCAGTACTTCCTCGCCCAAGTGGTCGAGCTTGAGCATCACGTGGTCGCCGTTCGGGCCACAGCCGTTGCCGGCGATGATCTCTTTAACCATCGAACGGGCAACAACGTCACGACCGGCAAGGTCTTTGGCGTTCGGAGCATAACGCTCCATGAAACGCTCGCCGTGCTTGTTGATCAGGTATCCACCTTCACCACGGCAACCTTCTGTAACCAGTACACCGGCACCGGCGATACCGGTCGGGTGGAACTGCCACATTTCGATGTCTTGTACCGGCACGCCGGCACGCAGCGCCATGCCAACGCCGTCACCGGTGTTGATCAGGGCGTTGGTGGTCGAAGCGTAGATACGACCTGCTCCGCCGGTAGCCAGTACGGTGGCCTTGGCACGGATGTAGGTGGTTTCGCCGGTTTCGATGCAGATGGCGATCACGCCGACGAACTCGCCTTCGCCGTTCTTCACCAGATCGACAGCGTAGTACTCGTTCAGGAACACGGTACCGGCTTTCAAGTTGCCCTGATAAAGGGTGTGCAGCAGAGCATGACCGGTACGGTCGGACGCAGCGCAAGTACGCGCAGCCTGGCCGCCTTTACCGTAGTCCTTGGACTGACCGCCGAACGGACGCTGGTAGATACGACCCTGCTCGGTACGCGAGAATGGCATACCCATGTGGTCCAGCTCGTAAACGGCAGCCGGGCCTTCCTGACACATGTACTCGATAGCGTCCTGGTCACCGATGTAGTCGGAACCCTTGACGGTATCGTACATGTGCCAGCGCCAGTCATCGTTCGGGTCCGCAGACGCGATAGCGCAGGTGATGCCACCCTGAGCCGATACGGTGTGCGAACGCGTCGGGAATACCTTGGTGATCACGGCAGTCTTGTGACCGCCTTGTGCCAGTTGCAGCGCTGCGCGCATGCCAGCACCGCCACCACCAATGATGATGGCGTCGAAAGAAATCGTTGGAATGTTAGCCATGAATCAGATACCCCAGAGAATCTGCACACCCCAGACGAAGTAAGCGAACATCGCAACGCCGCATACTGCCTGGAAAAGGAAACGTACTGCAGTCGCGGACTTGCCCAGCGCCATCGGCGTCAGGTAGTCGGTCGCGATGGTCCACATGCCGACCCAGGCGTGAGCGCCCAGGGCAACGAGGGCCAGCAGACTGAAGATACGCATCCCGTTGTGGGCGAACAGGCCATGCCACTGCTCGTAGCCAATGCCCGGATTCGCTGCGAGGTATCCGATCAGGAAAATGAAATAAGCCGCGAGAACAACCGCAGACACACGCTGTGCCATCCAGTCATAGAGGCCCGAACGCGAAAGGTTCGTAACGCTGGTTACCATATCCAAACTCCTGCCAGAACGATCAACACCACGGAAACGGCGATGATAATTTTCGAGCCCAGGCGGCCGCCTTCCAGCGTCTCACCGATGCCCATGTCCATGATCAAATGGCGCACACCGGCTACCAGGTGATACAGCAGAGCGGACAGGAGGCCCCATGCTACGAACTTGGCCAGCGGACTGGTCAAGCATGCCTTCACGTCGGCAAAACCTTCCTCGGAACCCAGGGATTTGCCCAATGCATACAGCATGAAGCCAAGGCCCAGGAAGAGGATGATGCCGGAAACACGGTGAAGAAACGACGTAACGCCGGTGATGGGGAGTTTGATGGTCCTTAGGTCTAGGTTTACAGGTCGTTGGCTTTTCACGGCTTTTTTTTCACACTGAAGAGCCCCTAACAATCAGGGCAAAGTTGTTGGGGAGTGCACTGGTCAGGTAACCACCACCCAGGGATGCGACCCCCAATAAAGCAGGCCCAAAAGCCCCTGGCGGTCGGTGGCCGAGTATAGACAGTTAGGCTACTAATGACAACGCGTTCACCTTCCCCTAATAGCTGATTGCACAAGCGCAATAAAAGGCGTAAACGGCAGGTAATTTCGAGGAAAAAGTCCGGTTAAAGCCTTCTGGAGCAAGACTTTAGGCAAATTGACATTCGAATTTATCTCACTATAGTGGTGCGGGCCCTGCGTGGGGGGTCTGTCTGATGATTTCAAGCATAAATAGGAGGCCACATGGCTGACAAAAAAGCGCAGTTGATCATCGAGGGCGCAGCCCCCGTCGAGCTGCCCATTTTAACCGGCACCGTTGGTCCCGATGTTATCGACGTTCGGGGCCTGACGGCCACGGGCCGCTTCACCTTTGACCCAGGTTTCATGTCGACCGCTTCCTGCGAGTCGAAGATTACCTATATTGACGGCGATAACGGCATTCTGCTGCACCGCGGCTACCCGATCGAGCAACTGGCCGAGAAGTCGGACTACCTGGAAACCTGTTACCTGCTGCTCAACGGCGAACTGCCGACAGCAGAGCAAAAGGCCCAGTTCGTCAGCACCGTGAAGAACCACACCATGGTTCACGAGCAGCTGAAGACTTTCTTCAACGGCTTCCGTCGCGACGCTCACCCAATGGCCGTGATGTGCGGCGTAGTCGGCGCCCTGTCGGCCTTCTACCACGACTCCCTGGACATCAATAACCCGCAGCATCGCGAAATCTCCGCGATCCGCCTGGTTGCCAAGATGCCGACCCTGGCAGCGATGGTTTACAAGTACTCCATGGGCCAACCCATGATGTACCCGCGCAACGACCTGTCGTACGCGGAAAACTTCCTGCACATGATGTTCAACACCCCGTGCGAGATCAAACCGATCAGCCCGGTACTCGCCAAGGCCATGGACCGGATCTTCATCCTCCATGCCGACCACGAGCAGAACGCATCGACCTCCACCGTACGCCTGGCAGGCTCCTCGGGCGCCAACCCGTTCGCCTGTATCGCTGCCGGTATCGCGGCACTCTGGGGCCCGGCTCACGGCGGCGCCAACGAAGCCGTATTGACCATGCTCGACGAAATTGGCGATGTCTCGAACATCGACAAGTACATCGCCAAGGCCAAGGACAAGAACGATCCGTTCAAACTGATGGGCTTCGGTCACCGGGTTTACAAAAACCGCGACCCACGCGCCACCGTCATGAAAAAGACCTGCGACGAAGTGCTCAAGGAGCTCGGTATCCAGAACGATCCGCAACTCGAACTGGCCATGCGCCTGGAAGAGATCGCCCTGACCGACCCGTACTTCATCGAGCGCTCGCTGTACCCGAACGTCGACTTCTACTCGGGGATCATCCTCAAGGCGATCGGCATTCCAACCAGCATGTTCACCGTGATCTTCGCCCTGGCGCGGACCGTCGGCTGGATCTCCCACTGGAAAGAAATGCTCTCCAGCCCGTACAAGATTGGTCGCCCGCGCCAGCTGTACACCGGCTACGAGTCGCGTGACATTACCAAGCTGGAAGACCGCAAGTAAGACCTGTCTTGCGATGACGTCTTAAGCTGCACCGGAAACGGCCTCTATGTGAATAGAGGCCGTTTTTGTTTGTCTAGGTTTTTTTGGATTTGGGTGTATATCCATTTCTGCGGTAATGGCTGCTTAGGGTTCCGCCCTTACGGCGGGTCACTTTTTCCAGACGCCGAAAAAGTAACCAAAAAGGCTTCCCCCTGGCGTACGGCACTTCGCTTAGGCTCAGTGTTCCCTCGCTACGGCGTCCATCCGGGGGCATCGCCTCCGGTTTGCTTCGCTGCACCTCCTCTCGATGTATGCGGCTTCGCCGCACGGCGCTACGCGCCCCCCCCTGATGCACACCTCCGCTCGGCCTGCCGAAGGGGTAGAAGATCAAAAGCAACGTCAAAAGCCAGAGCCAGAGCCAGAGCCTGAGCCAGAGCCAGAGCCAGATCGAAAGATCGCAACCTTCGGCAGTTCCCACAGGTGATCGCATCAAGAGAATGGTCGGCTGACAGGCCGCCTTCGCGAGCAAGCTCAGCTCCTACGAAGATCAAAAGCCGAACGCGCCGTGCTTATCACCACTCAACAGGATGAGCGTTAGCTCGGCTGCAGCTCTTGATCTGAAAGGCCCGTCGGAAGGCTGAGTGGAGGGATTTATCCGGGGGTGGGAGCGCAGCGACGTTCGACGAACGTCGAACACATCGAGAGGAGGTGCAGCGAAGCAAACCGGAGGCGATGCCACACGGATGAATCCCGGAGCGAAGGAACCCCGAGCCCCAGCGAGGGGCCGTACGTCAGGGTAAAGCCTTTTTGGTTACTTTTTCGGCGTCTGGAAAAAGTGACCCGTCGTAAGGGCGGAACCTTAAGTAGCCGTTACCGCAGAAATGGATATACACACGACCAACAAAAAAATGCCCCGATCTCTCGACCAGGGCATTTCAGTGAAGCATTACCACTTATATATAAGCATCAAGCAATCAGTGCGAAACCGCCCCACTCGCCCCCAACCCAGTCTGCGAACGAACGAACTGCGGGAAGAACAGCGCCCGCTCATTGTCCGCCGCCGTCGACTTGTCAGTGATCGAGAAGAACCAGATCCCGACAAACGCAATCATCATCGAGAACAGCGCCGGGTACTCATACGGGAAGATCGCCTTCTCGTGATGCAGGATCTGCACCCAGATGGTCGGACCCAGCACCATCAAGCCCACCGCACTGATCAGGCCCAGCCAGCCGCCAATCATCGCCCCGCGGGTGGTCAGCTTCTTCCAGTACATGGAAAGCAGCAGCACCGGGAAGTTGCAGCTCGCGGCAATGGAGAACGCCAGGCCTACCATGAACGCGATGTTCTGGCTTTCGAACAGGATACCCAGGCCGATCGCCAGCACCGCCAGGGCAATGGTGGTGATTTTCGAAACGCGGATTTCATCCTTCTCGTTGGCCTTGCCCTTCTTGATCACACTGGCATACAGGTCATGCGACACCGCCGATGCACCGGCCAGTGTCAGGCCGGCAACCACTGCCAGAATGGTCGCGAACGCCACCGCAGAGATGAAGCCCAGGAAGATACTGCCACCCACCGCGTTGGCCAGGTGCACCGCCGCCATGTTGTTACCACCCAGCAGGGCGCCAGCCGCATCCTTGAACTCAGGATTGGTGCTGACCAGCAGGATCGCGCCGAAGCCGATGATAAAGGTCAGGATGTAGAAGTAGCCAATGAAGCCAGTGGCATACAGCACGCTCTTGCGAGCTTCCTTTGCATCACTCACGGTGAAGAAGCGCATCAGAATGTGCGGCAGGCCTGCGGTACCGAACATCAGCGCCAGACCCAGGGAGAACGCGGAGATCGGGTCTTTTACCAGACCACCCGGGCTCATGATCGCTTCACCTTTAGGGTGAACCTTGATCGCCTCGGAGAACAGCATGTTGAAGTCGAAGTTGACGTGCTTCATCACCATCAGTGCCATGAAGGAAGCACCGGACAGCAGCAGCACGGCCTTGATGATCTGCACCCAGGTGGTTGCCAGCATGCCGCCGAACAGCACGTACATGCACATCAGGATGCCTACCAGGATCACCGCGACGTGGTAATCGAGACCGAACAGCAACTGGATCAGCTTGCCGGCGCCGACCATTTGCGCAATCAGGTAGAACGCCACCACCACCAGCGAACCGCAGGCAGACAGGGTGCGGATCTGGGTCTGCCCGAGGCGGTAGGACGCCACGTCGGCAAACGTGTATTTGCCCAGGTTACGCAGACGCTCGGCGATCAGGAACAGAATGATCGGCCAACCCACCAGGAAGCCGATCGAGTAGATCAGGCCGTCATAGCCGGACGTGAACACCAGCGCGGAAATCCCCAGGAAGGACGCCGCCGACATGTAGTCACCGGCAATCGCCAGACCGTTCTGGAAACCGGTGATCTTGCCGCCCGCCGCATAGTAGTCGGCAGCCGAGTTGTTACGCTTGGAAGCCCAGTAGGTGATGCACAGCGTCGCGCCGACAAAGGCCACGAACATCAGGATTGCCGAAATATTGAGCGGTTGCTTGTGCACTTCGCCAGTGAGTGCCTCGGCCGCCCAAACGGCGGGGGCGAAGGCGGCGAGGCCCAGGACTGCAAATAGGCGCCGGATCATTGCTTGGCCTCCTTGAGAATCGCATTGTTCAGATCGTCGAACTCGCCGTTGGCGCGTCGTACATAGATGCCGGTCAGAATGAAGGCCGAAACAATCAGCCCCACACCAATCGGTATGCCCCAGGTAATCGACGACTCAGGGCCGATCTTCGCCCCCAGTACATGCGGCCCGTAAGCGATCAGAAGAATGAATCCGGAGTACAGCCCAAGCATGATCGCCGAGAGTATCCAGGCGAACTTTTCCCTTTTACGAACCAGCTCCTTGAAGCGCGGGCTGTTTTGAATCGAGAGGTAAATGCTGTCGTTCATTGTTTTTATCCTCGCAGCACAGATATGTATTGGAACGTTATCCACTGTATGCGGCTCAAGGAGAGGTTCCAGACGACCTTAGTCTTAGAACGCAAAGTGTCGGTTTCACCCATTGAACGCGGACAAAAACAAAGGCCCGCGAAGCAAAAATGCCAAGCGGGCCTGGAAGGTGCTGACTAGACGTGTCGAATTAAATTACTGGACCCACTCGGCCACTCGTTCCGGGTGTTTGGCCACCCAATCCTTGGCCGCGACATCCGGCTTGGCGCCATCCTGGATCGCCAACATGACTTCGCCGATTTCGTCTTTCGAGGCCCACTGGAAGTTATGCAGGAACTTGGCGACTTCCGGCGCCTTCTTCTCCAGCCCCTTGCTGCCGATGCTGTTGACGGTTTCCGCTGCGCCATAAACGCCTTTGGAATCGTCAAGGAAACGCAGCTTCCACTTGGCGAACATCCAGTGCGGCACCCAGCCGGTCACGGCAATGGACTCTTTCTTCTCTTCCGCACGGGTCAGCTCGGCAATCATCGCGGCGCCGGAACTGGCCTGCAGCTTGTAGTCCAGGCCGTAGTCCTTGATGGCCTGGTCGGTCTTGAGCATCACGCCTGAACCGGCATCGATGCCGACGATCTTGTTCTTGAAGGTGGTGTCATCCTTCAAGTCAGCGATGGAAATGGCCTTGACGTACTCCGGCACGATCAAGCCGATTTTTGCGTCCTTGAAGTTGGGGCCGTAGTCGACCACCTTGTCCTTGTTCTTCGTCCAGTACTCACCGTGGGTCACCGGAAGCCAGGCCGAGAGCATGGCATCGAGTTTGCCCGTGGCCACGCCCTGCCACATGATCCCGGTCGCCACGGCTTGCAGCTTCACGTCATAGCCGAGCTTCTGCTTGATCACCTCCGCCGCCACATGAGTGGTCGCCACGCTGTCGGACCAACCGTCGACATAGCCGATGCTCAGGGTTTTGCTGTCGGCAAATGCCTGCGTGGAGCCGATCGCCAGTGCCAGAGCGGCACCGGCGCCTAAGAGTCGTCGCATCTTCATCGTTACTTCCCCGAAAGTGCTGCGCCCGACGGATGCCGAGCAGCGTCAACGTATGTGCCCAGCGCCTCCATCACGCCTCACCGCAAACTCGTTCGAACATCAGCGGAGTACTGATACCTCGATCATCAACCGCGCGACCTTGGCGACCTGCTCTGCGAGCGACCTCAAGGCAGCGAGAAACGACATCAGAAAGCCAGTAACGACACCCTGGGGAAATACCCGGGCAACTCCCGCCCGGACTTTGCATATCAAAATCATGCAGCGCACCAAGCCTCTGGCAAATACAGGTAAGATGCGCGGCTTTGTTCCCGGATGGCTTGACCATGCCCGCCAGCTCGCGCTTCCCTTTTTTCGCTTATCTGTTTGCCTGCCTGCTCGGCCTCTTTGCCTTATGTGGCTACTGGTACGGCCTCGGCCAACCGGTGGTATTGCCGGATGCCGCCAGCGCCACGCACAAACTGCAGTGCGCCTCCTACACCCCGTTCGATAAAGACCAATCGCCATTCGATGTGCCATTCAACCTGCGTCCCGAGCGCATGGATGCCGACCTTGCGCTGCTGGCGACCCGCTTTGAATGCATCCGCACCTACTCGATGACCGGCCTCGAAGCCCTGCCGGACCTGGCGCGCAAGCACGGCCTGAAAATGATGATCGGCGCCTGGGTCAACAGCAACCCGGTGGACACCGCCAAGGAAGTCGAACTACTGATCGCCGAAGCCAACGCCAACCCGGACGTGGTCACTGCGGTGATCGTCGGCAACGAAGCCCTGCTGCGCAAGGAAATCACTGGCGCGCAACTGGCCAAGCTGATCAGTCACGTCAAAAGCCAGGTCAAACAACCGGTGACCTACGCCGACGTCTGGGAATTCTGGCTCAAACATCCTGAAATCGCCCCGACAGTGGATTTCCTCACCATTCACCTGCTGCCGTACTGGGAAGACGATCCGTCGAACATCGACGCCGCCCTGCAACACGTCGCCGAGGTACGCCAGGTGTTCGGCAATCGCTTCGCGCCCAAAGACGTGATGATTGGCGAAACCGGCTGGCCGAGCGAAGGCCGTCAGCGGGAAACCGCCGTGCCCAGCCGGGTCAACGAAGCCCGCTTCATTCGCGGCTTTGTCGCCATGGCCGAACAGCAAGGCTGGCACTACAACCTGATCGAAGCGTTCGACCAACCCTGGAAACGTGGCAGCGAAGGCGCGGTCGGTGGTTACTGGGGGTTGTTCGACGCAGACCGCCAGGACAAGGGTGTTCTCGCAGGCCCGGTCAGCAACCTGCCGTACTGGCCGCAATGGCTGGCCGTGGGCGGGCTGATTTTCCTCGGCGCGTTGATGCTGGGAGGCCGCGTGCGCAGCACCCGCTCAGCATTGATATTGCCGCTGCTGGGCGCCGTCGCGGCCTGCTCTATCGGAACCTTCGCCGAGTTGGCGCGCGTCACCAGCCGCTCTGCCGATGAATGGATCTGGGCTGGTTTGCTGGTCGCACTGAACCTGCTGGTCCTGGTCCATGGGGCACTTGGCCTGAGCGCCAGGACCGGCTGGCGTGCACGCGCCTTCAATGCTTTGGAGCGTCGCGCCGGCTGGCTGCTGGCCGCGGCCGGTTTTGCCGGTGCGGTGATGATGCTGGGACTGGTGTTCGAACCGCGATATCGCAGCTTCCCAAGCGCCGCCCTGCTGCTGCCAGCACTGGTCTACCTGACTCGCCCGGTCAGTGCTCCTCGCCGTGAAATCGCCCTGCTGACCTTCATCATCGGAGCGGGCATCGCCCCGCAACTGTACCGCGAAGGCTTGCTCAATCAGCAAGCCTGGGGCTGGGCACTGGTCAGTGGGTTGATGGTTGCCGCGTTGTGGCGCAGCTTGCGAGTACGCAAAGGCTGAGGGCCATTCGCCTGTCGATGGGTTATCGCGGGCAAGCAGCCGGTGCCCGCACCAGCCGCAGCCCCGCAATCACCACTGCAAACACCGCCAGGCTGGTGTTGTACAAGGCCAGTGCCGGAAAGCCGAACACCAGCGCCAGCATTGCCAGCCACCAGCCCGCGCGCCCCGGCACGACAAAACCGCTTACCGCCGCGGCCAACGCGGCCCAGCCCATGACCTTGAAGTGAATCATCAGCCCCAGCCCGGAGCGCAACTGGCACTCCCAACGGCTGGCCTGATCCACGCAAATGCCAACCCACTGGGCATCTTCCATAAAGCCATAACGCGCACCATAACTGGCGGCCAGCCACAGCGGCAGTACGATGCACAGCAACATCACGGGTAAACGGCGGGACATGAAACTCTCCGATAGGCAAAACGGCGCCCAGCTTAATCGCACGAGGCCGCGAAGCAAGCGCAATGAACAGATAACTGGTCATCAAATGCCTGCAAAGTGTATCGTCCGGCTACTATTAACCACCACTCAGCCACTTTGGTGCCGATGCATGGCACTTTGGCGCGTGACCTGTGGTCATAGCCTGCGAACTTCATTAGGCACCTTCCTCTAAGGGATTTAGTCATGCTCCGTTCCTTGCGCTTCGCTGCCCTTTTCGGCGGCCTTATCCTGAGTGCGTCCGCACTGGCGGTAGATATCGATGCCGCCAGTTATGGCTACCCGCTTACCAACCCGTTTGAAGCGACGATTGCCACGACACCACCAGAACTGAGGCCAGAGCTGCCACTGGACGAAGATATCAATCAGGGTGATTACAGCCTGGCACTGCGCCCCGAGCGCGCCTTCGAGTTGCCGGACAATTTCTGGGCGGTGAAGAAACTCACCTACCGCATGGCCACCCAGGACCACGCCGCACCGCTGATCTTCCTGATCGCCGGCACCGGCGCACGCTACGACAGCAGCCTCAACGAATACCTCAAGCGCCTCTACTACAAGGCCGGCTATCACGTCGTCCAGTTGTCCTCGCCCACCAGCTACGACTTCATTGCCTCCGCGTCCCGCTTCGCCACCCCGGGCGTAACCAAGGAAGATGCCGAGGACATGTACCGCGTGATGCAAGCCGTGCGCGCGCACAATCCGAATCTGCCGGTCACCGACTACTACCTCACCGGGTATAGCCTGGGCGCACTGGATGCAGCCTTCGTCGCCCATCTGGACGAAACCCGGCGCAGCTTCAACTTCAAGAAAGTGCTGCTGCTCAATCCGCCGGTGAACCTCTACACCTCCGTGACCAACCTCGACAAGATGGTGCAAACCGAGGTCAAGGGCATCAACAACAGCACCACGTTTTATGAACTGGTCCTCAACAAGCTGACCCGCTACTTCCAGGAAAAAGGCTACATCGATCTCAACGATGCGCTGGTCTATGACTTCCAGCAGTCGAAAGAGCATCTGACCAACGAACAGATGGCCATGCTGATCGGTACCTCGTTCCGTTTCTCGGCCGCCGATATCGCCTACACCTCGGACCTGGTCAACCGCCGCGGCCTGATCACTCCGCCCAAGTACCCGATCGCCGAAGGCACCAGCCTGACGCCGTTCTTCAAACGCGCCCTGCAATGCGACTTCGATTGCTACCTCACCGAGCAGGTGATTCCCATGTGGCGCGCGCGCACCGACGGCGGCAGCCTGCTGCAACTGATCGACCAGGTCAGCCTGTACGCACTGAAGGACTACCTGCACGGCAGCCCGAAAATCGCCGTCATGCACAACGCTGACGATGTGATCCTTGGCCCTGGCGACCTGGGTTTCCTGCGCAGAACTTTCGGCGACCGCTTGACGGTCTACCCTCACGGCGGCCATTGCGGCAACCTCAACTACCGCGTCAACGCCGACGACATGCTGGAGTTTTTCCGTGGCTAAACCTCTCCTGTTTCTCGCTGCGTTGCTCTGCGCAGGTTATGCCAATGCCGACAACAGCAAGGCCAACACCCCGACCGTGGTTGATCCAGACGGCTTCACCGAGCCGTTGACCAAACTCAAGTTCAACCCGGGGCTGGACCAGCGCGAATTCGAGCGCTCGACCCTCAGCGCCCTGAACGTCTATGACCCGTTGGAGTCGTGGAACCGTCGGGTCTACCACTTCAACTACCGCTTCGACCAGTGGGTGTTCCTGCCGGTGGTCGACGGTTACCGCTACATCACCCCGAGCTTTTTGCGCACCGGTGTCAGCAACTTCTTCAACAACCTGGGTGACGTGCCCAATCTGGTGAACAGCCTGTTGCAACTCAAGGGCCAGCGCTCACTGGAGACCACCGGACGCCTGCTGCTCAACACCACGGTCGGCATCGCCGGCCTGTGGGATCCGGCGACCTCCATGGGCCTGCCACGCCAAAACGAAGACTTCGGGCAGACCCTGGGCTTCTACGGCGTTCCGGGCGGCGCCTACCTCATGCTGCCGATCCTCGGACCCTCGAACCTGCGCGACACCGGCGGGCTGGTAGTCGACTACACGGCAGAGTCGGCGATCAACTTCCTGAACGTGTCGGAAGTCAGCGAGAACCATCCGGAAATCGTGATCCTGCGTGGCATCGACAAGCGTTACCAGACCCGCTTCCGCTACGGCCAGACAAACTCGCCGTTCGAGTACGAGAAAGTACGCTACGTGTACAGCGAAGCCCGCAAGCTGCAGATCGCCGAGTAATCACGCCGGCAACAAAAAGGCCATTCGACTCGCATCGAATGGCCTTTTTCATGCACCTGTCCTGTGTGGAAGCGTGCGTACATTGCTGGCTCAGCCTTTGACCGCACGCCAGCCCCTGCTCACCCCCATCACACCGGCCAGCACCACCGCCCCCGCCACAATCCCGGCCACGGCGTTCAGCAAACTCGGCACGATCCACGAGAAGCCGCCGACGCTCTGGCTCACAGCTTCAATCCAGTGATGCACCGCGGGCACGCCGTGGGTCAGAATCCCGCCACCGACCAGGAACATCGCGGCCGTACCGATCACCGACAGGCTTTTCATCAAGTACGGCGCAGCCCGCAGGATCGCGCCCCCGATGCTTTTGGCCAGCTGCGCCGGTTTCTGCGTGAGCCACAAACCGAGGTCGTCGAGCTTGACGATGCCCGCCACCAGACCGTAAACGCCGACAGTCATGACGATGGCAATGCCCGACAGCACGATCACCTGTTGCGTCAGCGGCGCGTCGGCCACGGTGCCCAGGGTGATGGCGATGATTTCCGCCGAGAGGATGAAGTCGGTGCGCACTGCGCCCTTGATCTTGTCCTTCTCGAAGGCCACCAGGTCCACGGCCGGGTCGGCCACCGCCTCGACCAACTGCGCATGCTCGGCCTGATCTTCGGCCTTGCTGTGGAGGAACTTGTGCGCCAGCTTTTCAAACCCTTCAAAACACAGGTAGGCCCCCCCCAGCATCAGCAATGGCGTGACCAGCCAGGGAACGAACGCGCTGATGGCCAGCGCCGACGGCACCAGGATCAGTTTGTTGATGAACGAGCCCTTGGCCACCGCCCAGACCACCGGAATTTCCCGCTCGGCGCGTACACCAGACACTTGCTGGGCATTGAGCGCCAGATCGTCACCCAGTACGCCGGCGGTCTTTTTCGCGGCCAACTTGGTCATCAACGCAACATCGTCGAGCACCGCGGCAATGTCATCGATCAACAACAGCAAACTGCTTCCTGCCATGGCTCAGGGTGTCCTTCGTGAATAAGTGATGTGCAGCATAGCCTGCCGCGCTGCGTAAGGGCATTCTTGAGCGTCGCGCGAGGCCGGTGCTACCATGCGCAACCGCCAGTACAGGCAAGGAATCACCTGTTTTATGAGCACTATCCGCGAGCGCAATAAAGAACTGATCCTGCGTGCCGCCAGTGAAGAGTTTGCCGACAAGGGCTTCGCTGCGACCAAAACCAGCGATATCGCGGCCAAGGCGGGACTGCCCAAACCCAACGTCTATTACTACTTCAAATCCAAGGAAAACCTCTACCGCGAGGTCCTGGAAAGCATCATCGAGCCGATCCTGCAGGCCTCGACGCCGTTCAACGCCGACGGCGAGCCCAGCGAAGTGCTCGGCGGCTACATTCGCTCGAAGATCCACATCTCCCGCGACCTGCCGTTTGCCTCCAAAGTGTTTGCCAGCGAAATCATGCACGGCGCCCCGCACCTGAGCGCCGATTTGGTGGAGCAACTCAACGGCCAGGCCAGGCACAACATCGACTGCATCCAGACCTGGATCGATCGCGGCCAGATCGCCCCCATCGACCCCCATCACCTGATGTTCAGCATCTGGGCCGCGACCCAGACCTACGCCGACTTCGACTGGCAGATCACCGCCATCACCGGCAAGGCCAAGCTGGATGAAGAGGATTACGAAGCGGCGGCGCAGACGATCATTCGCCTGGTGCTCAAGGGCTGCGAGCCGGATCGCAGGGCCGAGTGACCCTCCATCGCGGGCCCGCTTGATCCGTGCAGTACCGCGCCCCGAATGGGGGCGGCCTGCGAATTCCAATCAACCGCTGCACGGATGCCTGTCAGCCAGGAACGCCAACAAGGCCTCAGTGACAAACCGCGGATTTTCCAGATTGGAGATATGTCCGGCTTCAGGCACCAGTCGATAGGGACAGCCAATCAACTCTGCCATTTCCATGGTTTCCGAAGGCGGTCTTGGAGTGTCCTGGTCACCGCACATCACCAGCGTGGCTTGCGGGTTCAACTGACTCAGACACGCCAACACATCCTCTCGACCAAACGTGATACGCCCCAGCGGTACAATGCTCTCGCGCAAACGCCCGGGCGGCAACGCTGCCAGTGATGCGCGAAATTGCTGATAAAGCGGTGACTGCGGGTCGATCCCCGGCCGGAAGAAAATCGGTACCACGATATCGAGAATCTGCGGCGTAATCGCACCCGCCTCCTCGATCTGCTTGAGCAACGAAAAATAGTACTGCCGGGTGGCCTCGGGTTCGGCGCCGAGGTAGGTGTCCATCAGCACCAGGCCGTTGATGCGCTGCGGGTGAAACAAGGCCAGGCGCGTCCCCCACATGCCGCCAACCGAAAGGCCGACCAGCGTCACACGCTCAAGGTCCAGGTGATCGAGCAGCGCCAGGGCCTGGCGCGCCAAGTCATCCAGGGAGACCGTGCCCTGGGGCAGCGGCCCGGATTCACCGTGCCCCCACAGGTCCAGGGCAATCACCCGATACTGTTGCGACAAGGCCGCTATCTGTGGCGCCCACATAGCCTGGTCCCACAAGTAGCTACCGGCCAACAGCACCGCAGGGCCCACACCCTGGTCAATATAGTGAAGGGGTTGTCCATCAATCGTAACGAAGGGCATCCGTTGTCTCCTTTGCACAGTGTGCCTGCCAGAAAAGCTTCGGCAGACTGCCCCGCGCAGGTATGAGCGTCAATTCCGTCTTCAATAGCGCATGTGACAACGCCCACCGCGTACAAACGCTACCGCCCCCCACCTCTGCACGGACGTTGTCGCGGACAAGCCCACTCCCGCATAACACCTGCGACACAGGTGCAGTGAGAGAGCGAGCCCGGTCCGGGCGACGCTCCAGACAAGTGGCACTTACAAGCGCAGCAGAACTACAGCCCCTCCAGCTCCGCCATCAGGTCATTCAATCGGTCCACCTTCTCCTCGGTGATGTCCGTCGCGGCCAAGCCTTCGATGTACATCGCCAGCGCCTGTACCGTGCTGCACTCGAACATCGCGCGCAGCGGCACATCCCGCTGCAAGGCGATTTGTACCCGCGAGGCGATTTGCGTGGCCAGCAGTGAATGACCGCCCAGTTCGAAGAAATTGTCGCGAACCCCGACCTGCTCGACTTTCAGCACCTGCGCCCAGATGTCCGCCAGGGTTTGCTCAAGCTCCGTTCCCGGCGCCTGATAGTCCTGGCTTTGCAACTGCCCGATCGCAAGCGCCGGCAGCTGCTTGCGATCGAGTTTGCCGTTGGCATTGAGCGGCATCCGAGCCAGCCACAACCAGTGCAGCGGCACCATGTAGTCGGGCAGCTCGGCGCGCAGGCGTTGCTTGATCCCCTCCAGTTGCTCACCTTGATCCTGAGTCGAATCGCTGGCCACCAGATAGCCGACCAGGTGCTTGCCGTTGACACCTTCCTGCACGCCGACCGCCGCTTCGCGGACCTCTGGCTGTTCATGCAGGCGCGCCTCGATTTCCCCCAGCTCGATGCGGTAGCCGCGGATCTTCACCTGATGGTCGACACGGCCGACGTACTCCAGCACGCCATCGGGACGCCGCCTTGCCAGGTCGCCGCTGCGATACAGGCGCTCGCCCGGGGCACCGAACGGATTGGGCACAAACACCGGAGCGGTACGCAGCGGGTCGCTGACATAACCGCGCCCCACCCCCGTGCCAGCCACGCACAATTCGCCCACGGCCCCCATCGGCACCAGCTCCAGTGCACCATCAAGCAGGTACAAACGGTTGTTGTCGGTCGGCGTACCAATCGGTAAGTAACTGCCGCGGGTCGAGGCCTGGTCGACACGGAAGAACGCGACGTCATCCGAGCACTCAGCCGGACCATAGGCATTGACCAGCCCGATATCCGGGTAACGCAGCAACCATTGGTGCGCCAGTTCAGGTGGCATCGCCTCGCCCGTCGGCAGCATCCAGCGCAAGCCGTCCAATGACATCCGCTCCTGGGCAAGCATGCCCTGAATCAGTGAAGGCACACTCTCCAGCACGGTGATGCCCTGGGCCTGCACGTGGGCCAGCAGTCCCTGCGGATCATGGGCGATGGCGTTCGGCACGATGTCCACCCGCGCACCGAACAACGGTGCGGCAAGGAACTGCCAGACCGAGATATCAAAGCTTTGCGAAGCGGTCTGCGCGATCACGTCGGTTTCGCTCAGTTGCAGGTAGGGCACCTTGCTCAACTGGTTATTGAGCATGCCGCGTTGCTCGACCATCACCCCCTTGGGCAGACCGGTGGAACCGGAGGTGTAGATCACATAGGCCAGGTTATCCGGACCGCTGTAGATCCCCGGGTTATGCACCGGGGCCTGGCCCGCCTGCACCTCCTCCCAGACCAGTAACCGGGGTCGATTGGCACAACCGAACTCATCCAGCAATGCCACTGCCTGTTCACGGCACGCCGCACTGCACACCAGCAACGGCGTATGGCTCAGCTCGATGATCCGGCTCAGGCGCTGACTCGGCAGGCCCGGGTCCAGCGGCAGGTAACCGGCACCGGCCTTGTAGCTGCCGATGATCATCCCCAGCAGGTCCGGAGTGCGTTCCGCGAGCAACGCCACTGGCTGATCCATCCGCACCCCCGCTGCCACCAGGGCATGACCCAGGCGGTTGCTCCGCAGGTTGAGCTCGCTGTAGCTGTGGCACTGGTCCAGGCAACTGACGGCAATGCGCTGTGGGTACGCGGCGACCTGGGCTTCGAACAGTTCGACATAGCTCTGCTGCAGCGGGTAGTGATGCTCGCTCTGGTTGCAGCCGTTGATCAGGAAGTCCCGCTCTTGCTCGCCCAGCAAGGGCAAGTCCGCCATGTCGCCGTGGAAACCATCGATCAGGGCCAACAACAGTCGCTTGAACTCGCCAAGCATGCGTTCGACCGTGGAGGCGTCGAAGTAACGCTGGTCGTAGGACAGGTGCAGCCCCAGGTCATCTCCCGGGTAGCACACCGCCGTCAGCGGGAAGTTGGTGTGGGTGCGGCCCGAGTCCGAAGTGGCGTTGAGGCTTTGCGCACGGTCCAGCACCGAGACTTCCACCGGGGCATTCTCGAACACGAACAGGCTGTCGAACAGGGGTTGGCCCTTGGGCAGTTCGCTCTGTTCCTGGATGTTCACCAACGGCAGGTACTCGTACTCGCGCAGCTGCATGTTGCTGTCCAGCAGATCGCTCAGCCATTGGCGCACACTGCAGGGTTGATCGTCTTCGGGCAGCTTGACGCGCAAGGCGATGCTGTTGATGAACAGCCCCACCGTGCGTTGCATCTCGGGCATCTCCACCGGACGCCCGGCCACGGTAACGCCGAACAGCACGTCGCGATCACCGCTCACGCGTCGCAGGACCAGGGCCCACGCCGCCTGGGCAAAGGTGTTGACTGTCAATTGATGGGCCTGGGCCAGCTCCCGCAGTCGCGCGCCGGCGCGGGCGTCCAGCCGGGTGTAGCAGTCACCGACGATCATGCCGCCACTGTCACCCGCGTGTTCACGCAGGAACGGACGGTCACCCGGTATCGGCGTGGTCCGTTCAAAGCCTTGCAGATTGCGCTTCCACCACTGGCGTGCCTCGGCCATGTCCTGGCGTTGCAGCCAGCCAATGTAGTCGCGATAGCGCGGTGCCGCGGCCAGTTGCGCCTCCCGCCCCTCGCCCATTGCCGTGTAGATCTCGAAGAAGTCATTCATCAGCAAGGAACGGCACCAGGCATCGATGAGGATGTGGTGGTTGCTCATCATGAACCAGTAGCGTGCCGCGCCGACACGGATCAGGCGCAGGTGGAACGGCGCCTGGTGGAGCAGGTCGAAGCCGGCCTCGCGTTCGGCCTTGAGCAAGGCTTGCAGCTTGGGCTCCTGCTCGTCTTCGGCCACCGAGCTCCAGTCGAGGAACTCGATCGGGGTGCTGCCCGGCGTGTGGATAACCTGCAGCATCTGCGCGCCGATGTCCCAGCAGAACGAGGCACGCAAGGCTTCGTGCCGAGCGATCACCGCCTGCCACGCCTGGGCGAAACGCTGCGGGTCAAGTTCGCTGTGGATACGGTAACGGTCCTGCATGTAGTACAGGCCGGTGCCCGGTTCCAGCAAGGTGTGCAGCAACATGCCTTCCTGCATCGGCGTGAGCGGGTACAGGTCCTCAATCTGCGAGGCGGGAACCGGCAGCTCGTCGAGCTGAACCTGGGTCAGTTGCGCCAACGGGAAATCTGACGGTGTCAGGCCTCCGGCATCGTCGTTCAGGCAGTGGGCGATCAGGCCCTGCAATTCGTCGAGGTAGGCCTGCGCCAGCTCACGGATGGCCTGCCCATCATGGCGCTGGGCGCTGAAGGTCCAGCGCAACAACAGCTCACCGCCATACACCTGGCTGTCGATGCTCAGTTCATTGGGCAACGGTGAATCCGGGTCATGAGCGGCGCCGACGGGTTGATCCAATGGCTGGAACAGCGCGTCGCTGCCAAAGCTCTGATCGAACTGGCCCAGGTAGTTGAAGGTGATCGGTGCCTGCGGCAGTGCCGCGATCTGTTGCCGGCACGCATCATCGGCCAGGTAGCGCAGCACGCCATAGCCCAGCCCCTTGTGCGGCACGGCACGCAGTTGCTCTTTGATGGCCTTGATCGAAGCGCCCTGGCTGGTCGCGTCTTCGATGCTCCCGGGCGTCAGGCGCAAGGGGTAGGCGCTGGTGAACCAGCCGACGGTGCGGGTCAGGTCAATCTCGTCGAACAGGCTCTCACGGCCGTGGCCTTCGAGTTGAATCAGCGCCGAGTCATTGCCGCTCCAGCGGCACAGCACGCGGGCCAGGGCGGTGAGCAGCAAGTCGTTGACCTGGGTCCGGTAAGCACTGGGCGCCTGTTGCAGCAATTGCCGAGTCTGCTCGGCGTTCAACCGCACGCTGACGGTTTGTGCGTGACGCTGCTGCCGGCCACCTTCAGGATGATCGCAGGGTAGCCCGGACCGGGCCGTGGTCAGTTGTCCTTGCCACCAGAGCAGCTCTTCGCGCAGGGATTCGCTGCTGGCATAGGCCTGCAAGCGCGCGCTCCAGTCACGTAGCGCGCTGGTTTTCGCCGGCAGGCGCACGGCCTGTTGCGCCTCGAGTTGGCGGTAGACAGTCTGCAGATCGTCCAGCAACATCCGCCACGAAACTCCGTCGACCACCAGGTGGTGAATGGCAATGAACAGACGTTGCCCACCCTCGGCCCCATCGACCAACACCACCCGCATCAGCGGACCCTGCTCAAGATCCAGGCTGCGCTGGGCATCGGCGAACAGCGCTTCACAGTGGTCCAGGTCCGGTACCCGGACTTGCCACAGCAAGGCAGCATCCGTCAGCGCCTGGTGTTCGGCTCGCCATTGCCCGGCCATTGGCGTGAAGCGCAGGCGCAAGGCGTCATGCTGCTCGACCACCGCCAGCAACGCTTGCTCCAGCCGATGAGGTTCAAGGTTCACCGCAGGCTCCAGCAACAGCGCCTGGTTCCAGTGCTGACGCGCCGCCATATCGGTCTCGAAGAACCAATGCTGAATCGGCGTCAGTGCCGACTCACCCGTGAGCAGGCCTTGCTCGGCCATGACCTGTTCGGTGCGCGTGGCCACTGCCGCCAGCGCCTGCACCGTTTGATGCTGGAACAGGTCCCGTGGGCTGAAGTGGATGCCCTGCTGACGTGCCCGGCTGACGACCTGGATCGACAGGATCGAATCGCCGCCCAGTTCAAAGAAGTTATCGTTGAGGCCGACCTGCTCGACGTTCAACACCTCGCACCAGATACCGGCCAGCGTCTGCTCCAGCGCGTTGCTCGGGACGACGTACGCTTGGCGATTGAGGTCCAGGTCCGGTGCCGGCAACGCACGGCGGTCAAGCTTGCCGTTGGCCGTCAGCGGCCAGTGAGCCAGCAGCACCAGGTGCGTCGGTACCATGTAGTCCGGCAGATGGGTTTTCAGGTGCGCCTTGAGCGAGTCGCGCAGCGTTGCCTGCTGCGCGGGGTCCTGTTCGGCCACGTCACTGACCAGGTAGCCAGCCAGCTGTTTGCCGCTCGGGGTATCGAGCGCCAACACCACCGCTTCACGTACCGCCGGATGTTCCAGCAGGCGGGTTTCGATTTCACCGAGCTCGATGCGGAAACCGCGAATCTTCACTTGATGGTCGATGCGCCCCAGGTACTCCACCAGGCCATCGATGTGCTGGCGCACCAGGTCGCCGGTGCGGTACAACCGCCCGCCATGAGCGGCGAACGGGTCGGCGACAAAGCGTTCGGCAGTCATCCCCGGACGCTGGTGATAGCCCTGGGCCAGACCGCCCCCGCCGATATACAACTCACCGGTCGAGCCTTGCGGCACCAGCGCCAGGTCAGCGTCGAGAATGTAGGCCACGCGGTCACCGATCACACGGCCGATCGGTACGCTGCCGGCGCCCTCCTCCAGATTTTGCGGGGCCAGACTGGCCAATGGCATGACCACGGTTTCGGTCGGGCCATAGGCATTGAAAAACAGACTCGGCTGGAAGGCTGCGCGAATTCGCTGCAGGTGCTCCCCGGACAAGGCTTCGCCACCGGTGATGCACATGCGCACCGGCAGGGTTTCCCCCTGGGTGGCCAGCCATTGCGCCAACTGGCTGCCGTAACTGGGGGTGAAGCCGAGAACAGTGATGCGGTGCTGACGAATCAGCTGACAGATCGCTTGCGCGTCCCATTGCCCCTGAGCCCGCAACACCACCTGTGCACCGCAGAGCAACGGCACCAGCAGACGCTCGGTGGCGGCATCGAAGTTGATCGAATAGAAATGCAGTTCGCAGTCATCGCCACGCATGTCGAAGTGCTCGATCACCGCGCGGCAATGCATGGCGATTTCGCCGTGGGCCACCACCACGCCCTTGGGCTTGCCGGTGGAGCCGGAGGTATAGATCAGGTAGGCCGGATCCAGCGGCGAACTGATCAGGGGTAACTCGCAGTCCGGGTAATTCGCCAGTCGCACGGCATCCGTGTCCAGGCACCAACGCGCCACACCGGGCGGCAGTTCACCCAGCGCATCGAACATCGCCGCGTCGCTGAGCAACAGGCCAAGGCCACTGTCTTCGATCATGTAGTGCAGGCGATCCAGCGGGTACTCCGGGTCCAGCGGCACATAGGCACCGCCCGCCTTGAGAATCGCCAACAGACCGATGACCATTTCCAGCGAGCGCTCCAGCGCCAGGCCGACCCGCACCTGCGGGCCGACGCCCCGCTCACAGAGCCCCCAGGCCAGGCGATTGGCGCGACGATCCAGCTCGGCATAACTCAAGGTCTGAGCGGCGAAGGTCAAGGCCGGCGCATCGGGGCGCGCCAGCACCTGCTCGCTGAACAGGTGATGAATGCACTGGTCCAGGCGATATTCCCCCGGCGCTTGCGCAAGGCTGGCCAACAGCTGTTGCTGCTCGGTGGCGTCCAGTAACGGCAGTTCGCTGAGGCGCTGTTCAGGGTCGCTGATCAAGGTACGCAGCAGGTTGCGCCAATGCCTGGCCATGCGAGCGATGCGTGGCTCATCGAACAGATCGGTGCTGTAGGTGAAACAGCAACCCAACCGATGATCGAGGTCGGTGACTTCCAGGTTCAGGTCGAACTTGGTCGCCCGTGCATCGTTGGCCAGGTACTCGACCATCATGCCGGCCAGCGAACGGCTCTGCTGGAACTCCCAGCGTTGAACGTTGCACATCACCTGGAACAGCGGGTTGTAGGCCGTACTGCGCGGTGGCTGCAAGGCTTCCACCAAGTGATCGAACGGCAGGTCTTGGTGGGACTGGCCTTCGATGACTCGCTGGCGAACCTGCTCGAACAACTCGGCCACCGTCATCTGCCCGTCGAGCTGACAACGCAGGACCTGGGTGTTGAGAAACGCACCGATCAGCCCTTCGCTTTCCGGACGAATGCGGTTGGCCACCGGTGCACCGATGCGCAAGTCGGTCTGGCCACTGTAGCGGTAGAGCAACACGGCCAGGGCAGCGGTCATGGTCATGAACAGGGTCAGGCCCTGTTGTGCATTGAAGGTGCGCACCCGTGTGGCGAGGTCGTCACTCAGGTCAAAGCGAAACAGCTCGCCCCGATGACTTTGCACCGCAGGTCTTGGGCGGTCACCCGGCAGTTCCAGCAGCGGATGCTCATGGCCTAGCTGTGCAGTCCAGTAGTCGAGCTGGCGCTGACGCTCGCCGGACTCCAGCCATTGACGCTGCCAGACACTGTAATCCAGGTACTGCACCGGCAACGGTTCCAGCGGCGACTCCCGATCATCGAGGAAGGCTTCGTACAACGCCGCCAACTCACGGGCAAAGATATCCATCGCCCAGCCTTCGGTGACGATGTGGTGCAAGGTCAGAACCAGGTAGTGCTCGTGCTCGGCGGTCTTGACCAGGCAGGCCCGAAGCAACGGCCCGGTCTCCAGATTGAACGCGGTGTGCGCTTCACGGTCGGCCAGTTGCTGGACTCGCGCATCGCGCAGGTCAGCGTCCAGCGTCGAAAAGTCCTGCCAGTCCATGCGCAGGCCGGTTTGCGGATCAACCCGCTGCCAGGCCACACCGTTAATGCTGGGGAAGGTGGTGCGCAGGGTCTCGTGGCGCATGACCAGCGCTTGCAACGCTGCCTCGAAACGCCCGACATCCAGCAGCCCGCGCAAACGCGCCATGCCGCCAACGTTATAGGCCGGGCTGTCCGGTTCCATCTGCCAGAGGAACCACATGCGCTGCTGGGAATAGGACAACGGCACCGGCACGCTGCGATCGACTTTCTCGATCGGCGGCTGTTGGTTGCGCTGACCCGTCGCTTGAATCAAGCGCACCTGCTCGGCGAAGTCACCCAGCTCACTGGCCTCGAACAACACCCGCAGCGGCAACTCGACGTCGCAGGCCTGCCGGGTCCGGGAGATGATCTGGGTCGCCAGCAAAGAGTGGCCACCGAGGGCGAAGAAGTCATCGCGCAGACCGACCTGGGCCTGGCCCAGCACTTCACGCCAGATCGCGGCGATCTGCTGCTCCAGCGCCGTGACCGGTTCGACCTGCTCACGCACCTGCCACTGGGGCTGCGGCAACGCACGACGGTCGACCTTGCCACTCGGGCTCAAGGGCATTGTGTCCAGGCGCACCAACTGTGCCGGGACCATATACTCCGGCAGCTCGGCAGCCAGTGCGAGTTTCAGGCGCAGGCTTTGCGCCTCTGGCGCTTCAACGCTATCGACCACCGTGTAGTAGCCGATCAACTGCGCGCCGGCAACGGTGTCACGCACCAGCACCACGGCCTGTACGACGTTGTCCTGTGCCAGCAGGCGTGCTTCGATTTCTTGCGGCTCGACCCGCAAGCCACGCAGTTTGATCTGCTGATCGAGACGTCCGAGGTATTCCAGAACACCCTCGGCGCTCCAGCGCACGCGGTCACCGGTGCGGTACAGACGCGCCCCCTGTTCACTCAGCGGATCGGCGACAAAGCGTTCGGCGGTCAACCCGGGTCGCCCCAGATACCCCCGGGCCAGGCCGCTACCACCGATGCACAGCTCACCAGGGACACCGGCCGGCAGCGGATTGAGATCACTGTCCAGCACCCGGCACACCACATTGCCCAGCGGTCGGCCGATGGGCGAGCGTTCGCCATCGCTCGTGTGGCAGTGCCAATGGGTGACGTTGATCGCCGTTTCAGTCGGGCCGTAGCGGTTGTGCAGTTGTACCGCCGGCAATTGCTCCAGCACGCGGTTGCGCAACTCGGCAGGCAAGGCTTCGCCGCCGGAGAACAGGCGGCGCAGGCTGGTGCATGCGGCCGTCGTGGACTCGTCGATGAACAGCTGCAACAACGCTGGTACAAAGTGCAGCGTGGTCACGCCGAAAGCTTGCACCAGATGGGCAATGCGCTGGGGGTCGCGATGCTCCCCAGGGCCTGCCAGCAGCAAACGACAGCCGGTGATCAACGGCCAGAAACACTCCCACACCGACACGTCGAAACTGATCGGCGCCTTTTGCATCAGCACATCGGTTTCATCGAGGCGGTAGGTGGCCTGCATCCACTGCAGCCGTTCACTGAGCGCCCCATGGGTAGTGCCAACCCCCTTGGGCTGGCCGGTGGAACCTGAGGTGTAAATCACGTAGGCCAGGTTGTCGCCCTGCAGGTGCAGCCCCGGTGCATGACTCGACCAACTGTCGAGGTTGAGGGTGTCCATGGCGATGACACTGACACCCGCGACTGTCGGCAGACGTTGCAGCAGCTGACTCTGGGTCAGCAGCAGCGTCACGCCGCTGTCTTCGAGCATGTAGGCCAGGCGCTCGGCCGGGTAATCCGGGTCCAGCGGCACATAGGCGCCACCGGCCTTGATGATCGCCAACAGACCAATCAACAACTGCGGCGATCGCTCGGCGGCAATCGCCACACAGACGTCCGGCCCCACGCCTTTGTCGCGCAGGTATTGGGCCAGGCGGTTGGCCTGGGCGTGCAGCTCGGCGTAACCCAGTTGCCCGCCCTCCCACATCAGGGCGATGCGTTGCGGGGTCAGGCGCGCTTGCTCGTTGAGCCACTCCGGCAACCATTGGTTAGCCGCCGGGTGGGGTGTAACACTCCACTGCGCGTGCTCGGCGTGTTCGCTGGGCTCAAGCAGAGACAGATCGCCGATGGTCTGTTGCGGCTGCTCGCAAACACCGCGCAACAGGTTGACCAAGTGCCGGGCCAGACGCTGGACCGTCGCTTCATCGAATAGCTCATCGGCGTAGTCGAAGGACAGGCTCAAGCGGCCATTGCGGTCCTCTTCACTGTGCAGTTGCAGGTCGAACTTGGCCTCGCGGCTGTGCCACGGCAGCTCATCGGCCAACAGCCCCGGCAAGCGGCGCAGGGCACCGAGATCACGCTGTTGATGGTTGAACATCACCTGGAACAGACCCTGCTCGCGGGCTTGCGGGAACGCTTCGAGCAGTTGCTCGAACGGCAGGTCCTGATGGGCCTGGGCATCCAGTGCGCTGGCGCGGGTTTGCGCCAGCAGCTCGACGAATGGCAGACGCGAATCCACTTCGGCGCGCAGCACCTGGGGGTTGATGAAGAAGCCGATCAGCCCCTGGGTTTCCAGGCGCGGACGGTTGGCATTGGGGACGCCAATCCGAATATCGCGCTGGCCGCTGTAGCGGTGCAACAGGCTCTGGAACCCTGCCAGCAACAGCATGAAGGTCGTCGCATCATGAGCCTGGGCGGTCTGGCGAATCGCCTCGCTCAAGCCTGCGTCCAGCCGCTGGGTGTAGCGTGCTGCGCTACGCAACGCCTGGGTAGAGCGTGGGTGATCGGTCGCCAGGTTCAGGGCCGGGTGCTCGTCGCCCAACTGCTGCTTCCAGTAAGCCAGTTGCCGCTCGCCCTCCCCCTGCGCCAGCCATTGACGCTGCCAACTGCCGTAATCCGCGTACTGCAACGGCAAGGCGGCAAGGGCAGCGGCCTGGCCCTGGACGGCGGCGGCATACAGGCGCGAAAACTCATCGATCAGCACGTTCAGCGACCAACCATCGGCGATGATGTGATGCAGGGTCACCAGCAATTGGTGCTCTTCATCGTCCAGGCGTACCAGGGTGACCCAGAACAACGGGCCGTTCTCCAGATCGAACTGGGTGCGGGCCTCGTCTTCACGAATCTGCCGGGCACGGGCTTCACGCTCGGCCAGCGGCAGGTCGCTGATATCGATCAATTGCAGGTTGAACTCACAGGCGGGGTCGACCTGCTGCAGCGCCTGGCCGTCCCGTTCGAAAAACCGCGTGCGCAGGGATTCGTGGCGCTCGATCAACTGTTGGAAACTGCCGCGCAAGGCGTCTTCATCCAGCTCGCCACGCAACTGCAAGGCACCGGGAATGGTGTAGGCGCTGCTCTGCGGTTCCAGTTGCCAGGTAATCCACAAACGGTTTTGCGCCAGCGATTGCGGCAATGCTGCGTTGCGCGCCAAGGGCTTGATGGTGCCCAAGGCCTGCCCGCCGCGCTGTTGTTGGCGTGCCACTGCCGAGGCAAATGTCGCGAGGGTCGGGGCCTCGAACAGCAGGCGCAGATTCAACTCCAGGCCCAACGCCTGGCGCAGGCACGCCACCACCTGCGTGGCGGCGATGGAGTTGCCGCCCAACAGAAAGAAATGATCGTCGGCGCTCACGTGCTCGACGTGCAGGTGATCGCACCAGATCTGGCCGATCAGGCTTTCAAGTGCCGACACCGACCGAGGCTCGCCAGCGGCAGGCTCATCATCGCCGGGGAACTGCGCGTAGGCGTCGAGGCTGCCATCGACCTGCCGGCTGCGACACGCCGAGCGCTGTAGCTTGCCGCTCGAGGTCTTCGGCAGCGCACCGGGATTGAGTAACACCACGACGCTGGGGACCTCCTGAAAGGCCTCGGCCACCGCCTGGCGAATGGCTTTGATCAGCGTCTCGGGCGCCAGGACTTTCTGCACGCTGCGGCTGATTTCCGCAGCGATGCCGATACCGTCCTGGCCCTGATGATTCACGGTGAAGGCCGCGACCCGACCTTTGCGCACCACCTCCACTTCGCGCTCGATGGCCTGTTCGATGTCCTGTGGATACAGGTTGTGGCCGCGCACAATCAGCATGTCTTTCAAGCGCCCGGTGATGAACAGTTCGCCATCGCGCAGGAAGCCCAGGTCGCCGGTGCGCAACCAAGTGCGCCCTGCATGCTGGACAAAGGTCTGCGCCGTGGCTTCGGGGTTACGCCAGTACCCATGGGCGATACTCGGCCCGGCCGCCCAGACTTCACCGACCTGTTGGTCAGCCAGTTCCGTCAGCGCCTGGGGCTCGACGATCAGCACCGCGTGTTCAGGCTGGCTGTGGCCGCAACTCATGATGGCGCCACCCTCGCCCGGTTCCGCACGGTTCTGCGCCAGCGCCTGCTCGTCCAGACGCAATGTCGGGATACCCTGGCCGCGCGCACCGCCTGCCACGAACAGCGTGGCCTCGGCCAACCCGTATGACGCCATGAAACTGTCCGGGGTAAACCCGCTGGCGGAAAACTTCTCGGCGAAACGCTCCAGGGTGTCGAGACGAATCGGTTCGGAGCCGGAATAGGCCACGCGCCAGCCACTGAGGTCCAGACGCTCCAGCGCCGACTCGCTGACCCGCTCGCTACACAGCCGATAGGCAAAGTCCGGACCGCCACTGATGGTGCCGCCGTACTCACTGATCGCTTCCAGCCAGCGCAACGGTCGTGCGAGGAAGTACGCCGGCGACATCAATACGCAAGGCACACCACTGAAGATCGGTTGCAGCAGGCCACCAATCAGCCCCATGTCGTGGTACAGCGGCAACCAGCTGACGATCACGTCATCCGGGTTCAGGTCGATGCCAAATCCCCGGCGGATCAGCAACTCGTTGGCGACCAGGTTACCGTGGCTGACCTGCACGCCTTTGGGCAACGCCGTGGACCCCGAGGTGTATTGCAGGAAGGCGATGTCGTCAGCCAGCAGTACCGATGCCCGCCAACGCTCGGCCAGCGAACGGTCCAACTCGTCGATGCACAGCCATTGCGGTGCGTGCGCGGCGTTCAGCTCACTGATTTGTTGCAATGAATCACGCAGGTCGGTGCTGGTCAGCAACAGGCGCGGCTCGGCATCCTGGATGATCGAGAGCAGGCGCTCCTGATGATGACGGCGCGCCGATTCCGGTGGATAAGCCGGCACCGCGATAACACCGGCGTACAGACAACCGAAAAACGCCGCGACGTAATCCGGGCCGCTGGGGAACAACAGCACCGCACGATCGCCGGGTTGTGCCTGCGCCTGCAGGGCCGCCGCCAGGGTTCGCGCGCGAAGGTCCAGCTCGCGGTAACTCAAGACGACGCCCTGCTCCGGCGTTTCGCCAAGAAAGCGCAAGGCCATCCGGTCCGGCGTCAGGGCCGCGCGGCGCTGGAGGGCTTGGACCAGTGTGCTGGGGAGTTCGAACGCGTCGCTCATGAGGATTCCTGCCTGAATTCGGCTTGCAAATGGAGTCGATTTTTTCTTGCGCCACGTCCCTTCAAGAACGTGCAGGACGCGGTCTTTGCCGACCGCGCAAGGCTTGGTAAAGCAGCGAAACCGGGGCCTTCGCCCGGTGCCATTCACCAATGAGAACGGATGGAGAATCGAAATAATTAGTCCGTGCTTGAGGCTCAGCGCAGCGGATCACGGCCTCTCAGCGTGAGGCGGTTCGCAAAACGCTTTGTCCAATAGAATTAATTATCCCTCTCAATTGACAATCATTATCATTACGCCTAGCTTGTCGCTCGATGCGTTGGACGGCTCCAAATCCCTTGTCGTCCCACTAACTTTTTGCAGCAAGGTGACTTCCATGACGGAACCAGTGTTCACAAGCAGGTGCGACTCACCCTTACTCCAGGCGTTCGTTGATAACCGACTGACTTTGGTGAAGATAGCTGCTCGTATTACCGGTTGCCGATCCCGCGCTGAAGACGTGGTCCAGGACGCCTTCTTCCGGTTGCAGTCGGCGCCGCAAATCACATCCTCGTTCAAGGCGCAGCTCAGCTACCTGTTCCAGATCGTGCGCAACCTGGCGATCGACCACTACCGTAAACAGGCGTTGGAGCAGAAGTATTCAGGGACTGAAGAAGAAGGCTTGAACGTGGTCATTCACGGTGCTTCGCCAGAAACATCACACATCAACTTCTCGACCCTGGAACATATCGCCGACGCCCTCGGTGAGCTGCCGAGCCGCACTCGCTACGCCTTCGAGATGTATCGCCTGCACGGCGTGCCCCAGAAAGACATCGCCAAGGAACTGGGCGTGTCGCCGACCCTGGTGAACTTCATGATCCGCGATGCGCTGGTGCATTGCCGCAAGGTCTCGGGCACTCGCAGCGATACCTACGCCCGTCGCTGACCCCGAACACCCTATCCCCTGCGGCGAGGGAGCTTGCTCCCGCTGGGGCGCAAGGCGGCCCCGAACCTGCAACCCCGTTTTAGTGTGTAACTCACACGAGATTGCGGCCGCTTCGCGGCCGAGCGGGAGCAAGCTCCCTCGCCACAAAAGCAACCTTCCTGGCTAACCAATCACGCCAACGCGCAACGATCAAAAAACCGTTCACGTCCCAGGATCATCAGCGCCGCGCGCTTGTGAGGAAAGTCGAATTCCTTTTCGCAGTGGAAGCACTGGTTGTGCAGGTGCCCGATCATCTTCGCGTTGTCGGCGCGCGGTTCGGCCACCACCCGTTGCGTGCGCGCATCATCCAGGAACAGGTAGTGCACCAGTGCCGAGAGCCAGCTCGCCACCTTGTGTGGGCCCCGGTGCTGTTCTTCGCCGACCAGCATGTGAATCCCGCGATCGTAGTCACCGGCCTCATAGAACGGAGCGATGCGATCTTCCTTGGCCCAATAGGCTTCAAAGTAGGCAAACGGCTGATCGTCGAAACAGCCAATCAACGTCAGCGTATGAGGGTCGGCGTCCAGCTTGGTCAGGTACTCGCGATGCTGTTCCAGGCTGCCACTCTCCTGCCAGAAACTCGCGACTCGCGGACTGTTCTGCCAGCGATTGAAGCGCGCCAGGTCGTTGTCGATTTCAACCGTGCGCAAGGATATCCAGGCCCCCAGCCGGGCATCGAAGCGGCGGTAGACTTCACCCCGGGGTTTCACGGCACGCCTGGGATGGCGCTTGCCGGCACTGATCAACATCTGTTGTGGATAACTGCCGTTGCATGACTCGCCCAGCCAGGGTTGGGGCAACTGCCAGAACAGGCTGCGCTCGCAGCGGTACTGCGCGGCGATTTCAGTGGTGATCAGCAAGCCACTGAGCAAGGCTTGCGTGGGAGGCTCATCCAGATGCCAGGTCAGGGACTGACATCCCGGGTCACGGGCAAACAACCAATAACAGGCCGCCCACAAGGCCTCGCCGACAGGACGGCCAAACAGCGCCTGCACACGCAGGTGCAACCCGGGCTCACGGCTCAGGCTCAACTGAATCAGCGGTTGCCCTTGCAGAGACAGGCTCAGCCGGCTCTCGCTTTCATCACCAACAAGACGGTGCCCCAGCGGTAGTGCAAGGGCCGTCAGATCATTCAGATTGGACATGGGTCGGGCTCACGGTAATCATCGACTGTTCGTTGATGTGACGTGAGCGACGCAGGGAAATTTAGGGCTGGCTGGCAAATCGGCGCGGGCGCACCGGGCTTCAGCTCTTGGGCACCGGGACGATGACAATCTTGTACGGATCAAAAATCTTCAGCATCTGCCCGTTGTCCCGCAGGCCTTGCAGCAACTTGCCGAATGCCTCGCCGCTGATCGGGGCCTTCGGGCGAATCAGTGCGTAATGGTGATAGACCTGATCGATGCGTTCGGATACCAGCAGCTGTTGCGCGACCGCCTCGTTACGCAAGAAATAATCGAACAGGTACGAACGGGTGACCAGCGCAATATCGGCGCGATCACGCAAGACCATCAGCAGGTTGCTGTCGTGAGAGTAGGTCAGCGTGGCGTTGTATTCGTCTGCGAGGAACTTTGGGGTCGCGTTGAAATTGGCAAAGGCGTAGTGATATCCACTGAACAATGCCAGTCGCTTGCCTTGCAGGTCGGAAAAATACGTTTGCTCGCGACCGGGACGTCGTTGGGCGACGAAGATTTCCGCATCTTCCAGCCCCATGTCGACAGTCGTGTGGGGAATGTCCTGCCAGCCCCAGGCCGGGTTCTCGAAGATCGCCATGTCGACCCGCCCCTGCGTGAAATCGCCGAAGCGACGCGGGATCGAGGTCGGTACCAGGATAAATTGATAGTCGGTTTGCAGCTGGTTCAGGGCCACCACCAATTGCGGCAACAACCCGGTGTCGGCACCGCTTTCCGGGCGGACGGTGTAAGGCGGAAAGTGTGCCGCACCGACTCGCACCAACTGTGCAGCCGAAGTCGGCTGTACGAATAGCGCAGCCAGCGCCATCAGTAAGATCCGCGAAGCCGTCCACACTGGCGAAGCCATCAAAAACACCACCCCTGAAAAGTCTGTCTCCCTCATCACGCTAGGCGGTTTCAGCCACTTAGACAATGTACGGAGGACTATTTAATAGTTTTTGGCCAAGCCGTCACTTTTCATCCAGCACCAGAATCAACGCTTCATCGGCCAATTGATCAAGGCTCATGCTGCCGTCCGGGCGAAACCAGGTGGTGGTCCAGGACAAGGCCCCCGTCAGGAAACGCCGGGTAATGAACACGTCGCCGCGTATGAATCCGGCGTCCTTGGCCTCCCCCAGCACCTGCAACCAGATCTGCTCATAGATGTCGCGCAATGCCAGCACCTGGGCCTGCCCCTCCTCGGACAACGAACGCCATTCATAGACCAGTACCGCCATCGCCTCACCACTACCGCCCATGATCGACTGCAGTTCGCAGCGGATCAGCGCCAGCAGCCGCTCACGCACCGTGGGGGCCTGAGCCAGTGACGCGCGCATCAAGGCGGTGTTGTAGCGAATGGTCTCTTCCATCACCGCCCGCAGGATTTCATCCTTGCTCTTGAAGTGATGAAAGATGCTTCCCGACTGAATCCCCACCGCACTGGCCAGGTCACGCACCGTCGTGCGCTCGTAGCCCTTGTTGCGAAACAGGTGAGCGGCCATCTGCAGCAGTTTGCCACGAGCGCTGTCAGGGTCGGTCAGTTGCCCGTTGTCGACCAACTCGCGCATTACCAGCAGGGCTTTTTGCTCGTCCACCCGTTCTCTCCTACAGTCGCTCAATCAAATGTGCGGCCACACCGCCAACGCAGTGGGTTGCGCGGGCAATTTAAGCTGGCCGGGGAAACCAAGCAAGCGCTTGGGCAGAAGTTGTAACCGGCATTTACAAACCAAGCGCTTGCTTGGTAGTCTCAAAACACTTCTGTCGGAGGCTCGCAATGAACAAAACCGTTCGTATCGGCTGTGCCAGTGCCTTTTGGGGCGACACCTCGACCGCCGCGGCGCAGTTGGTCGAAGGCGCCCGGCTGGACTACCTGGTGTTCGACTATCTGGCGGAAATCACCATGTCGCTGCTGGCCGGTGCCCGCCTGAAAGATCCCCAGGCCGGTTACGCCACCGACTTCGTCGAGGTGCTCGCTCCGCTCCTGGGCCGCATCAGCCAACAGAACATCCGCGTGATCAGTAACGCCGGCGGGGTCAATCCACTGGCCTGTGCCGCCGCGTTGCAAAGCGCATGCGATGCGGCCGGTGTGCCCCTGAAAATCGCCGTGTTGCTGGGCGATGACCTGCAGCCGCAATTCAAGCAACTGGCGACCCGCGGCGTGCAGGAAATGTTCAGCGGCGCGCCCCTGCCCCCGATGTGCGTCTCGACCAATGCCTACCTGGGTGCTCCCGGCATCGTCGAAGCCCTGCGCCAGGGTGCGGACATCGTCATCACCGGGCGCGTGGTCGACAGCGCCGTGGTCAGCGCCGCCCTGGTGCATGAGTACGGCTGGTCATGGCAGGACTACGACAAACTGGCCCAGGCCGCACTGGCCGGGCACATCATTGAATGCGGAGCGCAGTGCACCGGCGGTAACTTTACCGATTGGCGAGCAGTGCCAGACTACGAACACATCGGCTTTCCCGTCGTCGAAGTCGGCGCCGATGGCCAGTTCACAGTCGGTAAACCCGAAGGCTCCGGCGGACTGGTCACCCCGCTGACGGTGGGCGAGCAACTGCTGTATGAAATCGGCAACCCGCGCGCCTACCTGCTACCCGACGTGGTCTGTGATTTCAGCCAGGTCAAACTCCAGCAGCACGGCCACAACTGTGTTCAGGTGCACGGCGCCAAGGGCTTGCCCCCTTCGGCGCAGTACAAGGTCAGCGCCACCTATCCGGATGGCTTTCGCTGCACCGCCAGCTGCCTGATCGCCGGCATCGATGCCGTGGCCAAGGCTCGCCGTGTCAGCGACGCAATCATCGCCAGGACTTCGGAGATGTTCAGCCAGCGCGGCTGGGCGCCCTACAGTGAAGTCAACATCGAACTGCTCGGCAGCGAAGCGACCTACGGCCCCCACGGCCAGCGCCAGGACAGCCGCGAGGTGGTGATCAAACTCGCGGTGCGGCACCCGAACAAGCAGGCATTGATCCTGTTTTCCCGCGAGATCGCCCAGGCGGCCACCGGCATGGCTCCGGGGTTGACTGGCATCGTCGGTGGCCGGCCGACGGTGTACCCGCTGATCCGTCTGTATTCGTTCCTGATCGACAAAACGGCCTGCGCGCTGGAAGTCGATCTGCAAGGTCAGCGTTACGCCTGCCCCCTGCCCGCCCTCGATCATCTCGATACCGCCGCCCTGCCGGTGCCCTTTGCCCCGCCCAAACCCCAGGGCCGGGCCGACGCCAGTGTGGCTCTGGTGAAACTGGCGGTGGCGCGCTCCGGCGACAAGGGCAATCACAGCAATATCGGTGTCATGGCCCGCTCGCCCGATTTCCTGCCGTGGATTGCCGAAGCGCTGACACCCGAGGTGATAGTCGACTGGATGAGTCACGTACTCGACCCGGTCCACGGGCGGGTCGAGCGCTGGTACCTGCCCGGCACCCACAGCCTGAACTTTTTATTGGAAAACGCCCTCGGTGGCGGTGGCGTGGCCAGCCTGCGGATCGACCCGCAAGGCAAGGCATTCGCTCAACAGCTGCTGGAAATCCAGATCCCGGTGCCGCAAAGCATCGCTGACCAAGTCAACTAGAGGACTGTCACCGTGGCCTTCGATTCAATATTCAAAACCGATCTGTTTGCTGGCCAGAACATCATCGTCACGGGCGGCGGCAGTGGCATCGGCCGTTGCACCGCCCATGAACTGGCGGCCCTCGGTGCCCATGTGCTGCTGGTGGGGCGCAAGCCGGAGAAGCTGCAGCAAGTCGCCGCTGAAATCACCGAAGATGGCGGCAAGGCCAGTTGGCAGGCCTGCGACATTCGCGATGAAGAAGCGGTCAAGCAGCTGGTGGCGCAATTGATCGAGGCACACGGTCCGATTCAGGGGCTGGTGAACAATGCTGGCGGCCAATACCCGGCGCCTCTGGCCTCGATCAATCAGAAGGGCTTCGAAACCGTGCTGCGCACCAACCTGGTGGGCGGTTTCCTGATGGCCCGGGAAGTGTTCAACCAGTCCATGAGCAAGACCGGCGGCGCGATCGTCAACATGCTCGCCGACATGTGGGGCGGCATGCCTGGCATGGGTCACTCGGGGGCCGCACGCTCGGGCATGGACAACTTCACCAAGACCGCCGCCTTCGAATGGGGTTATGCCGGGGTGCGGGTCAACGCGGTAGCGCCGGGCTGGATTGCCTCCAGTGGCATGGACACCTACGAAGGTGCCTTCAAGGCCGTGATCCCGACCCTGCGTGAGCATGTCCCGCTAAAACGCATCGGCACCGAGTCGGAGGTCAGCGCGGCGATCGTTTTCCTACTGAGCCCGGCCGCCGCGTTTATCAGCGGCAGCACCTTGCGCATCGACGGCGCCGCCAGTCTTGGCAGCCGGGCGTGGCCGCTGCACAAGGCGCAACACAGTGAGTCGTTCAATGGCTTCCATCGAGCGTATTTACCCGACGTGCTCAAGGGCGAGGGTTGATCCATGCCAGTCATCGAATCCCTGCTCGACCCCCTCAGCCCGCAGTTTGCGCAAAACCGCGAGGCGATGCTCGGCGGCATCGAGCAAATCCGCCAGCTGGAACGCAACCTGCTGAGCAAGGCCGTCGAAGCCAAAGCGAAATTCGACAAGCGCGGGCAGCTGTTGCCGCGCGAACGCTTGAACCTGTTGCTCGACCCCGGCGCGCCGTTTCTCGAACTGGCGAGCCTGGCCGGCTACAAGCTGCACGATGACAAGGACGGTAGCCAGGCCGGCGGCGGCCTGATCGCCGGGATTGGCCATGTGTCCGGCGTGCGGGTACTGGTGGTGGCCAACAACAGTGCGATCAAGGGCGGCACCATCTCCCCCAGCGGCCTGAAGAAATCCCTGCGCCTGCAACAGATCGCCATGGAAAACAAACTGCCGATAATTACCCTCGCCGAGAGCGGTGGTGCCAACCTCAACTACGCCGCCGAGATTTTTGTCGAGGGTGCACGCAGCTTCGCCAACCAGGCGCGGATGTCGGCCATGGGCTTGCCACAGATTACCGTGGTGCATGGTTCGGCAACGGCCGGTGGCGCCTATCAGCCAGGGCTGTCGGATTACGTGGTGGTGGTGCGCGGCAAGGCCAAACTGTTTCTTGCCGGGCCGCCGCTGCTCAAGGCCGCCACGGGCGAGGTCGCCACTGACGAGCAACTCGGCGGCGCCGAAATGCACGCGCAAATCGCCGGCACCGCCGAGTACCTGGCCGAGAATGATGCCGACGGTGTGCGCCTGGTGCGCGAGATCGTCAGCCTGCTGCCGTGGAACGCTCGACTGCCACGGCTTGCCGCCCAGCCCTGGGACGAACCGCTCTACCCCATCGATGAACTGCTGGGGCTGATTCCCGATGACCCGAAAAAACCCTACGACGTGCGCGAGATTATTGCCCGCATCGCCGATGGCTCGCGCTTTCTGGAATTCAAGGGTGAGTTCGACCAGCAGACCCTCTGCGGTCATCTGAACATCCAGGGACGGCCTTGCGGTTTCATCGGCAACAACGGCCCGATCACCCCCCAAGGCGCCAGCAAGGCGGCGCAATTCATTCAGTTGTGCGATCAGAGCCAGACCCCCCTGCTGTTTTTCCACAACACCACCGGTTTCATGGTCGGCACCGAGTCGGAACAGCAAGGGGTGATCAAACATGGTTCGAAGCTGATTCAGGCGGTAGCCAATGCACGGGTACCGAAGCTGACCCTGGTGGTCGGTGGCTCCTACGGCGCCGGCAACTATGCAATGTGTGGCCGGGGCCTGGACCCGCGCTTCATTTTCGCCTGGCCCAACAGCCGCACGGCGGTAATGGGCGGCGCCCAGGCCGGCAAGGTGCTGCGCATCGTCACCGAAGCCAAACAGCTCAAGGACGGCCTGGTCCCGGATCCGAAGATGCTCGACATGCTGGAACAGGTCACCGCGCAAAAACTCGACAGCCAGTCCACCGCCCTCTATGGCAGTGCCAACCTGTGGGACGACGGGCTGATTGATCCACGGGACACCCGTACGCTGCTGGGCTACCTGCTGGATGTTTGTCACGAGGCCGATGTTCGTCAGCTGCAGTCCAACAGTTTTGGTGTCGCACGGTTTTAGTCAGTTGATCGTTCCCGCGCGCCACGCGGGAATGCAGCCCGGGACGCTCTGCGTCCCAACAGTGGACGCAGGGCGTCCAAAGCAGCGTTGCCACGCAGGGCGTGGCAACGATCAGGGTTCGTCAGGAGAACAACAACAATGATCTTTACCCAGGAACACGAAGCACTGCGCCGTACCGTCCGCCAGTTTGTCGACCGCGAAATCAACCCCCACGTCGACGAGTGGGAGAAAGCCGGGCGCTTTCCGATCCACGAGATTTTCCGCAAGGCCGGCGAGCTCGGCCTACTGGGGATTTCCAAGCCGGAAAAATTCGGTGGCATGGGCCTGGACTACAGCTATTCGATTGTCGCCGCCGAGGAGTTCGGCACCATTCGTTGCGGCGGGATACCGATGGCCATCGGCGTGCAGACCGACATGTGCACCCCGGCCCTGGCCAGGTTCGGTTCCGATGAGTTGCGCGATGAGTTCCTGCGCCCGGCGATCAGCGGCGAGCAGGTCGGCTGCATCGGCGTCTCGGAAGTCGGTGCCGGCTCCGATGTCGCAGGGCTGAAAACCACCGCCCGCAAGGACGGTGACGATTACGTGATCAACGGCAGCAAGATGTGGATCACCAACTCCCCGAACGCTGACTTCATCTGCCTGCTGGCCAATACCTCGGACGACAAGGCCCACATCAACAAGTCGCTGATCATGGTGCCGATGAACACCCCCGGCATCAGCCTCAGTCCGAACCTGGACAAACTGGGCATGCGCAGCTCGGAAACCGCCCAGGTGTTTTTCGACAACGTGCGCGTTCCGCAACGCAACCGCATTGGCCACGAAGGCGCCGGTTTCATGATGCAAATGCTGCAGTTCCAGGAGGAACGCCTGTTCGGGGCCGCCAACATGATCAAGGGCCTGGAGTACTGTGTCGACAGCACCATCGAGTACTGCAAGGAGCGCAAGACCTTCGGCAACGCGCTGATCGACAATCAGGTCATCCACTTCCGCCTCGCCGAGCTGTCGACTGAAATCGAATGCCTGCGGGCCCTGGTCTATCAGGCCACCGAGCAGTACATCAAAGGCCAGGACGTCACCCGCCTGGCATCCATGGCCAAGCTCAAGGCCGGGCGCCTGGGGCGCGAGGTCAGCGACAGCTGCCTGCAATATTGGGGCGGCATGGGCTACATGTGGGACAACCCGGTGGCCCGCGCCTATCGCGATGTACGGCTGGTGTCGATCGGCGGTGGGGCCGACGAAATCATGCTGGGGATCATCTGCAAACTGATGGGCATCCTGCCCGGGAAGAAAAAATGAGCACCCTGCCCGCTTGCCAGACCCTGTTGCTGGAGCAGCACAACGGCGTGCTGCACATCACCTTGAACCGTCCGGACTGCCGCAATGCCATGAGCCTGCAGATGGTCACTGAGTTGCGCGCAGTGCTGGCGGCGGTACGCGATGACCGGGATGTTCGAGCCTTGGTGCTGGGCGGTGCCGGCGGCCACTTTTGTGCCGGCGGCGACCTGAAGGACATGGCCAATGCACGGGCCCAAGGCCTGGAGGCTTACCGTGAATTGAACCGTGCGTTCGGCTCGCTCCTGGAAGAGGCCCAGCATGCACCGCAAGTGCTGATCAGCGTGTTGCAAGGCGCGGTGCTCGGCGGAGGGTTTGGCCTGGCGTGTGTCAGCGACATTGCGCTGACCGAACACAACGCGCAATTCGGCCTGCCGGAAACCAGCCTGGGCCTGCTGCCGGCACAAATCGCGCCGTTCGTGGTCCAGCGCATCGGACTGACCCAGGCCCGGCGCCTGGCACTGACCGCCGCCCGTTTTGATGGCCACGAGGCACGGCGCCTGGGGCTGGTGCATTTTGTCGAGCATGATGCCCAGTCCTTGGCCGAACGCCTGGATGGGGTGCTCGCCCACGTACTGTGCTGCGCACCGGGCGCCAATGCCGCGACCAAAGCCCTGTTACTGGCCAGCACCGAACAGCTGTCGGGGCCATTGCTCGATCAGGCCGCCCAGTGGTTCGCTGAAGCCGTGACCGGTGCCGAAGGCATCGAAGGGACGATGGCTTTCGTACAAAAGCGCAAACCCGGCTGGGCGCCCTGAGGGCATCGCGAACGGGTCCGCAGCCGACGGCGTTCCGACGATGGGGCCCTCACACACACCGCATTCACCAAGGGAATTGAACCATGCCCACCTTGCGCAAAATCCTCATCGCCAACCGCGGTGAAATCGCCTGCCGCATCCAGCGCACCGCCCAGGCCTTGGGCTATCGCACGGTGGCGGTGTTCAGTGATGCCGATGCCGACGCCCTGCACGTGCGCATGGCCGATGAAGCAATCAACATCGGCCCCGCCGCGGTTGCCCAGTCCTACCTCAACGCTGAGGCGATCATCGACGCCGCACGACGCAGTGGAGCCGACGCCATCCACCCGGGCTACGGCTTTCTTTCGGAAAACGCCGACTTCGCCAGCGCCTGCGCCGATGCCGGCCTGACCTTCATCGGTCCAAGCCCGGCCGCCATCGAACTGATGGGCAGCAAGCGCCTGTCGAAGATCGCCATGCTGGCTGCCGGCGTGCCGTGCATCGCTGGCTATCAAGGGCCTGAACAGGACGACGCCACCCTCAGCCGCGAGGCCGAGCGCATCGGCTACCCGTTGATGATCAAAGCCAGCGCCGGCGGCGGCGGACGTGGCATGCGCCTGGTGCACAATCCCCACCAATTGCTGGAACAGATCCGCACCGCACGCTCCGAAGCCCTGCATGCGTTTGGCAGCGACGAACTGATTCTCGAACAAGCATTGATCGACCCTCGTCATGTTGAAATTCAATTGTTCGGCGACCAGCACGGTCAATTGATCTACCTCGGCGAGCGCGACTGCTCGATTCAGCGCCGCCATCAAAAAGTCATTGAAGAAGCCCCATGCCCGGTCATGACGGCCGAGCTGCGTCAGGCGATGGGCGAAGCGGCACTGAAAGCGGGACGCGCCGTCCATTACGTGGGCGCCGGTACCGTCGAGTTTCTGCTCGACGCCCGTGGGCAATTCTATTTCCTGGAGATGAACACTCGCTTGCAGGTCGAACACCCGGTGACCGAATTGATCACCGGCATCGACCTGGTGGCCTGGCAACTGGACGTCGCCGCCGGATTGCCGCTGCCGATGAACCAGGAGCAGGTAACACTCAAGGGCCATGCCATGGAGGTGCGACTCTATGCCGAAGACCCGGCCCAGGGCTTCCTGCCCCAGACCGGGCGCATCACCCGCTGGGAGCCGGCCCTGCAGGACGGTGTACGGATTGACCACGGCCTGCTGGAAGGCCAGCAGGTCAGCCCGTTCTATGACCCGATGCTCGGCAAAATCATCGCCTACGGTGCGACCCGTGAAGAAGCCCGGCGCAAGCTGTTGCGGGCGGTCGAAGACAGTGCCTTGCTCGGATTGCAGACCAACCAGCGACTGCTCGCCGGGTTACTGGAACACCCACAGTTCATTGCCGGGAATTTCAGCACCGGCTTTATCCCGCAATACTTCAGTGATCACTCGAGCCTGCACCCGCACACACCCACGGCCCAGGAACTGGCCGTTGCCGCAGCGATCTTCTACCAGCAGTCCGCCCGCGCCCACGCACCGGGGCTCACGGGTTGGCGCAACAACGCCAATGCGCCGCTGCAGCTACAAATCGGTATGCACGATGGCCGCTGGGCGAGCGAAGTGACGGTCCAGGCCGCGGGTCAATTGCGCATTCAGGTGGCCGGGCAAACGCTGCAACTGACCGTGCTCGACATCGACCCTCGCGCCGTCCACCTGGATATCGACGGCATTCGCCGACGGTACAGCTATCAATTGGCCCATGGACAACTCAGGCTGTTTACCCGCCCCGGTGCCCTGCTGTTGCAGGACCAGACATTGGCGGCGATCGGCGGCCAGGCCAGTGTCAGCAGCGGTACGCTGAAGGCCCCCATGGATGGCGCCATTGTCGATGTACTGGTCAGTGAAGGGACAACCGTCAGCAAGGGCCAACTGCTACTGGTGCTAGAGGCGATGAAAATGGAGCACCCGCTCAAGGCTGGCATCGATGGCGTGATCACACGCTTGCAGGTCAGCCCTGGCGACCAGGTCAAGAACCGGCAGATTTTGCTGGAGGTTGAATAAGCCGCTAGGCGGATCCGTCGCGGTTGGCTACGCTCAGCCTTATCAGGACGCGGATACCAGGAACCCTGCAATGCCTCATTGGCTGGTAATTGATCTAGAAGCGACAACCGATGACGGTGGCTGGCCCATAGAAGAGATGGAAATCATCGAGATCGGCGCCACGCTGGTCAATCGCCAGGGCCGTGAGCTGGATCACTTCCAGCGCTTCGTGCGGCCATTGCGGCGGCCATTGCTGACCCCGTTTTGCCGGGAGCTGACCCATATCACCCAGGCCAGTATCGACGCGGCCCAACCGCTGAGCGATGTCTGGCCGCTGTTCGAGCGCTGGCTGGGCCAGCATCACACTCGCCTGGAAGGCTGGGCCAGTTGGGGAGACTACGACCGCAAGCAGTTGCTTCAGGAATGGCAACGCCTGCAGCTCGACAGCGCCCTGAGTCGTGTCCCGCACATGAATCTCAAGCAGCGGTTTGCCAAGGCTCGCCGCCTGGAGCGGCCACTGGGGCTCAACGGCGCCCTGCAACTGGCTGGCTTGCAGTTCACCGGACAACAGCACCGGGCACTGGAAGACGCACGAAATACCGCACGCCTGCTGCCCCTGACGCTTGCGGCGAAACCTTGAGGGCAACAGGTGACGGGCGAAATGGCCTTGTGCATACTGGCCGGCCTTTTTAGCCCTTTTCGAGGAATCGCCCATGTTTAAAGTCAACGAGTACTTCGACGGTACCGTCAAGTCGATTGCTTTCGGCACTGCTGAAGGTCCGGCCACTATCGGCGTCATGGCGGCGGGCGAATACGAATTCGGTACCAGCCAGCGTGAAATCATGCACGTGGTATCCGGCGCCCTGACCGTCAAGCTGCCTGGCAGCAGCGACTGGGAAACCTTCGCCGCCGGCAGCCAGTTCAACGTACCGGCCAACAGCAAGTTCCAGCTCAAGGTCGCCGTCGACAGCGCTTACCTGTGCGAATACCGCGGTTAAGAGATTCTTCGCGATAAAAAATGCCCGTGTCCAAGGACACGGGCATTTTTGCTTGCAGGGCTGGCAACTTATTCGAGAATCGTCACCGGCATGCCCACTTCCAGCACACCGCTGCCATCATTGACCAGGTTCTGACCGAACATCGCGCCCTCTTCCCGGGCCCGGTACTTTTGCAGGGTGGCCAAGGGTTCGCGGTCTTCGCTGCGCTCGCCGGTCTGCGGATCGATGGTGGTCAGGATGCAGCGCGAACAAGGCTTGACCACACGGAACTCGACATCGCCAATGCGAATGCGCGTCCAGCCATCCTCGGCAAATGCCTCGCTGCCCTCGATCACCAGGTTCGGCCGGAACCTCATCATTTCCAAGGGGCGCCCTACCCGTTGCGACAGATCTTGCAGCGAAGCCTGGCCAATCAACAACAGCGGGAAGCCATCGGCAAACGCCACTTTATCGTCGTCCCTGCCATAACCGGCCTGCGTGGTGCGGGCCAGCGCTTCGGGGACCTGTACCAGCCGGGTCGGCTTGCCGATAAACGCACTGACCCAGGCAGCCGCGGCATCACCGGCATCCGGCACCCGCAAGGTATCGTGCCAGATGGTCACACCGCGCAGATCGGCATCCGCTGCCGGCAAGGCAACATCAATCGGCAAATGGCCCGGCGCCGCGAGGGTCAGGCCTCCAGCAGCATTCCACAGGGCCGATAACTGGCTCATGGCCGATACCGCCCGTTGCGTCAGGAAGCGCCCACTGGCCTCATCCACCAGCATCCAGCGTCGGTCACCGGCAAGCCCGAGCTTGTCCAGGCTCGCCTGCTGCAGGGTTTCACCCTTGCCGGACTTGAGTGGATAACGGTAAAGCGCGCTCAGACGCAACATGGCCAGCTCCTGTTTGGCAAAAACGCCACCCTATACGAGCTTGATCATCGAATCAAAGGCTGACCGCGTGCCTAATGCCAGTCAGTTAAGCAACTCGATCGACGAAAACTCTGTGGGAGCGGGCTTGCCCGCGAAGAAAACACCGCGGTTTTCCAGGCATTACGCGTTATCGCTATTCGCGGGCAAGCCCGCTCCCACTGGTCCTGCGGCTTAACTGACTGACATTGGAGCGCGTGCCCACCTTTTTTGTGCGGTTGTCAGGCAGTGACTTCATCGCGCATCAGGCGCTCACGCACCACATCGACCAGCTTGTCGGGCTGGAACTTGGACAGGAAGTTGTCGCAACCGACCTTCTTGACCATCGAGTCGTTGAAGCTACCCGACAGTGAGGTGTGCAGCACCACATACAAGCCCCGCAGGCGAGGGTCGTTACGGATCTCGGTGGTCAGGCGATAACCGTCCATCTCCGGCATTTCGGCGTCAGTGAAGACCATCAATAGCTTGTCGGTCATCTCGACCCCGGAGTCCGCCCAGCCCTTGAGCAGCTTCAGGGCCTTGAGGCCATCGCTGGCAATGTGCATTTTCACCCCTAGCTGACCCAGGGTGTCGCGCAACTGCGACAACGCGACGTTGGAGTCGTCCACCAGCAGCACCTCACGGCCACGGGCGCGCTCAAGAACCGGATCTTCGAGCTTTTCACGAGAGACCTTGGCGCTGTAGGGCACGATCTCGGCCAGGACTTTTTCGACGTCGATGATCTCCACCAACTGGTCATCGACCTTGCTGATGGCGGTCAGGTAATGCTGGCGACCAGCACTCGTTGGCGGCGGCAGGATGGCTTCCCAGTTCATGTTGACGATGCGGTCCACACCACCGACCAGGAACGCCTGCACCGAGCGGTTGTACTCGGTGACAATGATGGTGCTGTTGGGGCCAGGTACCAGCGGACGCATGCCGATGGCCTGGGACAGGTCAATCACCGGCAACGTCTGGCCACGCAGATTGACCACGCCACAGACAAACGGATGGCGCTGCGGCATCAAGGTCAACTTGGGCAATTGCAGGACTTCCTGCACCTTGAACACGTTGATCGCGAACAATTGCCGACCGGCCAGGCGGAACATGAGGATTTCCAGGCGATTCTCACCCACCAGCTGCGTGCGTTGATCTACCGTGTCGAGAATGCCGGCCATTAATGACTCCTGGGCTTTTCTGATGAATTCACTAAAACAGCGTATCGGCGGATGCCACCGCTTCTTGACCTCGAATACCGGCCCGCAAAAAAATTGATGTCACATTAACATCATGCTCTACTGAATGGACCCTCTCTCCTGGCCGCGCGACCAACAAATGCGTGACAGGTTCCCTGCCATAAGGGAATCCCCTAGGCACAATCAGGATCAGCCTGATATTCGCGATATCCAATAGCCATTAATGTGACGCCATTCTCATTGCATGAATGGAGTCAGGCTTTTGTTTTTGATCACAGAACCAACGCCAGGCCTCAATTTCAGCCAATCGGAACACGCTTCATGGGGGCGTGCCAAAACCGCGCATCACGCCCACGCTGCCATCGATGCAAAGGATAAGCACGTGCCAGACACACACAAACCTTGCGTCGTCCATCCTGAAATACCGGAACTGTCCTACAGACTTGGCTGGTTATCTGGCAGTAATTTACGCCCGTTCACTCAACACCCCATTGCGCCACCTGACTTGATGTCGTGGAGAAAAGCATGCTGAACGATCGTAAAAACTGGAGCCAACGGTTGCCTGAATTCCTGATCGAGGCGGAAACCCTTCTGGCCAAGTCAGAGGAGTGCCTGGCCCACCTGCAACTGATCAACAACGACCAGGACGCTATCGATTGCATGCTCGGCACGCTACTCACGCTGGCCAACCGTGCGGACGCATTGGCACTGGGGACGGTGTCGGAGTTCGCGACGTCTATCCACGTACTGCTCAGTCAAGCGCCCCCGCAAATCGACCTGCACGCCCAGGCCCTTTGCGCCTTGAAGGAATGCTACACGTTGATGGCCTGGCAACTGGAGCTGGTCGACGTCATTACCGGTGAACTGAGCCTCGACAACGCCGAGCAGGTGTCGTTGCTCGAAGCGTTCGCGGTGGAAATCGGACGTGCCCCCCTGCGGTTCAGCGTTCCCGCCAAAGGCTATGCGCGCGCGACTCTCACGGCCAGACATGCCTGACTCACACTCTGCACTTCCCCGAACAACTATCGACACGCCATGTAACATCTGATCATGTCGCCTTTGAATAACTCATATCCAACAACGACATTGCCGACGTAAGTCCAATGATTGGCGAGCACTTCGAATACGCCAGAACAACCCGTTCAAAGCCGTGAATAGTCATCAACCGGCATTCGACCTCAAGCCTGCTCCTGTCCGTTGAACAATAGAGGGCAAAGGCGACCAGGCGTGCCTTAGGTGTTAACATGCCGTCCAATTAATTGACGCTACATTAATGGCACTCTGAATCCAGCCCGGCATTGCCTTCTGGTAAGTGCAAAACCCGATTGTGACAATCAGGCTGCGCTAATTTGAAGCGGATCATTCATTTACCCGGTTTTTCCAGACACAGTCCCGTCAACCTCCATGACCGGCCTGCCCGCAGCGAACACTCATTGGCTCCATCAGCTATGCACGCCGGCCTGAAATCCATCCAAACCTGGCGCCTGTCCCGAACGAACCTTCGCCGGATCACCCTGCTGCTTTGCCTTTGCTCGGCAGTGGGCAGCGTGCTGGTCTATGGCCTCTCCATCCCCATGCCACCGGTATTGGTGGCGTTGAACCTGGTGGCTGCAGGCTGTGCGCTGGAGCAGTATTGCCACTCGCGCAGGTCCATCAAGTTTCAGCCGCAGGAACTTGCCGACCGCCTGCTGCAAGTGCAGGAAAACGAACGTCATCGACTCAGCCGTGAACTGCACGACGACATTGGTCAATTACTGACAGCCGCCAGACTACAAGGCGAATGGCTCAAGCGCCGCCTGCCTGACGACCAGCAAAGCCAATGCACCGTGTTGTGTGAAACCCTGGAAGAAACACTGACAAAAGTTCGCGACATGTCCGCCCTGCTCAACCCAAGACAACTGACCAGCCTTGGCCTGGAAGCCAGTTTGCGCGCGCACTTGCTCAAGACACTGGCCAATACCGCCGTGAAATGGAGCCTCGAATGCCACCAGCAACTGACCGGCATCCCGGAGGAAATGGCAGTGGCAGCTTTTCGAATTACCCAGGAAGCCATCACCAACATACTGCGCCATGCACAGGCCCATAACCTGTTGGTCCGCTTGCAGCGTACGCCCCAAGGGCTTGCGTTGTTCATCAGTGACGACGGACTGGGATTCTCCCCCGCCCCCCATCCTGGCCGCGAAGGGCAGTGCGGGATGGCCGGGATGTCAGAGCGGGTCGAGCAATTGGGCGGCACCCTGAGCGTCACCAGTGAGCCCGGCAAAGGAACGCAGATCGACGCTCTTTTCCCCTGGGCGCCCCGCGCGCGCGAACGGGCCAGCACGAATAAGGTTCTACATTGACTTGCAACTTGCTTCTGGTGGATGACCACTCACTCATCAGGGCCGGTGTACGCGCACTGGTCATGGACATTCCCGGTTACTCGGTCATCGGAGAAGCCACTGATGGCGCCCAGGTGCTCGAAATGGTCGAGCACCTGCAACCTGACATCATCCTGCTGGATCTGTCCATGCGCGACATCGGCGGGCTCGAAGCGCTGCAAACGCTCAAGGCGGTTCGCCCCCAGAGCAAGGTGCTGATCCTGTCGATGCACACCGAACCGGCGTTGATCATGCGCGCCCTGGAATCGGGAGCCCACGGCTACCTGCTCAAGGACACCACCGCCACGGAACTGGAGCACGCGCTCGAAGCCTTGCGCAACAACGAACGTTACCTGAGCCCGGCCATTGCACACACGGTGATCAATCAGGCACTGGTACAGACACACCGACAACCGCCAGAAACCATCGAGACCCATAACCTGACGGCACGCCAACTGGAGATCCTGCGCTTGATCGTGCGCGGCAAATCCACTCGCGAGATTGCCAATGGCCTGGGCCTGAGCATCAAGACCGTTGAAACCCATCGCTCGCATATCATGAAACGCTTGCAGATCTTCGATGTGGCGGGCCTGGTGCTGTTTGCCGTGCGCGAACAGATCATCAGCCTCGACGACTGATCGGCATCAGCCCTGAAACAAGCTTCCACTGAAGGCGCTCACTCTCTTCAGCGGCACCGGTGCAATGCTGACATCCAGAACCCGTCGTCACCAGGCCATCAGCACTGCACCTTGCCTGCGTCCAGCGCCGCTGAACGTGTGGAGTTTTTTCTTACATGCCGCGACGAATCAGCCGAATTGACGGTCAATTGATATTGGAACACCTTGTGTCAGTCGTTATCAGAAACAGATTGGCCACACACAAGGATGTGCATCCATATGACAAGCCATGACTTGCGAATCTCGGCAATCCGCACGGCAGCCCCAAAGGACAATCAGCGAGCGGAATGCCTGTGCGGCCTCGACTCAAGCAAAGGAAGCGCCCTGGAGCCTCGCCTTACCGAACTGGAGGCCCACCTCAGGCATATCCGCAGAGACATGGAAACGGCTCGCAGCGACCTGAAATCCATCCAGCACAGGCTTGCGTACTCAACAGGCGCCATTACCGTGATCATCGGACTCGTCAGCTGGATCGCCAGCAGCCGGATCGATCAACTGGTCATGCTATTCAACTGACAGAGCCGCCAGGCGGCGAGCCAGGCCCACTCGGCTCGCTGTCGGGCCTGACGAGGTAGCGCTGCAGTGAAGTTCAGCCGAGTACTTCACTTAGCGGGATGAAGTTGACCCAATCGCCCTCGACCAGGGTGCGCCCCTCAAGCACTTCGACCAACCCCTCGGCCCATGCCGCGCTGCGCAAAACACCCGAACTCTGGTTTCTGTAGACAATCGCCCGCCCCTGCTCCAGCCGACCGCGAAGGTACTCCCGCCGATTGCCTGCCTTGGACCAGACAAATCCCGCCGGGACCTGGAATTGCAATGGGGCCACTGCTTGCACGCCTTGGCGGCGCAGGAGATAAGGCCGGGCCAGCAACGCGAACGTCACCAGTGTCGAGGCCGGGTTCCCTGGCAGACCAATCACCGGCACACCTCGGAAGTGACCGAACGTCAACGGTTTCCCGGGCTTGATCGCCAGCTTCCACAGCGCCAGCTCACCCTCTTCACGCAAGGCGATACCCAGGAAGTCGGCTTCGCCAACCGATACGCCACCCGTGGAAAGAATCAGGTCAACACTTCCAAGCTCAGCGAGTCTCGCGCGCGTGGCCTGCAGATTGTCAGGAAGAATACCGGCATCCACCACTTCGCAGCCCAGGCGCTGCAGCCAGCTGCACAGCAATACCCGATTGCTGTTGTAGATCTGTCCGGGACCCAGCGACTGCCCCGGCTCGATCAGCTCGTCGCCGGTAGACAGTACGGCGACGCGCACCTTGCGCACCACCTCGAGCTCCGCGCACCCCAGTGAGGCAGCCAGGCCTTGCTCGATAGGCCCCAAACGGGTGCCGGCACTCAGCACCTGCTCGCCCACCGTGGCTTCCTGACCTTGCGGGCGGATGTTCTGTCCGACCTTCATCGGTTCGGTGAACCGCACCCGCAGGTCGCTCAGAACCTCGGCGTTTTCCTGCATTTCGACGCAATCCGCACCGGCCGGCACCGGTGCGCCGGTAAAGATCCTGGCGCACGTACCCGGCGCCAAGGGCTCCGGTGCTTGCCCGGCGAATATCTTCTGACTGACCACCAATGGCTCGCCCGTCCAGTCGGCCAGCCGCAGGGCGTAACCGTCCATGGCACTGTTGGGCCACGGCGGCAGATCAAGGGTCGATACCAGGTCATTGGCCAGCACACGCCCGTGGACGGCAGCCAGCGGCAATCGCTCATGCTCGTCAATGGGCGATGCTTCAGCCATTTCAAGCAGGCGTGCCAACGCCACTTCGACGGGCATCAAGCTGCCCGTCTTGCCTGGCTTAGCCGCGCGATTCACAAGGTGCCGCCTGTTTCAGGTGAGTGACGAAGTTGCAGGGACGGTGACGCGCATCCAATTGCTCGGCGAGTATGCCATCCCAACCGGTTCGCACCGCGTTGGTGGAACCTGGCAGGCAGCAAACCAGCGTGCCATTGGCCAGGCCTGCCAGTGCACGCGACTGGACCGTGGAGCTGCCAATATCAGCGACCGATATCTGTCGGAACAACTCGCCAAACCCGTCGACCTGCTTGTCCAGCAGGCAGCTCACGGCTTCAGGCGTACTGTCACGCCCGGTGAAACCCGTCCCCCCGGTAATCAGCACCACTTGAACCAGGTCGTCGGCGATCCAGGTGGCGACTTGCGCACGTATTTTGTACAGGTCATCTTTAAGCAGGACACGCGCCGCCAGGTTGTGGCCGGCAGCGCTCAAGCGGTCGACAAAGACCTGGCCCGAGGTATCGGTTTCCAGCGTGCGGGTATCGCTGACGGTCAGCACCGCGATGTTCAGCGCAACGAAAGGTACATCGGCCTTGGCTTTCATAGGCTCGTCCAGTTGTAGGAGAAACGGCCCGGTGTTATATCACAGAGCCCTGTTTTTTTGCCCCACCGATGGAGAGGCGTCATGCCCCTGAATACTGAGTTACCGCCCTGCTCCATCCTGCTCCTGGCGGGCGGGCGTGGCCAGCGCATGGGGGGGCAGGACAAAGGGTTGCTCGAATGGCGGGGCCTGCCTCTGATTGCGCATCTGCACCAACGGACCCGGGGCTTGACCGATGACCTGATCATTTCCTGCAACCGCAATCTTGACCGCTATGCGTCCTATGCCGATCAGTTGGTACACGATGACGACAGTGATTTCCCTGGCCCTTTGGCAGGTATTCGCGCCGGGCTGAAGGCCGCACGCCACCCCCACCTGATGGTGCTGCCGTGCGATGTGCCACGCCTGGACGCCGAACTGCTGCAAACCATGCGTGAGGCGGCCCGCCAGCACCCGGAAAAACCCTTGATGGTGCGTCAGGGTGAACACTGGGAGCCGTTGCTGTGCATCATCCCTGTCGCGCTGTCAGATGAGTTCGACAAGGCCTGGAGTGCGGGCGAGCGCAGCCCTGGACGTATCATGCGCACGCTTGATGCCATTGCACTGCAGTGTCCCGAGAATGATCGGCGCCTGGCCAACCTCAATACCCCAGAGCTATTAAGTCTGCATGCCAGCGTGTCAGAATGACCTATTCTGGAACTTGCACGCGTGCTGTACGTCTCAAGTTCAGACATCAAGAATTCAATAGCGGAGACATCTCATGACTCATCGGACCCTCGCCACTTTCATGCTTGCCTTGGGCTTGGCCACCCTCGCGGGCTGCTCGTCACCTGCAGTCATCACCTTGAATGACGGCCGCGAAATCCAGTCTGTCGACACCCCTAGATACAATGACAAGTCGGGTTTCTATGAGTTCGAACAGCTGGACGGCAAGCAAACCCGCATCAACAAGGATCAGGTTCGCACCGTCAAGGACCTGTAAGTCGCGACGCGTTCCAGCGACACGACCAAGCCCGCCCAGCGCGGGCTTGTTGTTGTCTGGAGCGGCTACCAGTCCAGGCTGATGGTGCTTTCGAACACCCGCTCCTGACCGGTCACCGGGTCGACGAAGCGCAAGCCTTTGGCCAACAGCTTCAAAGGATTGGCGTAGTCATCCTCTGCATCGTTCAAGACGTCGGGATAGAAGGGGTCATTACAGATACTCGCCCCCAACGCGGCCATGTGAACCCTCAACTGGTGTTTTTTGCCCGTCACCGGGTACAACGCGTAGCGCCACAGATCAGCATTTTTTTCTACGACCTCGATTGCGGTTTCGGTATTGCTGATGCCTGGCCCCTCTTGCATACGGAAAAAGGGCTGACCATCGACCAGACGGCTTTTGTGTACCAGGGGAAACGACAGTGCCGGCAACGCACGGGCAATGGCTTCATAGTGCTTTTCGATGGTGCGAGTCGGAAACAGTGACTGATACGCCGAACGGCTTTGCGGATTGGCGGAAAACAGCACAAGCCCCGCCGTGTGCCGGTCAATACGATGCAGTGGCACCAGGTGCGGATTGTCCAGGCGACGGATCAACCGACGCAGCAACGTCTGCTCGACATACTCGCCAGCGGGGGTCACCGGCAAGAAATGGGGTTTGTCCGCCACCACCAGATGCTCGTCGGCATACAGGATCGTTTCCACAACCGGGATGTGTTTCTCATCAGGCACCTCGCGAAAATAATGGATTCGCAGGCCTTCCTTGTACGCCAGGTCCACGGCAATCGCCTGGCCTTGACCGTCGAGCACACGACCGCGGGCGATCCTGTCCAGCCATTGTTCACGCCCAATGGCGCTGAAGTGTTCGCACAGGCAATCAAGCACGGTCGCCCAACTGCCTGGTGGCAGGTATAGCGTACTGGCCTGGTTCTGTGCGGCGGAAAACGATGAGGTGGACATACGAAAGCTCTGGCCGTTAATGCTGATGGCTATTATCCAACAACGGCTTGAACGGACCTAGGACAGATTCCACACGGCCCCTCCTGATTTCCGTCACGCGGTCAAGGACTCGCGCAGCGCTGCCGCGTCGGTGAACTCTTTCAGCCAGCGCAATACATCGACGGCTTCCCAGCGGCCAGGATCATAAAGCGCATACAGCAAGCCCTGGTAACCGACGACGTCCAGCTGACGGTGATACCCGGCGCGCTGAAACAGAGCCTCGATTTCGGCAAAACAGGTATTGAAGTGCACTTTGTTGAACGGCGTTTTCCCTTCCGTCACCAGGCCGTCCAGGCGTAACTCCCGTACCGCCTCGCGTACCACGTCGACCGACATCCGGTTCACGCTGGCTTTCAACTGTTCAACATTGACCATGTTGCATCCCTCTCATTTCGTAATCCCGTGCGCGCGCCTGGCGTTCCAGCCAATCAGGCTCGCAGGGCCAATCTCACCCACGCCCCACATAACTGACGACCCACAGCACCACCCCCCAGATCGGGGCCGGGTCGAGTTCATCAAAGGGGACCGAGGGGATAGAGGGCCGCGCAGCCTTGAGCAGCAGCCCTCCCTTGGGATCCGCCGCCAGCAGGCGCACGCAGTAATCGTTTTCGCTGTCGAGATGGGCCACCACGTATTGATCCTGAACAGGCTGGATCGAACGATCGACGATCAGACGGTCACCGGGATAAATACCGAACCCCAGCAAGCTGTCGTCATCAACCAGGACCGCACGCACCTGCTCGGCCCCCAGCCCCACTATCCGGTCTAGCGAGAAGTCGCAATGCGCCTGCTCTTGAGCGGCGCAATGCAGGGTACTGATGCTCAGCTCACCGGAATCCGGCAGCTGCAAGCGCTGACGACTTGCGAGTATGGTGAGGGACATGACGGCCACCCGAATAACTGTATGCACATACAGTAAACGAATATTCGAGCGCGCGCCAACGCATTACAGGCAGGTCACGACAAACGGAGTCCGTGTCGCAACAAAAGCGAGGGGATCAGCGCAAAAACGCCACGACCTGCTCGGCATCGAAGGGCCAGCCCAGTTCGGCCCCCGTATCGACCCGGCGCAGCACCGGAATTCGCAAGCCGTAGGCTTCAAATAACGCATCGCTGTCCGCAATGTCCACCAGTTCCACCAACAATCCGTGCTCGACCAGCGGCATCAGCTCCGCTTCGGCGAGTTCACAGAGATGGCAGCCAAGGGTGCCGAACAACTGGCATTCAGAAGGCATGAGGTACAGATCACTGAGGAATGGGTGATCATTCTAGGCCGGACGTGAAAAACCGTCGAGCGCCAGCCACCCCCATCACGGGGTGAATGCCGCGCGCAGATCGCGGGTGCAGATCATTGCGCTCCCAGCGCCCCTCAGTCCTGGCTGACGGCACCGATCTTGTGGATCGACAGGTCAGCACCGTAGTACTCCTCTTCCTGGCTCAGGCGCAGACCATGCAAGCGTTTGATTGCGCCATACACCACCAGCCCCCCGATCAATGCCACCACAATACCCAGCGCCGTACCGATCAATTGGCTGATCAGGCTGACACCACCCAGCCCGCCCAACGCCGTCTGGCCGAAGATCCCGCAGGCAATGCCGCCCCAGGCGCCACACAAGCCATGTAATGGCCAGACGCCCAGCACATCATCGATCTTCCATTGGTTTTGCGCGGCAATGAAACACCCGACAAACAGGGCCCCGGCGATGGCACCGGTCACCAGGGCCCCCACCGGGTGCATCAGGTCCGAGCCCGCGCAGATCGCGACCAGCCCGGCCAGCGGTCCATTGTGCAGAAACCCCGGATCGTTGCGACCAACGATCAACGCGGCCACGGTTCCGCCGACCATGGCCATCAACGAATTGACCGCCACCAATCCGCTGACCCCCTGCAGAGTCTGGGCGCTCATTACGTTAAAGCCGAACCAGCCGACGATCAGAATCCACGAGCCCAATGCCAGGAACGGAATACTCGATGGAGCAAACGCTACCAGGCGCCCGTCGCGGTACCGTCCATTGCGCGGGCCGAGCAGTAGCACCGCCGCCAGTGCCAGCCAGCCGCCCATGGCATGCACCACCACCGAACCTGCAAAGTCATGGAAGCCGGCACCAAAGCGCTCGAGCAACCAGGCTTGCAGGCCAAAATTGCCATTCCAGACAATGCCCTCAAAAAATGGATAGATGAACGCCACGATCAGCGCGGTGGCGCACAACTGCGGTATGAACCGCGCCCGCTCGGCAATTCCGCCGGAGATAATGGCTGGAATGGCGGCGGCGAACGTCAGCAGAAAGAAAAACTTCACCAGTCCATAACCGTGATCGACACTGATCACCGAGGCCGGTTGCATGAAATGGACGCCGTATGAGATCCAGTAGCCTATAAAGAAGTAAGCCAGGGTCGAAATGGCAAAGTCGCTGAGGATTTTCGACAAGGCATTGACCTGATTCTTTTGACGAACCGTACCGACTTCCAGGAAGGCGAAACCGGCATGCATCGCCAGGACCATGACCGCGCCGATCAGGATGAAGAGCGTGTTGGAACCGAGGACCAGACTGTCCACTGCACTTTGCAGATTTTCCATGGGGTTGGCAGACCTTCAATCCGGGAAAAGCACCAAAGCAGTTCGCCAGGTCTTTTTGCGCACCAAGTTGACACCTCCCCTGGCATCAACTCACCTTACGGCGAACCGTTTTGGCGCAAAAAAACCGACGGGCTCAATCCTTGCCTGGATGTTTCCGCTGATTACTATTATTTAGGTTAAGGTTTTCGCGAAGCACGCCCGTTTTCAGTACAACAGCACCGATTGACGCACCACGACATAGCAAAAGCTGTACCAGCCGTTTGCACTGAACCTTCGCAAACGGCTCATACTCGAACACTTCACACCCCACTTATGGAGATCACCATGGCCAGCAAAACGGAAAAGACTGCTCAAGAAATCCTGATGGAAGATTTTCAGACACTGGTCAGCGACACCGAGCGGCTGCTGGAACACACCGCGACACTGGCCGGTGATCAAGCCGACGAACTGCGCGGTCAGATTCACGAAAGCCTGGTGCGCGCCCGCGAAACCCTGAAACTGACCCAGGACTCCCTGAGCGAGCGCAGCAAGGCCGCTGTCTCTTCGACAGAAGAGTATGTCCAGGCCAATCCCTGGCAGTCGGTGGGTATCGCGGCTGGCGTGGGCTTTCTGATTGGCCTGCTGGCGACTCGGCGCTGATATGGCGATCGGTGAATCCGGCTCGCCGGATACGGACTCCGGCTCCTCATCGCGGCGCCTGGGCGCCGCGTTCCTTGGGTTGCTGCACAGTCATGTCGAGTTGTTCGGCATCGAGTTGCAAGAGCAAAAGGCGCGTACGGTCAGCCTGTTGCTGTTCGCCGGCCTTGCGCTGGTGTTCGCCCTGCTGTTGCTGGTGGGTCTTTCGGCACTGGTGTTGATTGTGTTTTGGGACACCTATCGCCTGTCGGCCATCGTTGGCCTGTGCGTGTTCTATGCGCTCGCGGCCCTGTTCTGCGGCATGCGCCTGAAAGCAGCGGTCTTCGATGAGTCGTCGCCGTTCCACGCCACCCTCGAAGAGCTGAACAACGACAGGGAGCGCCTGCTGCCATGAGCCTGCCCAAGATCCCCAAGAACAGCTCGCGGCAAGAAATGCGCAAGGCCCTGATCCGCTTGCGCATGGAAATGCATCGCCAGGAAATACGTCATGAGTCGCGACAATTGCTGCAACCCTTGCAGCGGATACGCGGCATGTCGCAAACCCTGCAGGAGGGCCTGGGCATCAAGCACGCGCCACTCTGGGGGGTTGCCGCCGTGACCTTGCTGGGCTTTCTCACCGGCAAGGGCGCCAAGGGTGGAGGCCTGCGCAATGTCTCCCGATGGGTCGGACTGGGCACCGCACTGTTGCCGCTGATCAAGCTGGTGATGCAAGGCACCTCACGCAAAGACTAGTCCGCTGTCACTGGCTGCAGTGTTGCCGGGTTCGAACCTCTTTATCGAGAGGTTCGATGCCACCTGCCCGTTCACCGAATATCGATACCGACGGGCTCGGGTTCCGCTTGCAGCCGGCGGCACGAACCGGGAAGCTAGGGTCTGTTGACGTTTGGTGGCGGCCGCGACGGATGCCCGCTTGGTGCAGGGCAAGGCGCGAGGAACGCGGTTT